>CALVHF010000161.1 GCA_944327295.1 uncultured Desulfovibrio sp. | reverse complement strand
ATATGGATTCGACCGGCTGCTAGGCCAGCAGATGACAATTTACCCCCCTATCTCCAAACAGAATTTACACAGTATACCCTAAGAGTTTGGTAAAAGTAGAACCATACGGTTATCGTTTCAACGAAATTATAATTTTTTCAAGCAATTACTTTACTCCCATTGCCGTAAATGCTATGAAAAATATGGTTCTACTGAGAACCATACTCGCTTTGGGGGACTATGGCTTTCATCAAGGTGCAAAAACTGGTCAGAAATGAGCATGGAGAGGTGCTTTCAGGTTCAGCAGCGATAATGGAGACTGTCTACACTCCTGGCTCTCGCAACTTCTCAAAACACAGAGTAATTGAGAGTCTCGGCAAGGTAGTATACTTTGATAAGAACTTGAAATTAGGTATTTTTCAATCTCCTCTCAGAGGTTTGGTCGAGAACTGTTCGACGACTGGAGAGTTTAAGGAGGTGGCTCTTGATGACCCAAGACTCCCTCCAAAATTGCTGCCTGTTGCCCCAAATTTCCACACCACATTTGGTGATGTCTGGTTCCTGATGGAATTTCTGAAAAAGCACGGTCTGGACAGGGTCCTCGGTGGTGTTTTTCAGAAAAAAACGCTGTGCCAGCGCCTCTGGGCCCACATCCTTCACAGTGTTGTCAAGGATGGAAGCAAAATCACTTGCGAGGACTGGGTGGGAAGATCCTTCGTATCACACCTCGCTCCTACACAGGCTTAGTGTAATTTTCTGCTAAGGAATCCTTTTGAGCACCCCTGAAAGTATGGTTCTACTTTTGCTCAACTCTTAGGATTTATGCTTGATTTTTCAACGGGAATACAATAAATCTTTTTTGCATTTTTGCTCAATCATGATTTGAATTTAGTGCCGAGAATTGCATATTTGCGACTTTAGTCGCATTTTTAAGACCTTTTCCTCGGGCAACCTGCAGGATCCATGCAGAGTTTCGGGCAAGCCCTCTGCGCTTTTCTCTGCTGGAAGCCCACTCCTCCTGCCAAGTACAGGGCTTTCATTTCCTGTACTGACAGCACGCACTCCTCCGCGTTTTCTCTGCACAAACGATGCGTCCTGCACCAAAAACCTTTTTGACAAAAAATTGAACATTGCATCTTCTCAAGGAACTTCCTGCAAGCTCTTTTTGACTCTTCCCTTCCGACATTGAGAATTCTTGCACTTGTGAATTGTCTGTTTCAGGCAAAACTGCTGTTCACGGAGACAGACGCTGATACGGGAAACGGACTTCCGGCATCCTGAAGTCTGTTCCCTCCCCAAGCCCCGGCCAAGCGGCCTGCCTGTGAAATCCGTGTCGGTCCGGGACTGACTTTGCTTCATTAAAGAAGCTCCCTGGCTGGCACCCTCTTCAGGCTTTCGCACCTGCCTTGCCGGACTCTGCCCAGCTTCCAGTCTGTCATCCCCAAATGAGACAAGCTCCTCTCTGGAACACCATTTCCCAAATGCGCGTCCTCAATGCCGTTCCATCATCTTTCATGAAAAAACTGCTCTTCTGCTCCCTGGCCCTGCTGGCTTGCGGTCTGCTGCTTGCTCCCCTGAGCGCCAATGCAGCCCGTCCCATGACCCTGCGTCTCGGTCACCCCATGGCTCCGGGCAACAACGTCACCCTGGGCTATGAAAAGTTCGCCGAACTGGTTGCCCAGAAAAGCAAGGGCAAAATCAAAATTCAGATTTTCCCCAATGCCCAGATCGGCAACGACCGCGTGACCACCGAAGCCGCCCAGGCCGGTACCCTGGATCTGACCTCCAGCTCTACCCCCAACATGGCCAGCTTCCATCCTTACTACATGGCTCTGGACCTGCCCTATGTGACCCATCCCAAGAATCAGCAGAAGCTGTACGATGCCATCGACAATGGCGAACTGGGCAAGTTCTACCGCGAACTCTCCCGCTCCATCGGTCTTGAAACCCTGATGTTCAGCGAATTCGGCTACCGCAACTTCGTGTCTGCCACCCATCCCATCAACAGCACCAAGGACTTCAAGGGCTTCAAGGTGCGCACCACTGACTCTCCCGTGGAAGTGGCCGTGGCCAAGGCTCTGGGCATGAACCCCGCTCCCATTGCCTGGGGTGAAACCTACACCGCCCTGCAGCAGGGCACCGTTGACGGCGAAGGCAACACCTACTCCCTGCTCAACGACGCCAAGCACACCGAAATCCTGAAGTACGCCACGGACACCCGCCACAACTACTCCATGCATCTTCTCATGATGAACAAGAAGAAGTGGGACAGCCTCACCGACGATCAGCGCCGCATCCTGCGTGAAGCTGCCGACGAAGCCCTGAAGTACGAGCGCGAAATTTCCGGTCCCCTGGAACAGAAGGCCTATGACGACTTCGTGAAGGCCGGCATCAAGTTCCACAAGTTCTCGGATGCCGAATTTGCCGAACTCTACAAGCTGACCCAGCCCGTGCGCGACGAGTTCAACAAGCAGATTCCTGCCGAACTCACAAAGATGATTGCTGACACCCAGAAGTAACCCTGTCTTCGCCACAAGCGAAAAGACAGCTTCTCCTTTGAAGATGAAGGGGCTGCCTTGGCGGCCCCTTCATTCTTGTGTGCAGAACTATCCCTGCTGGTGCATGGAAAAGAAGACCAGAGCACGTTGAAATTGTGTTGGCAGAGTATTTGTTTTCAAGTCGTTCCCTTTCTTGGCCGGACTGCCTGGATGGGCAAAAGATGAAAAGTAGACAGTCCTCGCAAGACAGCCATGTCGCCATGACAGTCAAAGGAGTCTTGCAATACAGTACAGAGGATTGAACAGACAGGCTCTTTCTCCAGAAAATCCACACAATATCTCCATCTGACTTCTCAATGCAGGTCTCACACTTTCTGCTGTTCTGCTCTCCGTTTGAAGGAAGTGTTATCGAGAGAGGTTTTCATGGCTACAGATGTCGTACAGACCGAACAACAGAGCATATGGCGCTGGCTGGACGAGAACTTTGAAAAGATTTTTCTTGTTGTCGGCCTGATCTCCATTATCTGCTTCATTACGCTGCAGACCTTCTACCGCTACATTGTTTCCAATCTGCTGGAAACGGCCGGTGCCATGGTCTGGACCGAAGAAGTCTCCAGATACATCTTCATCTGGATTACCTACCTGGCCCTGTGTGTTGCCATCAAGAAGCGTTCCTCCATCCGTGTGGACATCATCTACGACAAGCTGCCCGACCGCTGGAAGGAAATCAGCTGGATCATTGTTCATGGCTGCTTCCTCCTGCTGACCCTTGTCATTGCCATCACAGGCTGTGATCAGATCGAACGGCTCATCCAGTACCCCCAGTACACCACAGCCACCCGCATTCCCTACCTCATTCCCTACCTGGTCCTGCCCATCGGCTTTGGCCTCATGAGCCTGCGTCTTATTCAGGACCTGTGGAAGCAGGCAAAAAAATGCGGCACCAAGGACACCCTCATAGGCCTTGTCGGCCTGTTCATCCTGGGGCTGCCCATGTATCCTGTCATGATCAGCCTCTACGTGACAGGTTCGACCTTCATCTACGACTACATTGATCCCCTGCCCGCTCTGTTCGGCTACTTTGTCGCCATGTGCGCCATAGGCGTGCCCATTGCCATTGGTCTCGGACTCTCCAGCCTTGCCACCATCATCTGCGCGGACACCCTGCCCATGCAGTACCTCTCCCAGGTGGCCTTCACCTCTCTGGACAACTTCCCGATCATGGCCATCCCCTTCTTCATCGCAGCCGGTGTCTACATGGGCGCAGGCGGCCTGTCTTCCCGCCTGCTCAAGCTGGCGGACGAAATGCTGGGTGGCATGTACGGTGGCATGGCGCTGACCACGGTTGTGACCTGCATGTTCTTTGGCGCCATCTCGGGCTCCGGTCCCGCCACCGTGGCAGCCATCGGTTCCCTGACCATTCCGGCCATGCTGGAACGCGGCTATGATCGTGCCTTCTCCTGCGCCATCGTGGCCGCAGCCGGGGCCCTGGGCGTCATGATTCCCCCGAGCAACCCCTTCGTGGTCTACGGCATCTCTGCCCAGGTTTCCATCGGCGACCTCTTTGTTGCCGGCATCATCCCCGGTGTCCTCTGCGGTCTGGTCCTCATGGGCTATTCCTATGTCCATTCCAAGAAGATGAACTGGAAGGGCGAGGCCCGCAATCGTACGGCTGCAAGCCTCGGCCGTGCCTTCTGGGATGCCAAGTGGGCCCTCATGGTGCCCGTCATCGTGCTCGGCGGCATCTACGGCGGCTTCATGACGCCTACCGAAGCCGCAGCCGTGGCTGCTTTCTACGGCATCATCGTGGGTGTCTTCATCTACAAGGAAATCAACTGGAAGAAGCTGTGCGAGTGCTGCGTGGAATCTGCGGAAACGTCTGCCACCATCATCGTGCTCATGGCCATGGCCACCATCTTCGGCAACATCATGACCATTGAGGATGTGCCCGGCACCATTGCCCGCGCCATCCTCGACTTCACCAACAGCAAGTTCTTCATCCTGCTCATCATCAACGTCCTTCTGCTCATCGTGGGCACCTTCATGGAAGCCCTGGCAGCCATCGTCATCCTGACGCCCATCCTGCTGCCCGTGGTCACGGGCGTTGGTGTCTCGCCCCTGCACTTTGGCGTCATCATCGTCGTGAACCTGGCCATCGGCTTCCTCACGCCGCCTGTGGGCGTGAACCTCTTTGTGGCCAGCGGCATTTCCGGCACGCGCCTGACCAGCATTGCCAAGGCCGTCATGCCCATGATTGGCCTCATGATTCTGGTCCTTCTTGTCATCACCTACTTCCCGCAGGTGCCGCTCTTCATTGTGGGCGGCTACTAGGGCGTGTTGACAAATTAGGTGTCGCCCTGATCTGGCCTGATTTCAGACGGGGTCATGGTGCAACAGTGAGCTCTAATGGAAGTTGGTACGCCCCATTTATATCGGCATATGCCGGTTGCCACTGTCGGATTTTGATTTTGTCAACACGGCCTAGGCACATCTCTCAGGCCAGAGGAAAAGGCAGCGGACCTTTCCCCCTGGGCCCCTTCAAAACGCGTTTCAAAAAAGGGCAGCGTACGTCTGCCCTTTTTGCTGTCTCCCCCTTTTGTCCCAGCCTGCCTGCTAGGCTGCGGTGTCTGCCATGTTCGACGATTTTTCCCTCTGGCTCTTTGCCCTTGCCTGGTTTCTGGGCGGTTTTGTCAACGGCCTTAGCGGCATGGGAGCTGCCATGGTGGCCCTCCCCATCGTGGCAGGATCCATGGATCCGCACACCCTTGTCCCTGCCACCTGCGTCTGCGTGGCCATCATTTCCGCCTCCACAGCCTGGGTCTTCTGGCGGCACACCCGCTGGCAGGCACTGAAGTTCCTGATCATCGGCGCCCTGCCAGGCTCCCTGGCAGGCCTTGCTATCCTGCTCGTGCTCCCAACTTCAGTCCTGCAGCTCGCCGCTGGCATAATCATGGTGCTCTTTGTGCTGTGGCAGTTTTTCCACGCCG
Organism: uncultured Desulfovibrio sp.; assembly: GCA_944327295.1. Classification (GTDB taxonomy): domain Bacteria; phylum Desulfobacterota; class Desulfovibrionia; order Desulfovibrionales; family Desulfovibrionaceae; genus Desulfovibrio. The sequence goes on along the minus strand of CALVHF010000161.1, from coordinate 32,895 downwards.
TCACGACGCCCAGGGGAGATACCCTGCTCTCGGGCAGCCTGGCAGGCTTCTGTTCAGGCTTTATCAATACCTCCATTTCCTTTGGCAATCCGCCCGTGGCCATCTACTCCCTCTACGCCGGCTGGAGCCAGCTGGAGACTCTGGGCTCCATGAACGTCTTCACGCTCATTGCCTGCCTCATCACCTGCGTGGCCCATGCTTCGGCAGGCCTCTACAACATGGACCTTCTCGCCCATGTGCTCTTCGGAGGGCCTGCCACAGTGCTTGGCATGGTGGTTGCCCTACCCCTGGAAAAACGCATCTCGCAGACGCTGTTCCGGCGTATCCTGCTCTTCGTCATTGCCGTTGCCGGCGGCATCTGCATCATCAGGGGCCTGGCCTCCCTGTAGCCTGTATCTCCAGCCATGCAAAAGCGCCCTGTGGAAACAAATCTTTCCACAGGGCGCTTTTGCATGAAGGCATGAAAGAACAAGAGCTGCTAATGCCAGGCCACTCCGGAGATGAGTGCTGCACCGGAGATGAGGTAGCACAGGCGTACCAGATAGCCGTGGGCATCAAGGGGGATCCAGTCGCCGTCCCCGCGCTCGGCTATGAGGCACTGGGCCTTCCACCACAGGGGCACGGCCACAAGGCAGAAGATCACGGGCCAGCCGGCCAGCCCGCACAGCCAGAGATTGCCCATGGACAGCCAGATGGCCGGCCACCACAGCCTGAAGACAAGGAGCGCATGGTCCTTGCCCAGGATGTTGGCCAGGGTGATCTTGCCTGCAGATCGGTCGGTCTCAATTTCCGGCAGGCTCTGATAGTAGAGAATGCCTGCGACCATGCCCACCACCGGCACGGCAACGGCCAGGGAACGGATGTCAAAGGTCTGGGAGAGAATGGTGGCCGAGGCGCCCACGATGATGAAGCCCATGTTGATGCCCACCATGACCTCGCCAAGGCCCTTGTGTCCGTAGCGTATGGGCGGGGCCACATAGAAGACGGCCGAAGCCACGGCAAAAAGGGTCAGGAGGATGAGCACGGGCCGCAGGTCCGCCGGCAGGCTGGCCACAAGGCCAAGCCCCACGGCCAGGGTGAGCACCACAAAGAGGCACACGCCAAGGAAGAGCTCGCGGCAGGAAATGAGGCCGCTCTGAATGACGCCGGTTCCGCCTATACTCTCTTCCCGGTCGTCCACGCCCAGCACATAGTCAAAGAGCTCGTTGGCCAGATTGGCTATGGTGAGTCCGAAAAAGCAGCCCAGCAGGAGACCTGTAAAGCGCAGCCAGAGGGATGCGTCCAGCGGGTGGCCTGTGCGCATGACAAAGGCCAGGCCCACGCAGACAGGAATGGCCGCAGTGATGAAAAAGGGTGGCCTGCAGGCACGCCACCAGGCTCTGGCAAGCATTTTCCAGGTTCTTTGCGGGGCAGACTCGGGTCTGCCAGCCAGGGCCCTGGTGAACAGTTCGCCGGCATCCATTTTGTATTCTTCTCCTTGTACGACAACAATCAGGCAAAGTCGGGATGCTTCCAGCTGAAGGGAATGGCACGAGCCCTGTCGCTGGCAGGATCCATCTTCTCCCCTTCTTCGGGGTCATGGGGCAGATCCGTGACATTGCAGATGAGGGCAGGCGCTTCCCCGAGCGCGGTAAAGCCGTACCAGACACCGCAGGGTATGCGCAAAAGGGCATAGGTATCACGCCGTCCCAGGACAAGCTTCTGCACACCCCCCCTAGTCAGGGAGGAGTCGCGGGCATCGTAGAGGACAATACCGAGCCTGCCCGCAGGCACGGCAAAGTGCTGTGTCTGCCGCGCATGGCGCTTCCATGCCTTGACGGCACCGGGCAGGACTTCGGAAAAGTAGACTTCGCCCACATGCATCAAGCCTTCCTGACCGATCAGAAGGCCGAGGGCAGGACGCAGCATGTGTAGGACAGCACCGCCTGGCGTGTCTATGACCTTCAAATCAATATAGTCCGCACCAATGATGGTGGTTGCGTGCACTGTGCCCTCGCTCATGAACGATCTGCCTCCTGACCGACCCAGACCTGATCGCGCATGGCGGCCGCATTGGCATAGGCCGAAATCTGGCCCAGGGTATAAGAGAGCATGCTCTCGTCCCTGCCGCCGCCACGGTAGTAGCGCTGATACCATTCGGCCGTGTAGCGTATGGTTTCCTCGAAGTTCAGCGTGGCCTTCCAGCCGAGATAGGCCAAGGCCTTGTCACAGCAGAGCTTGAGCAGGGTGCATTCCTTGCGGGTCACCTGTTCGCTCTCGTCCATCTCGCTGGCAAAGTCGGGCCAGTGCCTGGCAAGTCCGCGGACCACGTCGCTCACCGGATTGTTCACCTCGGCGCCGGGACCAAAGTTGTAGGCCTCGCCAGAGAGCTCGAAGGGACGGCTGACACCCTTTTCGCAGAGCAGGGCGCCCAGCCACAGATAACCGGACAAGGGTTCCAGAACAAGCTGCCAGGGACGGGTTGCATGGGGGCTGCGGATGCGCACGGCTTCGCCCTTCGCCCAGGCTCTGGCACAGTCGGGCACAATGCGGTCCAGGGCCCAGTCGCCGCCGCCTATGACATTGCCTGCGCGCACCGTGGCGCAGGCAGGGCCATTGTGTGCGAAAAAGCTCTTGAAATAGGAATGGGCCACTATCTCGGCGCAGCCCTTGGAGGCGGAATAGGGATCAAAGCCGCCCAGGTGGTCGTTTTCCCTGTAGCCCCAGACCTGCTCGTCGTTACGGTAGCATTTGTCCGAGGTAATGAGTACCAGGGACTGCACGGACGGGGTACTGCGCACGGCCTCAAGCACATTGAGGGTGCCAAGCACATTGGCCTCGAAGGTTTCCACGGGCCTGTCATAGGACAGACGCACCAGGGCCTGGGCTGCCAGATGGAAGACGATGTCTGGCTTGGCCTCCTGCATGGCCGCCACAAGACGATCCCTGTCGCACACATCTCCGCGCAGATCGCGAATGTGCTCGCCAAGGTGCATGGCTTCAAAGTGGGAGGGCTGGGTGGGAATGTCCCTGGAATAGCCCGTGACCTCGGCACCCAGGCTCAGCAGCCAGGCACAGAGCCAGGAGCCCTTGAACCCCGTGTGTCCCGTGACAAAGACGCGTTTGCCCTTGTAGACATTGTGAAACATGCGCTACTTCTCTCCTGTCCAGAAGGCTTTGCCGGAATTCCACAGTTCGTTGAGCAGCAGACTGTCCCGCAGGGTGTCCATGCACTGCCACTGACCGGGGTGGGGGTACATGGAGAGCTGCCCCTCGGCAGCCAAGCGCTGCAGAGGCTCCTTCTCCAGGTCGCAGGATTCGTCCTCGCTCAAATAGTCCAGGAATTCGCGCTTGAAGACAAAGAAACCGCAGTTGATGTACTCGTTGAGCACGGGCTTTTCCTCCCAGGAGAGGATCTTGCCCGCATCGTCGGTCCGCACGGCCCCGAAGCGGCAGGGCATGCGCACGCCGGTAAAGGTGCCTATGCAGCCGGATTCCTCGTGGAAATAGATGAGGGCATTGATGTCGATGTCCGACACGCCGTCGCCATAGGTCACCATGAAGCGGTCCGTATCAATATATTTGGCCACGCGCTTGAGACGGGCGCCCTTGAGGGTCTCCTCGCCCGTGTCGCAGAGCGTGACACGCCAGTCCTCGATGTCGCTCTTGTCCGTGATGATGTCACCGGTCTTCAGGGACACCGTAAAGTTGGTATGCCTGCGGTGATAGTCGGCAAAGTACTGCTTGATGACCTCGCCCTTGTAGCCCAGAGGGAGTATAAAATCATTGAAGCCGAAACGGCTGTAGATGTGCATGATATGCCACAGTATGGGCTTGCCGCCTATTTCAACCATGGGCTTGGGCTTGATGGCTGTTTCTTCGCGCAGCCTTGTACCCTTGCCGCCGCACATGATGATGACTTTCATAACTTTCAGCAGTTCCCTGTGTTCTTTTTGTACAGGGGAAACGCTGCCTCCGTGGTATTTTTAGGGATGAAACGATTCTGTTCTTTTCGATGGAAACCTTCTTCTCCCGAAATCAGGGACACAAGGGCACCGCACAAAAGGGTGCAGGGCCCAAAGAGACTCCCGGACGGGGAAAAAGGGGCATGCCCGCAATGCCGGCCCTGACAGCAGGAAGGACGCATGCCTGCATGGTCCTGGGGCCGGGGGACAGAGTGCGGGGCTGTGTGACAATATCCGAGAGAGGGCCCCTTGTGAAGCCTTCACACGGCCTCGAGGGAAGCGCGCAGGGACAGGAAGCAAAAAAACGCCTCAACAATGCAGTGCGCACCCGTTCCGGCCGGATCTTTCCTTGACCCAAGGCATGGGGGAGTCTACACTGTTAGGACATGTTTTCTACCTTATTCACGGAGGTTCACATGCTTAAAAAACTCCTTCTTCCCCTGCTGGCAGTCTTCCTGCTCAGCGTTGGATCCCAGGCTGTTGCTGCAGAAAAGTACATTGTTGCCACAGACTGCACCTTCCCCCCGATGGAATATCTGGACGACAACAAGCAGCCTGTAGGCTTTGACCCTTCGCTTATCAAGGAAATCGCAAAGGCCTGCGGTTTTGAAGTCGAAGTGCAGAACATTGCCTGGGACGGCATCTTTGCCGGTGTGGCTGCTGGCAAGTACGACATTGTTGCCGCAGCAGTGAGCATCACCCCGGAACGCGCCAAGGCCTTTGATATCAGCGATCCGTACTTTGATCTCTATCCCACCATCCTCACCCCGGCCAGCTCCAAGCTAAGCAAGCCTGAAGAGCTCAAGGGCAAGACGGTCGGCGGCCAGATTGGCAACAGCTCCATCATGGCCCTGGAAAAGCTCAAGGTCGGCGCCGTGATCCGCGAATACGACGACGTGGGTCTTGCTCTTGAGGATATGGTGAACGGCCGTATCGATGCCGTTGCCTGTGACAGCCCCGTGGCCCTCTACTACCTCAACAAGAAGAAGGACTACGAAAACAAGCTGCGCATTGCCATGCAGTTCGGCCAGCCTGAGCAGTACGGCTTTGTGGTGAAGAAGGGCAACAAGGAACTGCTGCAGAAGCTGAACCAGGGCATCAAGCTCGTCAGGGAAAATGGCGGCTATGATCGCGTGGTGCAGGAACATCTCGGCGGTCTGAAGTAGTTCTGACACATTCGGATGCTATACCATTCCGGAAGAACCTCGCCCGAAAGCACGCTCTTCCGGAACACTTCGTTTTTTCAAGCAAAATCTGGCGTATCATCAAGCCCCATGCCTGATGATGCGCCATTGTCCATACAAATCTGCTTCAGAGAGTCAGCCCTGTCCCTGCGAGCCCCAAGGGCCTCCTGCGGACAGAACCGGGAATAGGGACACACAGACACTCCTCCTTGCGCTCTCCGCCCAGCCGGCCACAAACTCCTTGCCTTTTCAGGGCCGGCAATGAAGTAGTTGCGTCTGTCAATGGCAAGAAACCGTGCTGCCTGTGCAGCCCAATCCAGCAAAACGCTATTTGGAAAAGCTATGCCTGATGAATCCGAAAAGCATGTAGAAAAGGAGAGCCAAGGCAACATCATCCTGGTGACGGAAGGGCCCCTCATCCCCAAGCCATGGAGCAAGCGGCTCATCTCCGCCTGGTCCATTTCCCTGTGCGGTGCCATCTTCACGCTGATGTTCCTGTGCTGGATGTGGCCGGAACCCTATCTTGATGTCCTGACCTTCCTTCCAGACGGTATCCTGGTCACCTTTGAAGTCACGGCCCTGGCCATCTGCTGTGCCGTCCCCATGGGACTGATCACGGGTCTTGGCCGCATCTCCCGCAACAGTTTCATCAACCTCACGGCGTCCACCTATGTGGAAATCATTCGCGGCATTCCCCTGCTCGTGCAGATTTTCTACATCTACTATGCCCTGTCCAAATTTCTGCAGGTCTCCAGCCTGACCAGTGCCGTTGTCGCCATCAGCTTCTGCTACGGCGCCTACATGGGCGAAGTCTTCAGGGCCGGCATCATGGCCATCCCCCGCGGACAGACCGAAGCCGCCCGTTCCCTGGGCTTCAACCGCTTCCAGACCATGTTCTACGTCATTCTGCCTCAAGCCTGGCGCACCATCCTGCCGCCCGTGGGCAACGAATGCATAGCCATGCTCAAGGATACCTCCCTTGTGTCCGTCATGGCCATGCCGGACCTTATGCAGAGAGGCCGCAGCTTTGCCGCAAAGACCTATCTGTATTTCGAGACCTATACCATTGTCGCACTGGTCTATCTTATCATAACCCTGCTTCTTTCCAAATGTGTTGCCATCATGGAATCCAGGTTGAACTACTATGACCGAAGAAAGTAAGAGTATTGCCGAGCCCCGGGAAGACAAGCCCATCATCGAGATTTCCCATGTCTGGAAGTTCTTCGGGCCGCTTGCTGCACTGCAGGATGTCAGTGTCAATGTTCAGCCCAAGGAACGTGTTGTCATCATAGGACCCTCGGGGTCGGGCAAATCCACCCTGCTGCGGTCCATCAACAGGCTGGAAAGCATAGACAAGGGCTCTATCTCCATTCTTGGCCAGGACATTTCCCACTGCCGCGAGCACGAGCTCAACAGGCTGCGCCGCAACGTGGGCATGGTCTTCCAGCAGTTCAACCTCTTTCCGCACAAGACGGTCCTGCAGAATCTGACCATGGCGCCGCGCACCCTGCTCGGCATGAGCAAGGTGGATGCCGAGGCCCGAGCCCTCCAACTTCTGCAGAAGGTGGGCATTTCGGACAAGGCCACGGTCTACCCCTCCATGCTGTCCGGTGGTCAGCAGCAGCGTGTGGCCATAGCCAGGGCCCTGGCCATGCAGCCCACCATCATGCTCTTTGACGAACCAACCTCGGCCCTGGACCCGGAAATGGTGGGCGAAGTGCTCGACGTCATGGTGAGTCTTGCCGAAGAAGGCATGACCATGTGCTGCGTGACCCACGAAATGGGCTTTGCCAAGATGGTGGCCGACCGCATCATCTTCATGGATCACGGGCAAATTCTGGAGCAGGGACCGCCGGAGCGCATGTTCTCCTCACCGCGGCACCCGCGCCTCAAGCAATTTCTGGAACAGATTCTCTGATTCATGTTTGATCCTGTTTCCTTTTCCGAGCAGCTGCCAGAGGGACCTCTGGCAGTTGCCGTTTCCGGCGGTGTGGATTCCCTCTGCGCCCTTCTGCTCTGCCTGCAGACCAAAAGGCCCGTCCTGGCCGTGCACGCACGGCTCTTCGTTCCAGAGACGCCCGAGCGCCTCCGACAGGAGGAGAAGACCATCGAGGCTCTGGCCGCTCTCTGCGCGCGCATTGGAGCAAACTTCCATCTGCTGGATCTGCAAAAGCGCTTTCGCGACTCTGTCATTGTGCCCTTTGCCAGGGCCTATCTGCAAGGTCTTACCCCCAATCCCTGTGCCCTTTGCAACAGGGCCATCAAGTTTGGCGCCATCCTGGAAGGGGCCCTGGGGCTTGGGGCACAGGCGCTCATAACCGGACACTATGCCCATCTTGACCGGGCACACCCCTATGCAGGGTCTGCCCCCATGCTTGGGCGCGCCCGCGATACGGCCAAGGATCAATCCTACTTTCTTGGCCTTGTGCCAAGGGCGATCCTTTCCAGAGTGGCCTTTCCCCTGGAGGACCTGACCAAGGAAGAAGTCCGCGGCCTTGTGGCCGAAAAAGGGCTGAGCGTGCCTGCACCAGGAGAGAGCCAGGAAATCTGCTTTGTGCCTCCGACACAGCAGGGCTACAGAGATTTTCTTGCGGGCTTTGCGGACAGAGCCTGGGCTCTTTCCGAGGGAAACATCGTGGAAGTGGATTCGGGCCAGGTCGTGGGCCGACATCAGGGCCTATGGCAGTACACGGAAGGCCAGCGCCGGGGCCTTGGCGTTGCCTGGAAGGAGCCGCTCTACGTTCTTGCCAAGGACAGGGCTGCCAATGTCCTGACCGTGGGCAGCAGGCAGCATACCCAGGTCACCAGAGCCCGTATTGAAGACATCAACTGGATGATAGCAAAAGACGAGCTGCCAAGGCGCTGCACCGTGCGCCTTCGCTACAGGCAGGCCCCCATGGAGGCAGAGGTGCGCCTGACAGGCGAAGGCCTTGATGTGTTCTGCAAAAAGGCCACATCTCTGTCCGCGCCAGGACAGGTAGCCGCCATCTCTGATGACATGGGCCGCATTCTTGCGGCCGGAATACTCAAAAAGCTGGCCTGACAGCCCTCGCTGCGGGGGCAGTCAGACCAGCTTTTTCGAGCCCGGGTCCTTTTGGGGCCAGCTTCACACATCCTAAAGAGGGCACTACTTGCTGTCGCCAAGCACCTTGACGGTCTTGATGATGACAGGCTTCACAGGCACATCCTTGTAGAAGGGGTGCTTGTTGCTCACATCAACGCTCTCTATCCTGTCCACGACTTCCTTGCCCTGGATCACGCGACCAAAGACGGCATAGCCCACGCCGTCCTGGGCCCTGTCGGGATCAAGGCCGCGGTTGTCCTTGGTATTGATGAAGAACTGGCAAGTTGCGGAATTGGGGGCAGAGGTACGAGCCATGGCTATGGTGTACTTCCTGTTGCGCAGGCTGACAGAGGCCTCGTTCTTGATGGGGGCATGAGCCGTCTTTTCCCTCAGTTCCGGCGTCAGGCCGCCGCCCTGAATCATGAAGCCCTTGATGACCCTGTGGAAAATCGTGCCGTCATAAAAGCCCGAACGCACATACTGCAGGAAATTGGCCACTGTAATGGGTGCCCTGCGTTCGTCAAGACGCAGCACAATGTTGCCCATGTTTGTTTCAATCTGCACAATGGGATCTGCGGCAGCCTGCACCCCGCGGGTGCAGAACAGCACAGACAGAACCAGGACCGCGGCCATCAGAGTCACTAAACGTTTCATCCGCTCTCAGCGCGAGGGCTCCTGCGGACAGCAGAAGCAGTACGCTGCCTCCTTTTTGTCATCAGTAGTAGTAGGTGAACAATGCAGGGGAAGCATGGGGGCAGAAGGCCCTTTTCCCTTGCAGAAAGATAAGGCTAGCACGGAAGAACAGAGGCGGCAAGACAGAAGGAGCACGCCCTGAAGGAACAGCGGACACATGACTGTAACACTTTTGAATCATAAAAAAAATTTATCAAAACTGCTGACCCTGCCCATGCTTCTCATTGACTTTTCAAAAACTCTTCCTATTATTACAGGCAGTGAGTCAAGAAGCCCGGGAGCAGAGACTTTCCGGGCGGCCTGCCGTTTCTTTCCAGGCCTGTCCCACTCTCGAAACATTGCATGCAAAGCACCCTGATGGTGCCAACAGTATACGGAGGATTATAATGCAGACCTCTCGCACTCTTGAGGCAAAAGTAAGCAGCGTCGCATCAGTGTACATGCGCCATGTCTATACATGGATGACCACAGGCCTTGTGGTCACAGCCGGTGTCGCCCTGGCCATTGCCAGCAGCCCCGCCATTCAGCAGGCCCTTCTTGGCAACATGTTTGTCATGATTGCCCTGATTGTTGCCCAGTTTGGCATTGTCATCGGCCTGTCCGCCGCAGTGCACAAGATGTCCGCCTTCATGGCCACAGCCATGTTTTTGCTGTATTCTGTGCTCACCGGCCTGACACTTTCTTCTATCTTCATCGTCTATCCCATCGGCTCCATTGCCAATGCCTTCTTCTCCACGGCCGGCATGTTCCTGGCCATGTCCATCTACGGCACCGTGACCAAGCGTGACCTGACAGGCATGGGCAACTTCCTGTTCATGGGACTCATCGGCATCATCATTGCCTCCATCGTCAACATCTTCCTAGCCAGCAGCGCCATGGACTTTGTCATCAGCGTGTGCGGTGTCATCATCTTCACCGGCCTTACCGCCTACGACACCAACAAGCTGCGCCAGTTCGGCGCCTCTGCGCCCCTTGATGATGCCGTGGCCATCCGTCGCGGCGCCATTCTTGGTGCCCTGACGCTCTACCTCGACTTCATCAACCTCTTCCTCATGATGCTGCGCCTCTTCGGTGGCAATAACAGCGACTAGGCCTGATGCCGCCCCTGCCCGCAGGCAGGAAAGGAAGCATCCAGCCCACACTTGCGCACGATCCTGCCCAAAAGACCGGCAGGCTTGCATACTCATCTGATGTGAAGACAACCGCCATACGAATGCCCCATTTGTATGGCGGTTTTTTCATGTCTCTTTTCCTGCGGGTCTTGTGCATCCTGCACAGGATGCTCGGGGCCAGGCAGACAGGGCTTTGTGCACAGGACGCTGCCGGGACTGACCGCCCTTAACAGTAACGATATCACAGGAGGTGGGCTGCTTCTGCCTGAACAGGCAAGAACAGTGCCAGTGGATATAATGCCTGACTACTTTTTGAGTAACCAATGGGAAAAGGAACGCAAGATTCGAGATATTGTCACGAATGCCATCGCCGGGCAGGAAGGCATTACCCGGGAGGCGCTGCAGGACATCGTGCTGCAGGCACTGCCGGGAATAAAACCCCACATGGCCAGGGATGTACTGCAAGACATGCTCCGGTGCAGCGGGGACATTGTCTGCTATGACGGGAACCGCTATGGCCTGTGCACGTCAGTGAACAAGGCTGCTGTCTGCCGCTTTCTCGAAGCCCATGGTCCTGCCAATCTGACCACACTCTACGAGCGTTTCAGGGCGAAAAACACAAGTGCCAAAAAACGCCTGAAGACCCTGGTCCTGACCCTGGTCAAACAGCACCTTGTCCGCACGGGCAAAAACAGGACCTGGGTCTTCAGCGGCGCTTCTTCCGGCAGAGACAGTCTGTATGCCGCCCTGGACATGGACATTGACTGGGACGGCTCCCGGCTGGCGGCAGAGGACAGCGACGAAAGCGCCGAACAGAACAAAGGTCAGGCCTTCTACGTCAGCGGCACCTATGCTCCTGGAGGGGAGCTGGACAGTGTCCAGCTGGATCCCAATGAGGCTGGCATCAGCAAGGCAAAGATCGCTTCCTTCGACGCACTGAACCAGCCCCTGCTGCCTGGGGACAGGCTTCGCCTCAAAATTCTGCCAGAAAAGGAGGCAAAGGGGCGAGGGTCCTCGAAGCAGCATCGCTGGGCCGAATGCACAGGCATTCTTGCCTGGACCACGGAACCCATCAAGATGCTCATCCGCCGCGTGAATGTCTGGGGCGCCGAGGCCTTTTCCCTGGAGGTGGCCTCAGGCCGGTTGTTCCGCTCCTTCCGTCTGGATGCGGAAAGCCTTGCGCGTTTCCGCTCCGTTTTGGAAAAAATCCCCAAAAACATGTCTGCCCATGCCCTGCTCTATCCCAGAGGCAGAACACGTGTCTCTGTGGAGATGCACATGGAGCAGGCACCACGCTTGCCTCTCTCCATCTCCGAACAGGAATATCTTGTCCGCATGGGCCATTCCGTGCCTGGGGATTTTCCCGATGCCGTTCTTGCCGAGGCCCGACGTCTGCCAGAAGAGCTTTCGGACAAGGACAGGGAAGGACGCCTGGATTTGAGGGAGCAGTGCTTTGTCACCATTGACGGCGCCGATGCCAGGGATTTTGACGATGCCATCTGCGTGGAAGAGGAGCGTGACGGATCCTTCGTGCTCGCTGTTGCCATAGCCGATGTGAGTCACTATGTCCGCTTCAAGTCCAACATGGACATGGAAGCCCTGCAGCGGGGCAACTCCTGGTACTTTCCGACCTCCGTGACGCCCATGCTGCCCTTTGCCCTCTCGCACAACCTCTGTTCCCTCGTGCCCCACCAGGATCGCCTGGTCATGGTGGCACGCCTTCAGTGCACACGGGAAGGCGAGGTGCGCTCGGCACGTTTTGCCGAAGGCATCCTGTGCTCTGCCGCCCGCCTGACCTATGACGAGGCGAGATCCCTGGTTCTGGACCACGACCAGGCTCTTTGTGCACGCTTCAGCCCGAAGCAAACCAGGGGGCAAGATGTCGTCGCCATGCTCACCCGTGCGCTGACCCTGGCAAGGCTCATGTACCGCCGGCGCATGGAGCGCGGCGCTTTGGATTTCGACCTGCCGGATACGGAGGCCACCTTCGACAGCGAGGGACTGATCACGTCCCTGAAGCGATCCTCTCGTCACGAGATGCACAGGCTCATCGAAGAGTTCATGCTTGCTGCCAACGAGGCTGTTGCGGACTTTCTCCAGAGCAAAGAGCTGCCCTTCCTCTACCGCACCCATCCCTGCCCGCCCGAGGAAAAGCTGTTCAGACTGCGCATGGAACTGCAGGCCCTGGGGCTCATGGAACGGCCTCTCTCCTCCGTGAATCTGCCAGCCATCATAGCCAAAGTCCGGGGAACGGCCTTTGAACACATCGTCAACAGGCTGTGCGTGCGCTCGCTCTCCTTTGCCCGCTACAGCGACGTCAATGCCGGCCACTACGGTCTGGCCTCCAAAGCCTACTGCCACTTCACTTCCCCCATACGCCGCTATGCGGACCTGCTCGTGCACAGGGTTCTCAAAAAAGCCCTTGGCCGCAATCAGGACCCCATTCCTGCCGGCGCCAGGCTCATGCGTACCGCACAAATGCTCAATGATGCGGAACGGGAGGCACAGCTCTGCGAACGGGAAATGAACAAGCGTCTTGCCTGCCTGTGGATGATGAACCGGAATAGGAAGGAGGAGCTGTCGGCAACAGTGACCTCCATAGAACAGTTGGGAATCTTTGTTGAGCTTGACGATGCTCCGGTAGAGGGATTAATCCGTGCCGAAGATCTGCAGGAACCCTATCGCATGGCCTATGACGGATCCCGGGATCTCTGGACCATCAGACACAAGAAAAGGCGCTGGCTTCCCGGTGCCCAATGCCGTGTTTCCCTGAAGTTCGTGGACATGGGCAGGCTGTACATCAATTTCCGTCTTCACTCCCTGGACTAATCCCCCAGGACGCAACCTTTCCTGCAAAAGGCTCCCCTGCAGACATTCCTCCCCGGAACAGGCAGGACAAGGAGTCTTTTGCCGTCCGCACTCCCCAAGGCACATATGAGCATACTGTCCAAATCGCAGGGCATGGGCGTCGCAGCCCTTCTCCTGGCAGCAAGCGCCATCCTCTCCAGACTCATGGGGCTTGTGCGCGACAAGGTCATTTCCTGGCAGTTCGGCGCAGGCAACGAGGCCGACATCTATTTTGCCGCCTTTGTCGTGCCGGATCTCATCAACTATCTTCTGGCCGGCGGCTTTCTCGGCATCACCCTCATGCCGCTCCTGGCGAGGCGCTTTGCCGAGGACGAGGCCGACGGCTGGAAATTCTTTTCCACGGTGCTGACCTGGATGGGGCTTGCCGCCCTGCTCCTGACCACGGCGGCCATGATCTTCGTAGCACCCCTCTCCCGTCTCGTTGCTCCAGGGCTCGAGGGCGCCGATCTGGCCCGCTTGCAGGTGTTCATGCGCATCACCCTGCCGGCCCAGTTCTTCTTCCTCACTGGCTCCTGCGTCACCTCCCTGCTCTTTTTGCGCCGTCAGTTTGCCATTCCGGCTCTGGCGCCGCTCATCTACAACGGCTGCATCATCTTCTTCGGCGTGAGCCTGCCCTGGGCAGGTCTTGTGGAGGGCATGAGCGGCTACTGCATAGGCGTGGTCCTTGGCGCTGCCCTAGGCACCCTGATCCTGCCCCTGCACATGGTCCGCAAGACATCCTTTCACTTCAGACCCAACTTTTCCCATCCCCTGTGCAAGCGCTTTCTGCTCCTGGCTCTGCCGCTCATGCTGGGACAGACCATTACCGCCCTGGACGAGCAGTTTTTGCGCATCTTCGGTTCTCTCACAGGAGACGGCTCCGTCAGCCTGCTCAACTATTCCAAGCGTGTGGCCCAGGTCCCTGTGGCCATGGTGGGCCAGGCTGCGGCTCTTGCCTCCTACCCCTTCCTAGTCTCCCTGCTGGCCAAGGGTGACAAGCAGGCCTTTTTCGAGGTGCTGGCCAGGGCCCTGCGCACAGGCCTTGCCCTGATCCTGCCTCTGGCCCTGTGGATTGCCGTTCTTGCGCCCTCGACCTTTACCCTGCTCTTCTTCGGCGGCCGCATGACAGGAGTGGAAATAGTCCGGGCCGCACCGCTTTTGCAGATACTTTTGTGTGCCTCGCCCTTCTGGGTTTTGCTAGAGCTTCTGACCAGGGGCTTCTATGCCCAGACGGACACACTGACACCGGCCGTATCCGGCACCATCCTCACCCTCGTCTTCCTGCCCGTCTATGCCTACATTGCCGTACCCCTGGGCGCCTGGGGAGTGGCCCTGACCTCCACGGTCAGTCTCGTCCTCTACAGTATCGTGCTTGTGGTCCTGTGGCTTGGCAGGGAAGGACGTGCCGCCTTCAGCGGCGTTCTCGTCACAGCCTGCAAGTCCACGCTCTGTGCCTTGCCAGGCATAGCCGGAGGCTTTTTCCTGGATGACTGGATCCATCCGCTGCTGGATTCCGTCTCCCCCATTCTCGGCGCCTTTGCAGGCCTTGCCGCGGCAGGCCTTCTGTTCCTTGCCACCTTTGTGCCCCTGGGCATGAAGTTCTGTCCCGAGATCTTTGCGAGACTGCAGGAACGCTGGCAGGCCCGCAGAAAAAAGAAGACTCCGTCATAAAACAGGACGGGGACCAGGCTTCACCACGAGCCGATCCCCCTGTTGCATGGACAAGGAAAGCTCTCTTCTATCCTCTCTTCTTCCTGAAGAGGAAGGCCCCTGCCACAAGAAAGAGACACAGGACCAAGGGCACATGAAGCGCCTGCTGCAAGCCATGGGCATGGGCAAGGGCTCCTATGAGCGGCGGACAGAGCAAAAGGCCGCCATAGGCCAGCACGGAGATGACGGCACTGGCCGTGCTCGGATCAACACCCGGAACGCTGCCGCCCCTGCTGAACAAGATGGGCACTATGGGCGCCATGCCAAGGCCCATGCAGCTGTAGCCCGCAAGACAGAGCGCGGGACTCTGAGCCAAAAGAACCGTGCTCATGCCAAGGACGGCCAGCAGGGCTCCGCCGAAGACAATGGCGAAGTCGGAAAAATGCGTTCTGGCAAGGTCTGCCACCATGCGGCAGCTTACCGTGCACACGGAAAAGCAGGCATAGACCAGGGCTGCCGTTCCTTCCTCCGCCCCCTTCACGGAAAAAAGGAAGAGGGCACCCCATTCGCCCACAGTGCCTTCGGCAGCATAGGCGCAGGCAGCCGTCAGCCCGCACAAAATGATGAACAGGGGCGGCAGGGCAAAACGCCTCCTGCCCCCTGAATTGTCCTTCGAGGTGTCCCTGCAAAGGACTCGATCCTTCTGCAGCCTTGACACAGCCCAGGGCCGTGCCAGGGCATAGAAGAGCACTACCAGGGCAAAGTTCCACACAGGCTGCAGGTTCAGAGCTGCACAAAGCGCTCCGCTCACGGCACCAAGCACCCCGCCAAGACTGTAGCCTCCGTGCATGACGGCCATGCAGGAAACGGCAAAGCGCTGTTCCAGCTGTATGGCCTGCGTATTCATGGCCACGTCCGCAAGCCCTATGCATAACCCCATGCAGACACAGCCAAGGGCAAGCATCACTGGCGACTGGGCCAGAGCGCAGAGTGGCAGGAAGCAAAGCAGGGACAGGGTGCTCAGGCGAACCACAAGACGGCTGCTGAAGCGGCGTATGAGCGGTGCACTGAGCAGCAGTCCGACAAAGCCGGCACAGCCAAAGATGAGCAGCACAAGGCCAAGCTCGGCCTCATTGGCCTGAACCTGGGCCTTCAGGGCCGGCATGCGGGCCGTAAACGAGCCGTAGACAAGCCCCGGACAGACAAAGAAATAGGCGCAGGCAGCCTTTGCCTTCACAAACCTGCTCCAGTGCATGGACTTCACCCTCCCTGAACCGTGCCAGACAAAAAAGTACCGAACAGATCGCAAAAAACTCGCATAACAAGGCTTGCGCACAAAGCGGGAACGTAAAAAAAGGCCATCCCCCAAAGAGAACGACCTTTTTTTGCCAAATCTGGTGCGGCGTTATGACGTTTGCAGCCCCTGCTTCAGGGCCTGATACCTGCGCATGGTCAGATGGGTCAGGGCAATGGCCAGGGCATCGGAGGTATCCAGAGCCCAGTCGGCCCGAGCAATCCCGAGTCGACAGCGCACCATGAAGGCCACCTGTTCCTTTTCGGCTGCACCAGCGCCCACAAGGGTCTTCTTGACAAGTGTCGGCTCGTAATCGCTGATACTGAGCCCGAAAGACGCGCAGGCGGCCACGGCGACACCGCGTGCCTGACCGAGCTTGAGGGCTGTGGCGGCATTCTTGGCCTGAAAGACCTGCTCTATGGCTGCCTCCTCAGGCCGCAACCTGCCCAGGATAACCACAAGCTCGTGATAGATGTGCGCCAGACGCCGGGAAAACTCCTGAGACTGGCCGAACGTTGTCTTGATGAGCCCGCAGTCCACAAGTTCATAGCCCGAAGCACAGGTACGAACGACGCCCCAGCCTGTGCGTACAGAGCCCGGATCAATACCTATGACAGTAACGGGCTCCATACAGTGCTAGGCCTCGGACATGTCTTCGGGGAATTCGGCGTTGGAGTAGACGTTCTGCACGTCGTCATTGTCGTCCAGGGCGTCCATAAGACGCATGACCTTTTCGGCCACAGCGGCGTCCACGGCGACAAGATTCTGGGGCACCATGGCCAGGTTGGCAGACTCCATGACAACACCCTTGCTTTCCATGGCATCACGCACGGCAGCGAAATCTTCCATGCTGGTCTGAATGGTCCAGGCGTCTTCTTCTTCAATGACGTCGTCTGCGCCGCAGTCAAGGGCCAGTTCCATCATCTTTTCTTCGTCATAGGCGTTGCGGTCAATGGAGATGACACCCTTGCGGTCGAACATCCAGCCCACGCTGCCGTTTTCGCCAAGAGATCCGCCGTGTTTGCTAAACAGGTGACGGATATCGGCAACAGTGCGATTCTTGTTGTCCGTGGCCACTTCCACCATGATGGCAATGCCACCGGGACCGTAACCTTCGTAGAAGCCTTCGGTCAGATCGCCGCCGGCGTCTTCGCCTGTACCCTTGCGGATGGCAGCCTCGATTTTATCCTTGGGCAGGTTGATGGCTTTGGCGGCAGCAATAGCAGCACGCAGGCGGGAGTTGCCCGCAGGATCCCCACCGCCCTTGGCAGCGATGATGATTTCCTTGGCAGCCTTGGTGAAAAGCTTGCCGCGCTTTTCATCCTGACGGCCCTTACGATGCTGAATATTTGCCCATTTGGAATGACCAGACATAAAATACCTCTCAATTTTGGGACTGTGCCGCACTATCGGCACGGAGATTGAGTCCCACAAAAAATGTTTCTTTGCTTTCCATCCGAGAGCTTTTCGGCTTGAAGGTCTTGACCGTGGCAAAAGCCTTGCGCATGGGCAGCAGAAGCTCCTGCGTGTCGGGCCCCATGAAGATCTTCACGACAAAGGAACCGCCGGGTTTCAGCCGTGCCAGGGCAACGGCAAACGCTTCCTTGGCAAGCTCAAGGGAACGACACTGATCGGTAAACTTCGATCCTGTCGTGCTTGGCGCCATATCACTCATGACCACGTCAAAGGGGCCTATCTCATCAAGCTTGGCCTCAAATTCCGCAGATCTGTCAAAGACATCTTCCAGCATGAAGGTGACCTGCGGAGGAAAAACCGTTCGAGTATCCTGAATGTCGCAGCCAAGGACAAGGCCGCCAGGACCAACCCGTTCTGCTGCGCCAAGGGACCAGGATCCCGGTGCAGCCCCCAGATCCAGCACGCGCATCCCCTTGCGAAACAGATGAAAGCGGGCATCCAGCTCCTTGAGCTTGTAGACGCTTCTTGCAGGGTAGTTTTCCTGCTTGGCCTTCAGAAAATAATGATCTCTATATTCCTTCACGAAACAGACTCTCCAGTACTGCGTTTGGGGCCTGTCAGCGAAAAGGCCGGGACACGCACAATCAAATGTACTCGGGGGACAAGAGGGATGAGGCTTCGCCATGTATTTGTGCGACAAAACGAAAGCTCAGAGCACATACACTTTTTTTTGGCCCTAGCCAAGAGCAGAGCAGGGCTCATCATGGACAAAATTCAGTCTTTACCGCAGCTTCTTTTCTCCCGGTCCGGCAGGCCCCTTCTCCTGTGCTGGCCCTGCATCGCCTGCAGTCCCCCTCGGCAGATCATTTTTTCAGCTCTTTTTGTTCTTGACTTCATATCCATCTCAGGATAACCTTTCTTTTTACAAATTCTGTGGGGAAGTGGCTCAGTTGGGAGAGCATCGCATTCGCATTGCGGGGGTCGGGAGTTCAAATCTCCTCTTCTCCACCAAGGAAATCAATGGGTTACGGTACTGCCGTAACCCTTTTTTTTGTGGTGGTAACTTTTAGGTAACTTTTGGGTAACTTTTGGGTAACCTGGCGCGTTCCCCTTATGCGGCTGCCCTGCTCTGGCAATACTATCCAATCTTTCGTGAGGATAGTCATTATGGCAAAGGAACGTATCAAGTCTGCTCGTTACCCAGGCGTCTACTGGAAAGAATCCTCCAAAAACAGATTCAATGGTCGGCCCGACCGCTGTTACGTCTTCTCTGTAAGAATCGAGGGCAAGCTCAAGTGGATCAAGGTAGGCTGGCTGAGCGAAGGAATATCCGAAAAACAAGCTGTACAGGCGCGCAAGGACTATCTAGCACATACCAAGGAATCTTTGACTAGGCAGGATACTGCCTGTCAAGCGGCTCCTCCTTCCCCAGAAACAGCACAAATTCCAGAATTAAGCGCTACGCCAACTAAAAAACGGAAACGTTCCAACATAAAGGAACACTTAGCTGTAATACCTCAAGTAACCACTATACAAACCTATACTTTAAACGATGCTGTAGAGCTCTACCTATCATACCTTGCAGCCGATACAAGCTGTGGTGATAGCAGAGATCGAAATGGATACGATGTTACTTTTAGAAATACGTTAGGTAAAATGCCTCTGTCCGAGATAAAAGCTGGGCAGATACAGCAAATCAAAAACGAACTTCTCAAACGTCTGGCCCCAGCAACTGTCCTGCGACGACTCTCTACCTGCCGGGCGGCTGTGTTCTATGCCATCAAGCAGGAGATGTGGACAGGAGTAAACCCTTTCGGACGTGACCGCCTGACTATGCCACGCCCTCAGAACAAGGGTGAACGATTTTTGACTCCAGAAGAAGCCAAAACCCTTTTGGTAGAATTGCAGAAGCGCAGTCCTGTCCTGCACGACATGGCTTGGCTCTCCCTGAAAACTGGCTTGCGAAGCACCGAGATATTTCGCCTACAGGGAGCAGATATCGATATCAATGCCGGAGTGCTGTGGATTACCGAAAAAGGGGGCAACCGTACTGCTCTACATGTCTCCAGACAAGTTATAGACAAACTGGCTGCCTACGGCAGACAGCCATCAGAATATATTTTTCCAGACAGGCATGGAGGCAAAATGACCCATATCAGCGACACATTTGAGCGTGTCTGCGTGGAATTGGGCTGGAATCCAGCTACCCCACAAGAAAAAGGGAAAAGGGATTTTCGTAAGCGAGTCTGGTTTCATACCTTGCGGCATACCTTTGCCAGCTGGCTGGCCCAATCTGGGAAAGTGACACTCTACGAGTTACGGGATTTGATGAGGCACAAAAGTATCACCATGACCGAGCGCTATGCACATCTCATCCCTGCGCAAACCTTCAAAAAAACAGCCATCATCGATGAAATTTTATGATGATATACTTCAGAGGTAATAGATCTAGCACCAAATAGCGCTGCCGACCGGAGCTGCTAAACAGCTCCGGTCGAGAATAGCGTACGTACGGCATTCAGTGGACTCTCATCTCTCATCCGATCCCCCTAAGAGAACATCTAAAAGCTCTACTAACACTCTTGAAAAATGCTGACTTTTTCCGAAAAATCGAATGTCATGACAAAAAAGACTCTCAGGTTGGCAGACAAAACTCGCAGGGCAAAAAGGCAGAGAATGGGAGACACCTGCTCCCCTACATAGGCCATATACCCATTGCAGAGCTCGAATTTCACCACTTTGTGAGTAAGCATGGAGCACATGCATGACACGCACGAAATGGCACATAGAGTAGCTCAAATTGCCAGTAAAATATGCCGCTATGCAAAGCTTATGAGATACATCAAATATGACGTATCCCAAGGATTGGCAGAGATTCTTCCAGATCGCCCTCAAGTGAAACACAGAGCTAGCCTGACAACCACCAGGGAAATAGGATTGCTTTTGCAGGCGATTGACTCGTACACTGGCTTTACAAGCACCAAGTATGCGCTCAAAAGAGCTCAGGCTTGCAAAATGGAAAGATATCGATATGGAAAAGGGCATGTGGACTGTCCCTGCCTCTATTATGAAGATGCGGCGTGAACACATTGTCCCTTTGTCCAGGCAGGTCAAAGCAATCCTTTGGGAATTACACGACTGGACAGGAGGTGGAGAGTATCTTTTCCCATCAGCCCACTCCAGAGGCTCTGTCATCACCGATGTGACCTTGCTCAACGGCCTACGGCGCCTTGGTTATACCCGAGAAGAAATGAGCATCCACGGATTCAGAGGCATTGCCTCTACCCTGCTTCAACGAGATGGGTTACAACAGCGATCTGATTGAGATGCAACTGGCACACATGGACAGGGATCGAACCAGGGCAGCGTACAACCAGGCCCAGTGGCTACCCCAGAGAAAGGAGATGATGCAGGCATGGAGCGACTACTTGGACAAACTGAAAACAGAAACAAATGGCACCAATGATAGGACAGAGGGAACTCATTGCTCAATTGAATAGTTACAATGCCCACTGTATCTTCTAGCATGGGTAGGCGGGTAAACTCGCCTACCCTAGATTTCAAACTTGTTTGTTTTCCAGTAAGCTGATACCTATAAATACATATTTCTCTATCTCCCTGACAAAAAATAGCTTTTATGTCGTACTTTCCTATTTAAAATTTAGGAGGTCTATCATCATGTATAACAATGAATGTTATTACGCAGACATTTATTCAATAGAATCATACTTTAAGAAACAATGGATTCATGAAATACCTAACTACTTTTTATCAACAGCTAGCACAGCTAGAATAGATTTATTTAAAGAAATTATAACAATATATTGGAAAAAATTAAATTACGATCAACAATTATCTATTATAAAGCGTTTACCATGGTACAATAAAATTGATAGAATTGATAGAAACCCATATATATTTACTGAAATACGAGAAAAAGGTATAATAAAATATATTTCAGATAACTATCGAGTAAATACAACAATTAGTTCACGAATTTTAGGATTAATTTTCAATATAGATCCTCAGAAAATATTTGAATGCAGAAAAAGCAATAACAAAACTAAAAACAATATAAGTAATGATAAAAATGAAAATAATATAAGTGATGACAAAAATAAAAACTATATAGAGGTTATTCTCCCTAGTACATTTATTTCATCAGAAAAAAAATATAATATTTCATTTGTATGTAGAGAAAAAAATAAAAATTGCAATTATGAAATTTGGAAATTTTCAGCAGAAAAAGAGTCTGATATATTTGTTATTTGCCCAATAATAAATAATAAATATATGATTGGCAGAACTTATGTTAACCCACATCTATTTAATTTCGATATTATTAATGAAGAACATAGAAAAAATATTATATTATTCCTAGATCCAGATATTTTATTTTTTATGCTTCAAAAGTCAGATGAAGCTCGATTATATGAACGATATAAGGATTTTGTTATTTCAGGATGCTTTGGTGGTTATGATAATATTGAAGAGATTGATTATTCTACACTATTTTTAAAAAATATAATATTAATTCCTTCAATTAAAGATGAAGATTTGAGTCAGTTAAACAAGTGGATTGAAAAAATTCAGACACACAGTCATCCAAATTCAATTAGAATATATCCATGGATTGTTAGTAATAAATATGAAAAAGATATTACAAAATCTAATGGAATTATGGCTGCCAGGGCAGAAAAATACGATTGCGTACAAAATCTGGAGATAGTGTCGAGTTTCATTCACAGGTTGATGGCCGATTCGCTTAGTCTCGAAGAGTATCGCGTGTGGCGGGATAAGTTATCACCCAAGAAGGAACAGGATATTAGCGAAGATATGGACTCTGCTTTAGGTTCTGTATCTTTAGTGGATCTAATGAGCCGAGGACCAAAAATCAGATCTGATTTGTCTTGGGATAGCCTCATTACAGGGAACTCACAAACTTTGATATGGGGCAAATCAAACTCAGGCAAGTCGACACTCAGCGTTTCTCTGGCGCTTACATTATCAAAAGGTGGTGAAACTTTCGGCCTCAAAGCGAACCGGACTAGGAAGATACTGTATCTTGATGGAGAAGCCGGAAAGGATGGGTTCAAAGAGATGTGCAGCCGATTTAATCCAGAAGACATCACCCCCAAGTTTAGGTATATATACACAAAAGATTTTGTAAAACATAGGGACGAAATCTTACACATCATAGACAGCGAAGATATTGAAGTCGTATTCTTAGACAATATCTTGTCAATATGTAGAAATGCAATCCATAACCCAGGAATAGTCACAAATTTCGGAAGTGACTTACAAAAAAGAAATGTTGCACTTGTTACAATTCATCATGCTGGTAAGGATGGAACATCATCGATTGGCAGTGTTGATCTAGAATCATTGAGTAAAAATGTATTTAAAATTCATAAATGTACTCTAGATAACACGGAAAAATCGCAGGAACTGACTATCACTTTAGAAGTCACCGAGTGGAAGAAGGGTGAAAATATGCCCACTATCACGGCTGCTTTCAGGGATGGCAAATTCTGCGTTCTGGAAGGAAGCTGGACGACGTCATCCATTGATCAACAGAACGACCAGGCTGAGGAAAAGTCTCAAGCCCTAGATGCATCTACCTGCGCTGAGCCGTCCGCACAAGAGCCGAAAGACACTTCTATGTTGCCCTCCGACTCGACTACTCAGGAGATGGAGTCGGATAGCTCGGAACCAAGAGTCGAGTCGTCTTCAGAAATTGTGGGCAACGTCATGGAACACTCTCAGTACAAGCCTAGTCCAAACGCTCTGCGAGTATTGGAGGCGATAAAGAATAGTGAATGCCAAGCTACACGGAAGTACCTTGAAGAATTTCTTAAACTTTCCTCATCACAAGTACAAAAATTGCTTCAAGAATTGAGAGAAAACGCTCTCATAGAGCAAAAGGAAAAAGCACTTACTACGTAGCTAAGTAGCCCCAAAGTCCTTCCTTCAATATCGGGCAGGTATGCAGGTAGAGCTGCATACCTGCTCAGTAGGGGCTATATAGAATTTCTCAGCCTCAAACCCGAAAGGGGAGACAAGAGACTTAGCACGCTGCGTAGCTTGGGGACAGCCATTTGGCAATTTGTCTCCACAGACCTGTCACGATTCTGTTCCCTACTCAAAACTTGTTCTCCCCCGGTGGCATGACGCATCGTTTGAAGGCTATTTTGGCGAGCTCCGTTAAGTATGCTCTAAACGCTCAAACACAGAAACTGAAACTAGTTTAACATATTGTAATCATTGGATAAATACAAAACCCAATTGCGTTACGTCATAAAGCCATCGATTCTGAAGAGCAAACGTGGCGAATCTCCAAGGCAACAAATCAATTCCAAGATGCAAGGGATACGTATTCCTGCCGCAAGGCACAGAATCTCTGTAGAAAGCGACACGTATGTCCAGCGTATGCACCGAATATGCAGAGGAAACAATACGCTTGTTCACTATAGGAGCTCTCTGCCTGCACCTCGTCGAGGAAGGGTATTAATCTCACCGAAGCTCCGGATGCCCTCTGAGGAAACACTGATTAGGGGGTAGGCCATCATTCTGCTGCCTCCCCCCTAATTTTTTGCTAGTCCACAGCGCAGAACTCTTGTTGGTCCTATTTTCGGTCAGGGGTTACCCCATTAGTTAGTCTGCCCTCCTTCCTGGAGGGCATTTTTTTTGCGTTTAGGGGGTAAAATTCCTTACCTACAAAGAAGCGATGGAAAGAAAGCCTGCCTAAAAAGGCGTTGGACCAAACAAGCTGTAGCGATTCTGCTCCTTCAATGCTCGGAATTAGTGATGGTGCTAAAGCGTTACCGAGAAATTAATAGTAGACAGAAAAATTTATTTTTTTGTTGTATAGAAAAAGAGTTAATTCATTCACTCATAATATGACAAAAACTATTATCTAATGACGTTTAAATCATTTAACTAGATCCTATATCTCACGAAATAAGTGTAGGTACATGGTAGTACTCTAATATACACATTACTCCTAATACATACCTCTAATCTTCAAAAACATTCATATAGAATGAAGTTATGTGTCATATCTATCTATGAACACCATACATACTCATATGTGATATATGACCAGACAACTGTTCTCCATAAACACATTTTATCCACACTGAAACCATATCCACAACACACTGTGTTCTAGAAAATATACAGCACCAATTAAGTGTCAGGGACACAGCACAAAGCTATTACCACAGCTGGACTGGAGCACCACACATCTAGTCCAAAATGATTGTTCACTCATTCAGCTTTCACAGGTTCCTTGGAGCACTATTTCTGTCCTCACCAAGCACAGAACCAGCTACATGGGACCTCTTGGCTATATCCCTGTCCTTATGCAAACAGGCAGAGGGACTTCTTTTCCACCCTTAAACCTTATTCATAGGAGACTACTATGAATTCGAACTACAAGCAGAACAAGCCGTCCATTCCGAACAGTCACCAGGACAGTCAGAACGCCTACCCTGTGATGCCTGAGCTTTACCAAAAAGCACAGGCCCTTTTGGAAGAGTACCTAGAGAGGCACTCCAAGGTTCTGCCCATACGATTTGACGTCAGATACCCCCAGGACTTTCAGGAGGATAAGGGCGATATGAACAAAACTGATTTTGCAAACGACAAGGAGCAAGTAAGCACTATAGACAATAACGACATCTCCAAGTTCATGGCTAAGCTTATCCAGCACTACAAACGGAAGAAATTAGATCCGGCTTATATGTGGACGAGAGAACAGGAGAGAAGCGAAACACCGCATTGTCACGGCATGCTCTTGATGAACGGTCACAAGATACAGAATCCCTATGGGGTCTTTTCCAAGGCAGAAGAGCTTTGGCAGAAGACTATTGGCAGCAATCAGCCAGGGTTGATCCATCATTGCAACAAGAATCCAGACGGTAGCTACAGGAAGAATGGCGAGGTGTTTCGTAGGAGCGAGGGTATTCCAGAGCATGTGCAGAGGCAGATATCGTACATGGTGAAACCCAGCGGCAAGGGAGAGCCGAAGGACGGTCTCAGGGATTTCGGGATGAGCCGTTTAAAGGGGAAGAAAAAGGGCTAGGTCGTCCGTAGCATGAAAAGCTCAGATGCTTCATGGAGCTATCGGGCATCTGGGGGTGAACACAGGTGCCAGTAGTATACCCCAGGAGAGCAGCTTTGAGGGGATTTATGAGCGCTGTATGGCCGATTCTCTCGGCCTTGTAATCGCCATTTTCTGCATACAGAGCACAGCACCCGTGGGGGCTATCTGGGCCATCGTAGGTTTGCAGGAGGGGAGTGGTTAACATTCTCCTCCTTTTTTCATTCTACACCGAGCTACTATGATGTGGGAGATATCCCAAATTTAC
This sequence comes from uncultured Desulfovibrio sp., assembly GCA_944327295.1. Taxonomy (GTDB): domain Bacteria; phylum Desulfobacterota; class Desulfovibrionia; order Desulfovibrionales; family Desulfovibrionaceae; genus Desulfovibrio. Next base: position 7,319 of record CALVHF010000161.1, on the reverse strand, counting down.
CTGCCCTGACCTACAGACGCGGGACACACAATTTCCCATGCAGGAGTGCACCATGAACCATTATCCCAATTATCCTGATTATTCTGATTACCCAAATGCTCCAAATGATCCACATGATTCTGTCAACTTTGGTGATTTTTTCTACCGTGGCAAGGAAAACGAATTTTTCAAGGAAGTCGAGAAAACGTTACCACCTGTCTTTTCCAGGGAATATGCATCGAAGGTTATAGGAGGGCTCCTCAGTGCCAAAACCATGAGCAATGAAGACAGTCTAGGCAAAGGTCCATCCAAGAAGGTCAAAGTGGGCAACAAGATTGGCTACACACGAGAAGCCTTTATGGAGTGGCTGCGAACCAAGGTGCGTTAACATCTATTCTTGTTTTATCTATTATTTTCATTCTTTTTCAACACAAGACAAGGAGAAATCATGAATACTATTAACATTTCTTTCGTTGGTAATATCCAGCAAAATAATCAACAGAAAATTATCTGTAGTGCAGAAATTATCGATGAAAAATTCAAAGCTTCTTCTATTGGAGAAGGATCAACTATTGATGAAGCTTCCTGCAATGCAAAGAAAAATGCACTAATAGAGATGTCGTATTTGAAAAATAAAAATAATCAAGACATAAATAGCAATACTATAATTGATAAATCTAGTGTCATTGAGAATACAAATAACTACAGTAATCAGGATAAAAACAGATTCAATGGTGGAGGTTCAAAACCTGCATCTGAAAAGCAAAAAAATATGATTTCAGATAAGTGCAAGAAGAAAGGTATAGATATAGAAGTATTTGCTAGAGAAAATGGAGTATCGTTAAAAAATATGACAGGAGCAGGTGCAAACAAGCTTATCAAGCAAATTGAATTAATTTAGCAGATGAAAACATCAGTCATGTGAAATTGGATTTGGGCAGGTCGTGGATTGTGCACCACAGCCTGCCCTGTTTTCTCAAATCAAAATGGAAATATTTCTGAACTACCCGTCTATTGGATTAGGTCGTGTTGACAAAATCCAAAGGGAGTTCATCAAAAGTCGTCCTCTAGCCAACCTTTGACCACATTAGGCTAGACAGTGTCTATCGTATCTCTCATTTAAGCTGAGTAATTACCCCATATTCACGTTTACAGAGATATAAAATTTTAGCGTGATCACATCCATGGAGCCCATGTAAAGGCAGACAATTTATTTTCTTCCCATTTGAACGTGTATATTCTTCTACTAGTTGTCTTAGCAATGAGAACATCACGCAATACGATACTTGCTAGATGAATACGATTGAATATATCTGAAGTATAATCTTCCCAAATAATAGCTATATCACTAATAAGTTTATAATTTTTATTTAATATAGAGTAAACTTTTACTCCAACACCATTATAATGTTGTATATCTATATAAGAAAAAAGCTCAGTTCCAGTATATCCATAAACTGGTTTTGATGTTGTTTGCCCATGAATTATAAAATTATTTCTTGTTCCTGCAGCAAATATATTATTTTGTGTTTCATAATTTATTATTCCAAATTTTGGAATTGCATTATATTTAGTTTCTTTAAATGATTTTTGAATATAATTAATAGTTACCAAATGATTTGCTTCAGATAGTGTATTTACAACGTGAAAACCAAGATCTTTAAAAACATAATAAACATAATTTTTTATATTTTCATAAACTAAATCGTTTTTTTGTAATGATTTATCAGGTGCAATAAAAAATTTATCATTATTATTTATACTAAATTGTGGAGAAAATAGAGATTGTGTATTTAAACTAAATGAGGAGTTATGTGCACAAGAACACATTATAAGACATAAAAAAATATATAATATAAAATATACAATATATTTACTTTGAATATTCTTAAGTCGATAGAAACACATTGGCACCTCCTAAGGATAGAGCCCAAGTTGAATGCTATTCATCCATGTTCCCTGACAAGAGCTCTGCTTGCTTCTTGGTTTCTGTCGCCAGAAAACTCGCAGCATGCAGGCTGCTCATGGTTCCACCCGTAGAGGAGTAGATGAAGTCAGCCATACCCTCTTTGTACTGTATCCATGCCCTTTGTGCCTTTTGCAGCTTCTTCTTGCACTCAGGTTCTCCAGAATCAGCACAGTCTCGTATTGCCTGCCTGTAGTTTCTGTTGAGGATGCCGTCCCAATATTCGTAAGCGGAGTTCAGGCAATTCACCATCTCAACCGTAGCGGTAGCCTGTCCCATGCAGGCATCAAAGCCAGGGGCCAATTCCTCACTTCCCTGCTCTTGAGCCAGGGCAGCGGATGGCAAAGCCAGACTGGCAATAAGCAGTCCTTGTACAACGACGTTCGTAAATTTGATTGCCATGTTTCCCCCCTTGTTGAAGGGCCTCGTTCTTGCCACATGATATCTTGCGGCCCTCGTAACATTGTATCAATAGCTTTTTGCTAAGAAATATACCGTAGAGCTTGAATGGAATAAAAACAGCTTTGTCTGGACAACGTGAGTTTTTTCAGAAAGAGTGTCAATAGCATTGTTGTTCAGAAATGACTCTTGCACTGAGGAGTCGGGGCCAAGATGGATCTATTGGCAGGTTCCCTCTGTGGCACAGTCTATCCCGGCTTCCCCTCTCTTCTTCTTTCAGTGAGATTTTTCAGCCTGAGAACCTCCTTCGGGTGTTTTTATCATTAACCTATTTGAATCACTTGCATAATTATTTTTTGAAAAATTTTTGTCTACCCACAGAAAGATTCCGTATAGCGGAATTTCTATCGTGTAGGTTCGACTCTAGATATGGATTTCACCAAAACTGGGGCTCAAATCGCCATGATTTTTTCTAACAATTTGATATATCGTAATTTTCGCATGATGGAGCTATTCGCTGATGCAGAAAATTGATGATGCCAGCCGAGGCAACAAGCTGCTTCGCCTCTTCCAGCGCCTCATGCTTGATGGACGCAGACACTATCAGGCTGACCTGAGTGAATGGCTTTGCTGCTCAAAGCAGACGATCATTCGCCTGGTCGGTGAAATCGAGGGCGTCATAGGAGCAAATCTTGTCACTGGTCTGGATGGTCACAAGAGGTGGTATCAGATCCGCTCCATATCCCGGAGCCGTCTGGGACTCGATTTTGAGGAGCTACGCTACCTGTCCATATGCAGAGATCTGGCTACTCCCTATCTACCGGAGCAGATCAAAAAACGAGTAGACGAGAGTATCTTCAACTTCTCCATGCTGATGGCAGACACAGCATATGCCGACCGTGAGAAATGCCAGCGTCCCCAGTTCGTCTTCTACGGAAAGGGACAAATAGACTACTCTCCACATTTCGGCCATCTGGATTGTTTGGTCAAGGCCATTGATGAAAAGCTCATCTGTCTGGTGCGCTACAAGGCCGCTGGACGAACAGAGCCCAAGGAGCACCGCTTCGCCCCTCAGCGAATTGTCAGCATGAGCAATGCCCTATACGTCTTGGGAGCCAGCGTCACTGAAGACTTCAAGGCGATGAAGCATCTCACCAATCTGGCAGTTCACCGCATACAGGATGTGATTCAGACGAACAAGCCTGTGCCCTTTGATATGCCTGAGAGAGATCCTGGTATGTTTGGTCTGCCCTGGCATGAACCACGCAGCTTCCGCATAAAATTCCGACCTGGTAGTGCCTCCGATTATGTACGGGAACGCATCTGGTCTGACACACAACGACTTGCCGAGCAGGAAGATGGAGGTGTTTTGCTTGAGATAACCACGAGAAGTGAGCCGGAACTTGCGGCTTGGGTTCGCAGTTTTGGGGATACGGTAGAGAGCTTCCTACCTGTGACAGGGGAAGATGACCCTGGGTAGCTCCGAAAGCTCATACAACGTTTGAATCTTTGTTGAGTAACTTGGTCAGGAAAATGATTTGCTCAGAGAGCCTTGCTATTTGGGAAGGGACATCCAGCGCAAAGTTCGCAAGCTCAGCCTGCCTGGAGTACTGGGCTGACTGAAGGAGCTCTTCTGGTGTTTTGAAAAGATCAGCAACCGAGCAATCAAGGAGGTGGGCAAGATCTTCGAGGCGTTGAAAACGGGGAGCCATCACGCCACGTTCAATGCGACATATGGAGTCAGTACCTATGCCAAGCATCTCTCCCAGTTGAGCCTGGGTCCAATTCTTGAGTTTCCGTCGAGTGGCGATATTGCTGCCTACCAGCTGGGCCAGCTTGTGACCATGTGAATCCTTCATGCGTGTACCTCTTATCAGTACAAGTCTGAAGGAAATTTTTGAACCTGCGAACAGCGTAGCACTCTAATATGTTGACGTGAAAGTCTAAAAGTAGAATTATCCTCCAAGAGGGTGAGGTTCTTTGCCTCCTTGCTCTACGGTTATTACGGTTAACTGGCATCTGAATAAACAGCCCTCAACCTGGTCGGTAGAGATGGATTCCAGCTAATCCTATTTGAGCAACATCGCAAAAGTGGCTTCGATATTCTTTCACATTATTTTTTGTAACACAACTTATTCGGAATTAACTACCCATCCAAGAGGTAAAATCTGCCTTCAAAGCCTGCTATCTCCTGAGCGGATACTCCTCGTCTTATAGGAGGTATTTATGACGACAAAATTCATGCCATCTGTAGGTGTCATCTTCATCACTACATTCGTTTGGTTGTTTGTTGGATTGTCTTTATCTTTTGGGTATGTAGGCTTTGTTGTTGTTCAAGAAGATTTTGATAACAAAATATGGGTAGACAAAGTATCCTTTAATACCTCTAATAATATATGGTACTACACCGTCAAGGGGAAGGAGTACAGCGGTAAGAGAGACGACATTGCATTCTATACCCCTTATGGAGAAATCATAGAAATTGATTCATCTAGGGCAGTTATTTACAATGTCGATGAAACACCTAGGTGGGGTGTGAAGTTTGGTAGAAATGAAGATTGTCAGTGGGAAGTTTCCAGGGAACCATTTATCGCTGAAACTAAGGAAACTGTTTCACTTTGTTATATCGAGGTAACTGAGGGATATAATTTTGATGTTGCAAATTATATTAAACGTATCGCATATGACATCCTCGACGATAGCTGGATAGTGTCTATGGATTCTGATGATGTCCGTAGCTGCAACAGAAAAACTAGTATTATTTGGTTGTCGCTCCTCGGTGGATACTTGGATGTTAACGTGGATGACGAAATCGGTCAGATACTGATTCTCAGCGATGATAACAAGACACCACTTGCCATTGGTGAAACTAAGAATGGATGGATCTTCACTGAAACTGCTCCTCAGCCTTTTATTCCCCACGAGAATGGATATGATGATGGCCTTTAATAAAGGCTAATCTCTGACGATTTTATACTTACTATCTCTAATTTTAAAGAGGATATATATGAAGATAGTACAAGTATTCATATTCATAATTACAGGATTTTTGTTGTGTATTATGTCTGCGTATGCAGAGGAAACAGATGAACCGCTAGCAATAATTAAAGATTTGTCTACAGGACAAGAGTTTAAAGCAGATGTTCTAGAATATAATTCAAAAGAAAAAATATGGACGTTTTATTTTGAAGGTTCAGAAAGTGAGCATAGATTTAGAGATAGCGATGTATTAATTAATACACCAGTAGGAGTTCTGTATCCTGGAGAAAACAGCTCTTTGTGCATTTATACAGGAGATAATACCCAGCCTATTCAACTGAGTCTGGAAGACATTGCTTGGCACGTCGGCTTAGTTCCAACTGAGAGCATAGATGAACCTTTGGCACGAGTACGAGTGCATAAAACAAGTAAGAAATTCGAAGTACCGTTCCAAATGGTATATGATTTAGATTCGGAGCTCTGGACATTCCATAGCGAAGATGACCTTGTAGCAACAAGGCATTTCGGTGCTCTCGATGTAGAAATAACAACATCTGCTGGAAATATTTTAGCCTATTATGATTCTATCTGGTTTTATTGGCCAAAAGGAGACTGGAGGGCCAACAAACTTCCAGTCAAATTCTCCTGTAATGGTGGGCACTGGGTAATTGCTCAAGAGCTCATCGGTAGTGATGGTTACTAATCTCTTTTATATTTAATAGTATTAATATGAAAAAAATATTAATTGCATTATCTTTAATGCTTGCACTGTTTTTTTATTATGCAGAGCAAGCCTATTGTGAACCCCATCAAGAGAAAGTCCAGGTTGAAGCAGAAGGTTCTGGACCCACCAAATTGGATGCACTTAAACAAGCATGGATGGAAGCCGTGCGTAATGCTGTTGGCATGTTTATGACTTCTACAACAGAGCTTAACAATGATGATATAACTGAAAAAATTGTAACATATAGTCAAGGACAGGTAGATTCATTTAAAATATTAGAAGAAAGTCAAAAAAATGGCATATATTATACAAAAATTATAGCTAATATTGATAAGGACATTTTACAAAGTGCAGCTGAAAAATCTTCTCAAAAACAAGTTATCGCATTTGATGGTTCTAATATTGCTGCAAGAGAACAATCAAAAAGCTATAAAGATCTAACTAAATCTGATTCATTAAGAAATATAATTTCACAAGTTGATTATATACCGATGATTGGTTACTATGCTTATCCAAAGATTTTTAAAAATAAAAATGGAGAAGAAAAAATATATCTTATTCATATACTTTATATAGACTATGATAAATATATGAAGATTGCCAATAATTTAAAATCAGTAATGTCAAGACTTGCAATAGATACAGGAAGTGTTAGTTTTAATAATCCTGAAAACAATAAAATTATATATAACACTACAAAAAACATTAAAAATATTGCAGATATAATAAATTATAAAAGATTTAATTTAAATAGATTGAATAATGTAAGTATAAATGATTTAAATAAAAAAAGTACATCACCGAGCCAATATTGTATAAATCCTTCCACTGGAGGTAGTGAGCTAAACGATGGATGTTATGGCATAACAGATAGGTTAACAGCTACTACAGTTTATGAACTTTATGACAGTAAAAAAACTGATCGAAATATACAAGGAGTAATATATAAAGAATTATGTAATTTAGAGCATACGTTTCGAGTTACATTTATTGCAGAGTCAGGATCAGGATTTGACTCGGAAATTGCTCGTAATTCAGATTTATTTATTATAGGAAGCAACTATATTTTAAACCCTGTATTTAGATATAAGGGAAACTCTTCAATACTTATTTTTATACAGGATTTAAATTTATCTAAGGAGCAGTTAGTTTCTCTTAAGGAATTAACTGGAAGATATGAACTTGAGTTAGTTAGAAAAGGGAGAGTGGAACATTTCGGGGGATAGCCTCCCCCCAACGGCCAGGGAAAGAGGGTAGTACGAGTAGAGGAGA
>CALVHF010000160.1 GCA_944327295.1 uncultured Desulfovibrio sp. | reverse complement strand
CCGGCTGCTAGGCCAGCAGATGACAATTTACCCCCCTATCTCCAAACAGAATTTACACAGTATACTTGACACTCTCAAAGATTCATTTCATACTCCAGGGTAAAGGTGGCGTGGGCAAGAGCATGATAGCAAGCATGCTCTACCAAGGGCTGACCGAGCTGTGCAAGGAAGACGGCAGACCGGTCATTGCCTATGACACGGATCCGGTGAACGCTACCCTGAAGGGCTTTGAAGAGTTCAATGTCCACGGTGTCGAGATCATGAAGGGTGCCGACATTGATCCAAGGAAGTTCGACGACCTGTTGGAAAGTCTTGTGACTTCGCCCGAAAGTGGCCACATTATTGTAGACAACGGGGCAAGTTCCTTCGTGGCCCTGGGCAGCTATCTTCAGGACAACGAGGTCATCCCCATCCTCACAGATCGTGGGCATACTGTTCTGTTTCACTCGGTTGTGACCGGGGGACAGGCGTTGGGAGACACGATCAGTGGTCTGGAGGATTTGACCAGGGGCTTTCCTGATGCACCGATTGCCGTCTGGCTCAATCCCTATTTTGGAGAGATTGCTTCCCCGGATGGACGTCCCTTTGAACAGTTCGGGGTCTACACCGAATACGAAAGACAGATAGTGGCTGTGCTGCGCCTGCCAGACGAAAACAAGGCGACATACGGACGCGACATTGAGGATCTCTTTGCCAAGAAGTGGTCCTTTCTGAAGGGCGCAAAGGCTGCCGGCAAGATTGCAGAACAGCAAAGGCTCATGCGCTACTGGAAGAAGATTCTGGCACTTGTCAATAATCCCAGTATCATGGAGTAGACAGATGACAGAAGAGAAAATCCTGCCAGAGACCAGCAAACCTCCCTTGCTGCCGGATGACATCCATCTGTCCATAGACGAAATACGCCAGGAACTTTTCCGGCTGCATGACTTTGCTGTGGACCGGGACGATCCAGCCTTGATGTACGTCACGATCATGAATGCCTGCCTGGACGAGCAGAAAAGGCTGATGGATGCTCATTTGAACGCCCTGAGTTCGGTCATGGCCAGGGAAACCGGCACAAGCATTGCTGCGACAAAGGAGAACGTGGCTGCCCTTGCCGGTCTGATGTCCAGGTTGACGACGGACGGGATCAAGGAAGCGGCCAGAGATATGGCAGGCCTGCAAGCCACCATGAAGCTCTGCACTGCGGTGATGTTTGTCTCTGCCCTGCTTGTGGTTGGCGTTTTTGTGCTGAAGGCGACAGGGGGCGGACTATGACGGATGTCCGCCTTGCCGATTCACTGGCCTTCAATTGTGGTCCTGTCATCATGAACGCAGTCCGTGACCCTGATGTCCTGGAGATTATGCTGAATCCCGATGGCAAAATCTGGATCGAGAAGTATGGGAAGGATCAGGAGTGCGTGGGGGAACTGCCCATTGCCCAGAGCAAGGTGCTGCTTTCCCTGGTGGCCTCAGCCCTGGACCTGGTGGTGGATGCCCAAAATCCTGTTGTCGAGGGTTCCTTCCCCCTGGATGGCTCCCGTTTTGAGGGGACCTTCCCTCCCATTGTCGGGCCTGGCGCGTCCTTTTCCATGCGCAAAAAGGCAAGCAAGATAATCACTTTGCAAGACTATCTTGCCAGTGGAGCGATTACGGAGGAGGTCATCCCCATTCTGGACGCTGCCATCCTGGAAAGAAAGAACATCGTGGTCGTGGGGGGAACGTCCAGCGGCAAGACAACGTTCTGCAACGGGGTGATCCAGCGCCTGGACGAACTTTGTCCAGGAGATCGTCTGCTTATCCTGGAGGATACTGCCGAACTGCAATCTTCAGCCAGGAATGCGGTTTTCTTTCTGACCTCGGACCTGGCGAAGATAGGCATGCGGCAACTGACAAAGGTCTGCATGCGCTACGCACCAAAGCGTATCCTCGTTGGCGAAGTCCGCGACTCTGCTGCTCTGGAACTCCTGAAACTGTGGAATACCGGACATCCCGGAGGTATCGGCACCTTCCATGCCGACTCGGCCTTCGAGGCTCTGGAACGCTTGGAGGAGCTGGTGGAAGAGGCAGGTGTCGGCCCCAAGCAAAAACTGATTGGCAGGGCAGTGGACCTCATCATCTACATGACGAAAACACCTCAAAATACGAGAATAGTAAGCGAAATACTTCAGGTAAACAGATTCAACTCCAGAGAACAGATATACGATTGCAATATTGTATACTCCAGAAACATCTGATGCATTTTTCGTATTTCAGTCAAATTTTGTATAGTATTCTTTGAAATAATTTGGAGACATCCCCTTATAGTATCCTTTTTACCATATTTTCAGAGGTATAAAATGGCTCGATTCTTTTTCCTCTCCCTGGCTGTTTGCCTTGGGCTCCTTTTTCCTGAACTGGCTGCCGCGTCTGGCGGGATTTCCGAGTTCTCCGGCCCTCTTGAAAAGGTCGTGGGGACCATCACAGGACCTGCCGGCAAATGGATCTCCATTGTAGCCATGGCTCTTTGCGGCATCATCTTCATCATGAACAAGGACGACATCAGCGGCGGCTTCAAGCTGCTGCTCTCGGTTGTCTTCGGCATCTCCTTCATCGCCTTTGCGTCCTCTATCGTGAACTCCGTCTTCAGCTTCTCCGGTGCGGTGATTTAGATGGAGGCAAGAAAAGTTCTGATTCACCAGTCTCTCCACAGGCATAACCTTGTTCTTGGAGCGGAAAGAGAACCTGTAATGACTGCGGCCCTCATCGCTTTGCTGGTGGGCATAGGGGGCATGACACTGATAACGACTGTCTGTGCGGTAGTATTCTGGATCGGTGCTGTGTTTTGCCTGCGGCGCATGGCAAAGGCCGATCCCATTATGACAAAAGTATGGCTGCGCTCTATCAAGCAACAGGATTTCTACCCTGCCAAGGCCAGTGTCTGGCGTCTCCAGGGTGGATTTCAGGGAACAAAGTGATGCTGAACATGAAGGAGTTTCGCAGTCAGGCAAAAGGGCTGCCTGATTTGCTTGGGTACGCTGCCCTGATTGCTCCGGGAATTGTCCTGCAAAAAGACGGTTCGCTCCTGGCTTCCTGGGAGATACAGGGGCAGGACACGGCTTCTGCAACGCCCGAAGAGCTGGCCTATGTCTCCATGCAGTTTTCCAACGCTGTCCGACACCTTGGCACAGGCTGGATGCTGCATGTGGACGCTGTACGGCGACGTGAAAAGGCCTATACGGCTCCAGAACTCTCCCATTTTCCCGATCCTGTATCGAGGATGCTGGATCAGAAAAGACGCGACTTTTTCGGAGAAGGGGTCTGCTACACGACATCTGTCTTTATGACTGCCACCTTCAAGCCCAACTTCAACGCGGAAAAACTGGCTGGCGCGTCCCAGGTAGGAGGCCAGAGCGCAGATGCCAGAGACAAGATTCTGGAAGGCTTTCAAAACTCGCTCCTGGAACTGGAAGACGCGCTTGCCGGCTCACATATCCTCTCTATGACAAGGCTCACAGAGTATGAACTGGAGCACGTCGAGCCCTTCCTGCACTCGGATCTGCTTGCCTATCTGCAGTCCTGCATAACAGGCTTTCTGCATCCTTTCCGGGTTCCGGCAGTGCCCATGTATCTGGATGCCCTTCTTGGCAGCAAGCCCTTTGTCGGCGGTCTCATTCCCCACCTGGATGACGGCACCGAAAAAAAGCACATTGCTGTCATCTCCATAGATGGCCTGCCCCAGGAATCCTGGCCTTCCATGTTTGCGGAACTGGACACCATGCCCTTTGAATTGCGCTACTCCACGCGCTTCATCTGCCTGGATCAGTATGACGCGGAAAGGGAAGTCACTTCCTACGTCAAGGGCTGGAATCAGCAGGTTCTGGGCTTCATGGACCAGTTCTTCAACAATCCCAATGCCAAGGTGAACAGAGACGCGCTGCTTATGCGGGAGGATGCAGAAGTAGCCAAGACAGAGATCCAGGGAGGCTATGTGGGGGCCGGATTCCTCTCCTCCTGCATCGTCCTCATGAATACTGACGTGGAACAGCTGGAGGAGCAGGCCCGCGAAGTGCGCAGGTCCATCCAGACGCTTGGCTTTGGCGTGCGCATTGAGAGCATCAATGCGGTCGAGGCCTGGCTTGGCAGTCTTCCTGGCAATGGCTACGCCAACTTGCGGCGTCCTCTCATCAATACCCTGAACCTGGCGGACCTCTTACCGCTGCAAACTGTATGGACTGGCAGGGCAAGCTGCCCATGCCCCTTCTATCCTGAAGATGCTCCACCCCTGGCAATTTTTTGCACGGAAAACGGGACAACGCCTTTCCGCTTCAATCTGCATGTGGGGGACCTGGGACACACGCTGATTTTTGGACCTACAGGTTCCGGCAAGTCCACGCTTCTTGCCGAGATTGTCTGGAATTTTCGGCGCTATCAGGGGGCAAGAGTCTTTGTCTTTGACAAGGGATGCTCCATGCTGCCTCTCTGCCTTGCCACTGGCGGAGATCACTACGATGTCGGACAGGGAGAGGCCCTTTCCTTTGCCCCATTGCAAAGAATAGGGGAAAGCCCTTCCGAGATGACCTGGTGCGAGGAGTGGCTGGCAGGGCTTATCCGGCTGCAGGGAGTCACTGTCACGGTGGAGATTCGCAAGGCCCTCCACGAGGCGGCTCTGCTTCTGGCTTCTCAGCCGGAACAAATGCGCTCTCTGACGCATTTTACGCATATCGTTTCCAACATGACCATCAGAAATGCCCTTACCCACTACACCACGGATGGTGCCATGGGCAGACTCCTGGATGCGGAAAGTGACAACCTGGGCCTGTCCTCCTTCATGGTCTTTGAAATTGAGGAGCTGATGCGGCTGGGCACAGAAAACCTTGTGCCTGTGCTGCTCTACCTCTTCCACAGAATTGAAAAGGCTCTGGACGGCAAGCCCACATTGCTGGTTCTGGATGAAGCCTGGGTGATGCTGGGCAATGATGTGTTCCGGGACAAGATTCGTGAATGGCTGAAGGTCTTGAGAAAGGCGAACTGCGCGGTTGTCCTGGCAACGCAGTCTCTCTCGGATGCCAAGAAATCCAATATCATGGATGTCCTTGTGGAGTCCTGCCTCACCAAGATTTACCTAGCAAACCCTTACGCGGAACAGGAAGAACAACTGGAGCTCTACAGGGACTGTGGCCTCAACTCCAGACAGATTTCCATCATCGCAAGAGGGACACAGAAAAGAGACTACTACATGGTGAACCCATACGGGCGCAGGCAATTCCAGCTTGCTCTCGGGAAGACAGAGCTTGCCTTCGTCGGCGCTTCAGACAAGGAGAGCCTTGCAAGAATCCATGCTCTCCGCCTGGAGTATGGTGATACATGGCCGCAACAATGGCTTTTGGAACGCAACGCAGTTTAAAAAACAGGAGAACTCTCATGGAAATCAAAAGCATGCTCAAGATGAAAACACTGGTAATCACGTTCTCTGTGATGGCTGCCATCTGCGCAGTGTGGGCCTTTGTCTATATCGTACAGGAAAAGGAGACTGTCATTGTCGTGAAGGAGGTTCCTGTCACCGAGCACAAGCCAGATCCGCAATACAAGAGCCTTGACGAGGTTGTCCGCGAGGCCCACCGCAATCTCGCGCAGAAGATGGACGAGTGGGATGCCGAGCACCAGAAGAATGTTGAGGAATGGAAACAGTCCGGGAACTCCAAAAGCGGCTTTGGTGTGCCTCCCTTCTAAGCATACAAAAGTCCCTGCCCTGAACATGGAGTACAAAACATGAGTAAAATAATTCAAATACTTAGCTTTTGTGCCATGCTGGCGCTGCCAAGACCGGTTCTTGCGGATACCGTGTACTGCACCAACTGCTCGAACACGGCTTTGCAGTCCCTGCAACATGCCTTGGCAAGCTCAAGTCTTGCCGAATTGAAGGCAGCCTATACCCAGTACGTCCAGCAGACTGCGCACCAGATCCAGATGGTCCAGCAGAACATCGAGCAGTACGCCAATATGGTGAAAAACACCCTGCAGCTGCCCGCTGCAGTCATTTCGGAAATTTCCGGGGAACTGTCCAAGCTTTCCCAGATAACCTCGGCAATCAACACCTTGCGCAACGACATTACCGGCATGGCGAATGTCTTTGATCAGCTCTACCGCACGCAGGACGAAGTCAAAAAGCTCGCGAATATGCCCAAGGATCTGTTGTCAGGCAGAAATACGACATATCGCGGCTACTGGGACGATTGGGCAAAGAGAGTTGACGAGTCCACCAGGGCCACCTTCCAGCTTTCGGGCAAGCAATTGAAGGAGCTGGAGAACTCCGGAAAGTTGCAGGACTACATCAACAAGCTTTTGTCCACTCCAGAAGGACAGCAGCAGGCCCTGATGGCCGGCAATCAGCTGGCAGCCCTGCAGCTCCAGGAGTCCAGGCAGCTGCGTGAACTCATAGCGACAAAGTTCCAGTCGGATTTGTCGAGCCAGAACAAGCAGGAAAAGCAGGGACAGTACGGGGAAGAGCTCTCCAGAAAGATGAACGACTTTGAAGGAGTGAACTTCAAGCCTGTGGACGATCCGGCGTTCTAGCTTCGAGGTGGGCAATAATGAAAAGAACACTGGTCTTTGCTGCTGTAAGCGCCCTTTGGGTGCTGCTCCCCGACATTTGTCTCGCTGCCGGTGCTGGTGACTCTGACATTATTGCTCGTGTTGTCCAGCAATTTGCGCAGAAGTCCGAACAGTTCACAACTATTGCCAAGAAATATGCCCTGCAGCTCTTCGGTCTGTGCGCAACCCTGGAGATTGCCTACCTGGGCATCAAGGCAGCCCTGGGCACTGCCGAGATAGGGGAGACAATCAAGAACTTCGTGATGGCGCTGCTTGCAGCAGGCCTCTTTCTGGCAGTGATCAACAACTACGAGGAGTGGTGCCGGGCCTTGATTGTGGGCTTGCAGTCCGTTGCTGGCGAAATGGGCAACGTCAACAACCAGTCCGACAGTCCCTTCAAGCTGGGTCTGGAGCTGGCAAGTCAGTATGTGGACAGTATCAGTGCCCTCAACCCCGGCTCCGCCTTCCTCCTGGCGCTTGCGGCCCTGATTATCCTGATCGTCTTTTGCCTCATTACGGCCCAGGTGATCTACGTCAAGTGCGAGGCCTACATTGCCATGGCAGCGGCCTGCATCCTGGTCGGCTTCGGAGCGTCGTCCTTTTTCCGGGACTATGCCATCAACGTCTTGAAATATGTGGTTTCTGTGGCGTTCAAACTGATGGTTTTGCAAATGGTTATTGGCGTGGGCTTCCAGTTCATCCAGGAAGCTGCAGCCAAGGATATCGACATCTCCTCGGCGCTGGTGACAGTCGGCATTGCCGTAGTGCTGCTTGCCCTGGTGAAGGCAATCCCGGACACGGTTGCCGGCATAATCAATGGCTCCCATGTGGGTGCTGGCAGTCTCATGGATTCGGCACGATCCGTGGCCAGTACGGCTGTTGCCGCCGGTGTCGGGGCCTATGCAGGCTCCCGCAATGCGTCCCTTGCCGCGCAGGCAGCCAGAGCCGAAGGCGCTACCGGCTTCACTGGCACCATGGCTGGTACGGCCTCGCATCTGTATCAAGGCTGGCGTGAAGCAGCCCATAACAGGGACGATAAGCAAAGCACCATTGGTTCAGCATTGAGACAACAGGTGGCTGCCGCGCAGATGCCCAGGGAACAATAATGAGGATATCAGTATGGGTCTGTTCAAGAAAAAGAAGGGGCAGTCTCCTGCTCCGAATACCAAACAGGGCACTAATCCGTACCTGAATGCCCGTGAAGAGTGGCTGGAACGGTATGGTTCCTACATGACACGCGCAGCCAACTGGCGGGCTGTGGCCTTCGTGGCGCTGTTCACCACCCTGCTTTCCCTGTGTGGCAACATCATACAGGCAAGCCAGGTCAAAACTGTGCCCTACATCATAGAGGTGGACAAGCTTGGCCGTGCAGCCACTGTGGCCAGGGCCGACAGTGCCTCTGCGCCCCCTCTGCGCCTGGTTCAGGCTGCCATAGCGATGAGCATCAACGACTGGCGAACGGTCACAGCGGACGTAGAGCTGCAAAAACAAATGATTTCACGGGCATCCTACTTCTTTACCGGAGCTGCCAAGGGCATTTTGAAGGAATGGTATTCGCACAATTCTCCGTATGAGATCGCGAAATCCGGCAAGCTTGTCCATGTGGAAATCAAGTCGCTCCCGCTGCCCATTTCAAGCGATACCTACAGGATTGAATGGATGGAGACTGTGCGGACACACACTGGAGTCACGGTCAGTACAACCCCATACGAGGCCTCCGTGACCGTGATGATTGTGCCGCCGGCTTCCGAGGAAGTGCTTTTGCGCAATCCTGGCGGCGTCCAGATAACCGATATTTCCGCCAACCGAATCTTCTCCTGAAACAGGGAGCACAGCAGGAAGACCACCCATGATCAGAATCAATCTGCTCAAAAAATCCATACTCACACTGGCCTTTTGTCTTTGCTCTGCCGCACTGGCTGGCGCAACACCGCCTCTTGGAACAAGCGCAGTGCCTGAGGGAGCACGCCCGTCAACCTCTCCTCCTGGCTACCCTCCTGCCTCTGCCCTGCCCGCACAAGGCCTGGCTGCCGCTTCTCTCAGACCAGGAACGCCCAACGGACACGAATACCTGTACCAGGACACTATTCCGCTCACACGGGGAGAAAGAAAGGCTCTGCAACTTTCCAGGGCCTGGACAGGACGGGGACCAGCGCCTGTCCTCTCCTTCTCGGGCAAGCTCATCTACATCCATGGAGCAAGCCTGCCCACTGTCATAGCCTCTCCCATGCAGGTTTGCGACGTGGAATTGCAGGCCGGCGAAAAGGTTCGTGAAATCGTTGTGGGCGACTCTGCTCGGTGGATGGTGGAGTCCGGATCCATGGGCGTTGGCAAGGACGAGACAGTCCATCTGTTCATCAAGCCCATTGACGCTGGCCTTGAAACAACTGCCGTTGTGACAACGGACAGGCGGGTCTATCACCTGCGGCTGATTTCTCAACGTTCAGGCCATACTCCCTACGTTGGCTTCACCTATTCCGATCAGCTGAAGATACAGGCAGCAGAAAAGCGGGCTGCGGAGGTGCGTGCCGCCCACTGGGATTCGGCAGCAATTGACGGGGCTTCTGTGGATTTGTCCAAGCTCTTCTTTGGCTATGACGTGAAGGGCAAGGCTTCCTGGAAGCCGGAGCGGGTCTATGACGATGGCAGGCAGACCTTCATCCAGTTCCCGTCTAGGAAAACGGGCGAAATGCCTATTCTCCTTGTCCGCAAGGGTGATGAAAGTGTCATGGTCAACTACCGCATCAAGGACAAGGCCATGGTGGCGGACGGCATCTTTGACAAGATTTCCCTTGTCCTCGGCGTTGGCAAGGCCAAGGAAGAAATCGTGATCACAAGGGAGGGCTAGGCAATGACAAAGCTGCTCGTTCTCTGCCTGCTTCTCTTCGCTCTTTTTGGCTGCTCTGCCCGTGGTCCTGGCGGTTCCTTTGTCGGAGAACTGCCGGAAGAAGTCGCCCAAAGAGCCATTGCCAGCGATTCTGCGGACTTTCTCGCTCAGGAATTCCCCCCAGGGCACACGACATTGCATCTTTTGACTCCAAAGGAACGGCAGGAGTTTTCTTCACTCCTTGAGGCGTTCCTGCGCAAAAAGGGCTTTGTGATCTCGCAAGACTCCGATGCCGATGTCCAGTCTGTGGCCTACATCCTGGACAAGCTCGACGATCAGTTCTGGTATGTCCAGCTGCGCATTGACGGCGGCAAGGCTGTCTCACGCGTCTACGACATCGGAGGCAGGCCTGTTGCCTCCAGGGCTTCCACAGGCATGGAAAAGGGAACACTCAAGGCCTTTACGGAAAAGGCTTCGCAGCACGTTTCCGAGGCCGCAGATTCCCTGTCTGACGGGGCAAGGGAGATATTCTGATGGCAAACGTAGCGGATTCTCCCAACGGCCTCACTTTGCAGGCAAAGCCAGCAGTAGCACGAACAAACAAGCGGCTGCTCTGGATTGTGATTATTGCCCTGCTCATAATGATTGCGGCACTTGTCTATGGAGTCAATTTTGCCTCTTCGGACAAACAGGAGGAAGAAGTCGCGGAGCTCAAGATGGACCCGTCCAAGAGGCTCTACGACCTTGATGACAGACAGGGCCTGCTGACGCAGCCCCCTTCAAGAGAAGCGCCGCCTGCCGGCGTACTTGGCCCGCCTCGACAGGAGCCGACTGTCATTGTCCAGCATTCCACTGCCGAGCAGGAGCGTATTGACCAGGAAAGGCTGGAGAGAGAACGCAGACGTGCCCAGGCCTTTTACACGGCACTCTCTTCCCCTTTGATTGCCAAACGTGTCTCTGCCTCTGAAGGAGGTTCTGGAATCCAGGTTTCAGCGCAGGCAACACCAGGTGGACAGTCCTCGTCCATGCCCTCCTCATCCGAGTATGATCCTGCTGCCGACAAGGACAAGGAACAGTTTTTCGAGCGGGCCAGAAAGGACACAGACTGGGTACTTGCTTCTCAGCGTACTGAAGGAAGGCCTCTGGAACTGAAAACCGGTGCTGTTGTCCCAGGTGTCATGGTGACGGGCATCAATTCCGATTTGCCAGGCAACATGATCGCACAAGTGACACAGAACGTCTTTGACTCTGCTACCGGGCGCAACCTGCTGATTCCCCAGGGCACAAAGATATACGGAGTCTATGATTCCCGCGTGATCTACGGCCAGTCCCGCGTGCTCATTGCCTGGAACAGGCTGATTTTTCCTGACGGCTCCAGCATGGACATCTCTGCCATGCCAGGCACGGACATGGGCGGCATGGCGGGCTTCAAGGACGAGGTGGACAACCACTACATGCGCATTTTCGGGTCTGCACTCATGATGTCCCTTGTGACCGGCTCCATGGCCTATGCCCTGGATTCCGCAAATGACGGCACAAGCTCGGAAAACGGAACATCCATGACAGACGAAATGACCGCCGCTCTTGCCGCCCAGCTTGGGCAGACAACTACGACACTTTTGCAGAAGAACCTGAACATCAAGCCCACACTGGAGATCCGGCCTGGCTACCAGTTCAATATCGTCGTGACCAAGGATCTGATCTTCAAGGATCCCTACAAGCACTGGAGAAGGTAGCCTGTCATGAAAAAGCAAGAATACGGTCTGCAGGAGACCACCGAGAAAAAGGGCAAGGCTCTTTTGACAGTCCTGCTTATCCTGGGTCTGGCTCTTCTTGTCCTCGTGGCCATGGGTGTTGCCACACAAAAGATTGCCGCAGCCTATGCCTACGCTCCAGCCCTGGGAACACCACTCTTTGTCCTGGACGGTTTTGCTCTCTACGTTCCCTGGGCAGTCTTCGACTGGGCTCCTCGTGTAGATCCTGCTGTTTTGGATGAATCGCAGACCATGGCACAGATTGCCTTTATTGTGCCCCTTTTGCTGGCTATGGCCGTCGTGGTGGCAAAAAACCGCAATCAGGGCAATGCCAGGCTGCACGGCTCCGCCCACTGGGCAAAGCGCGAAGAAATCGAAAAGCTTGGCTATTTTTCCGGCAAGGGCGTCTATGTCGGTGGCTGGTGGGACAAGAAGCAAAAAGGACAACTCTATCTTCGGCACAACGGCCCTGAACACATACTGTGCTTTGCCCCTACCCGTTCGGGCAAGGGTGTCGGACTGATTTTGCCAACGCTGCTTTCCTGGCCTGGCTCAACCCTCGTGCTGGACATCAAGGGCGAAAACTGGGCTTTGACTGCCGGCTGGCGCAAATCTGAACTCGGACACATAGTCCTGCGTTTTGACCCTTCCGACGCATCCGGTTCCGGCTGCCGCTTCAATCCAGTGGAAGAAGTGCGTCTGAACTCTCTTGAGGCTATCCAGGATGTCCAGAACATGGCGCTGATGCTGGTGGACCCCGATGGCAAGGGGCTGGAGGATCACTGGACAAAGGCCGCATTCGGTTTCTTTTCAGGACTCATCCTGCACTGCTGCATCGTGACCAGGGCAGAAAAGGGACGCACTGCCACGCTCAATGACATTACCCTGATGATGGCCAACGAAGAAGGCACGACCGAAGATCTGCTGAACAGCATGCTGGAGACTGAGCACAAGGAACTCTACATGGAGTTTGCCGCAAGCTCTCTTTCTCAGGAGGAGAAGGAAAGTATTGGCTCGGTCTTCCATGTCTTCATTGCCTCCTCTGCAAAGGAAATGTTGTCCAAGTCCGACAAGGAGGCCTCTGGAGTTCTGTCGACTGCCCTGGTCAACATGGCTCTGTACCGCGACCCCATTGTTGCCCTGAACACGGCTTCTTCCGACTTCCGTATCCACGATTTGATGAACAGGCAGAACCCTGTGGACCTTTTCCTGGTGGTCAGCCCTGCTGCCATTGATCGTGTCAGGCCCCTGATGCGCCTGGTAGTGGACCTCATTATCCGGCGGGTCTGCGCTGTCATGGCATTCAAGGACGGCACAAGCGTCGCGTCCTACAAGCACAGACTGCTTTTGATGCTCGACGAGTTCACCTCTCTTGGCAGGCTTCCCATAGTGGAAAAAGCCATAGCCTACATCGCTGGCTACGGTGGCAAGATGTACATCATTGTCCAGGACACCAAGCAGCTCAACGCAGTCTATGGCAAGGACAATGCCATCATGGCAAACTGCCATGTGCGCATTGCCTACGCTCCCAACGATCCGGAAACGGCGGATCTGCTTTCCAAGATGACAGGCCAGACAACGGTTGTGGAAAAGAAGGTCTCCGTGTCCAGCGGCAAGAGTGGCTCCTCAAAGAGCACGTCCATCAACGAAACGGCAAGGGCACTACTGACTCCAGATGAGTGCATGCGACTGCCGGGGGCAGTGAAGGACACCCAGGGAAAGGTCACAAAGCCTGGCCACATGCTCATTTTCACTGCCGGACAGTCTCCAATCTACGGCATGCAGATCCTCTATTTTCTGGATCCTGTCTTCTCCAGGAGGGCAAAGGTAGTTGCTCCCGGCGTGTGCGACCGCTTTCCTGCGGGCATTACGGATTCGTTCTACGATCCTCGTCCTGCCTCCTGGTATGAAGGCAAATCCGAGGCTCTCGCCAGGGAGGAAGAATCTCTTCAGACGCCGCAGGAAAAACCGGCAGGGGGTATGGATGTTCCAGACTACACGGCCCTTTTTGCCCGTCAGGGATGTTCTGGAGCTCAGACATGATTCGTCTGACACTCCTTGCTGTCCTGATAGCCTGGCAGGTACGCTCCTTTCTTTTACTGGCAGGTCTTGTTCTTGTCTGCTGGCAGGGCTGGGAAAGAGGCTACAGACTCAACGTGACACCTTCCCTGCCAAAGGGGATCTACAAGCTCAAGGAGGAAGCCCCCGCAGTGGGCGATGTTGTGGGTCTCTGCCTTGAAGGAGAATTTGCAGAATTGGCACGGGAAAGGGAGTATCTGCGGCCTGGCTCCTGCAAATCCGGCTTGCGTCCACTCCTCAAGTACCTGGCGGCTCTGCCAGGGGATGCGGTGAATCAGTCCATGGAGTCCATAATGTGCGGCAGGGAGGACGAGCTGATGTGCCGCTGGCCTGTCAGCGTAAAAACTAGGGACAGACAGGGAAGAGAGCTGCGTCCGGCAAGGCTTCCTCGAACAGTGCCTGAAGGCATGGCTCTGATTCTGACTCCACACGAGGGAAGTTTCGACAGCAGGTATTTCGGACTCGTGCCGCTCGCAAACTTGCAAAAGTTCGAGGAAGTTTTCAGCTTCTGAAGGATCTCTCAAATATAACAGGAGAAATCAAAATGTTGAACATCAAGGTCAGTGAACAAGAAATGGAAAAGGCCATTCTGGACGACATCTATGCCCGCCTGCAGCACGGTGAACGGGTTGAGCTTGACCCGGAAACAGCCGATTTGCTCGGCGCTTTCGAGGAAATGGCCATAACCCCGGAAGAAGTCGAGGAAGACAGGCTTTTCTGGGCCTCTCGCGGGCAAAGTGACGGCCTGTACGTTGTGTACGAAGGTGATGATGACGAACTCAATGGCAGTGAAGGCAGTGACGGGTAGGAATTATGGCCAGAACAAGAAGCGCAAGCAAAAGTTCAACAGCTCAAACCGACAAGCCCCGGGTCAACAAGGAAAAGCTGTTTTACGAGGATTTTGCCGAACAAGTCATCAAAATGCTGAAGTCTAGGAAGACACCCTGGCCCCGTAAACCGGAATACGTCGAAAACGTCCAGTCTTCCGATACTGCTTTCAACCTGGCCCCTCGCAACCCTGTGAGTGGCACCATGTACCGGGGAGTCAACAGCCTGCGTCTTGCCCTGGCAGCGCAAAACAACGGCTGGAAGGATCCACGCTGGATGACCTTCAATCAGGCTCGTGCCCAGAGGTACAGGATCAAGAAAGGCAGCAAGTCAACCAAGATTCTCTATTACGAACAAAGAGAGCTGCGCAAGGACAGTACGCTGGCTGCTACTTCCCAGGGACAGGCCGGCGTCGAGCCACCAGAGACTGCAAAAGACAAGGAAGCCGACCAGGACAAGGAATACCAGTGCCCCATTGTGGTCCTCTTCAATGTCTTCAATGCTGAGCAGATAGAGGGCATTCCTCCGCTGGAGCTTTCCGAGATAACCTATGAGTGGGATCCCAACGAAAAAGCGGAGCAGATTCTGCGAAACTCTGGTGCTGCCATCGTTCATGGAGCAAAAAGCCCCTACTACAGCAAATCGGAAGACACGATCCATCTGCCCCATAAAGAACGATTCATAAGTGCCGGCAGTTACTATTCAAATGCCTTGCACGAACTGGCCCACTGGACAGGGGCACCAACAAGGCTGAATCGTCTGCAAGCTACATACTTTGGTGATGAGGAATATGCCAGGGAAGAGCTGCGGGCCGAACTGGCTTCCTGGATGCTGGGACAGGAGATAGGCACGCAACATGATGCCGAATTCCATGCAAGCTACATAGACGCCTGGGTCAAATGCCTGCTCGACAGACCAGGGGAAATCAAGAGGGCCTGCCGTGATGCGGAAAAAATCCGAAAATACATCATGGAATTTGCCAGAGAAAAGGAACAGGACAAGGTCCAGGAGCAGACTCTGGACAAGGAGGCAAGTGCCGAGGTCACGACCAGTGGGCTTACAGTGACTGGAACAACTCTTGTTCTTCCTACCAGGGATGCACAACGCCTCAATGAGGCCATAAAACAGCTTCAAGTCGAGACAATACACCCGGAAGGCAAGGCGGCCAGGGAGGAGCACTCCATGGAAGGACAAGGCTCGGACAAGGGACAAGACACCCAGGCTCCCGATTCCAGCATTGCCAGGGAAAAAACGTATCTCTACGTGCCCTACAAGGAAAAGGACAAGGCAAAGGCGCTTGGAGCGAAATGGGATGCGGACAAAAAGCTCTGGTACGCTCCGGCAGGAACAGACCTGAAGCCCTTGGAAAGGTGGACCTTTCCATTGCAAAGTCAGATTCACATACGAAAAATCTGCGTCCCCCGGGAGACACTGGACCCGAGGCATGAGTTTGCCGAAAAGCTGGCTGCCATGGGACTCGATCTGCAAGGTCAGCTTCCGGTGATGGACGGCACTATCAAGAGAGTCCCCCTGCTCTCCAAAAACGGTCGGGGACGTGATGGGGCCTACTGCCTCTATGCGGATGGCAGGCCTGCCGGTTGGGCTCAAAACTACCAGACTGGGGAGTACAACAAGCTCGTGGCAACAGGCTATTGCCTCACGCCCGAGGAGAAGGAGCGCCAGAAGATGGAGCAGGCCCGCAAGCTTGCAGAACGGGAGGAAGCCCAGAAGAAGCAGCACGATTACATGGCGGGCATTGCGCAAAAGTCCTGGGAGAAGTTTGCTCCTGCTGCTCCTGACAACCCCTATTTGCAGCAAAAAGGCATCGACCTTTTGCCTGGTGTCAAGGAACACAACAACAATGGTTTCAGAACCCTTTGTGTTCCTTTGTACAACACCGCGAATGAACTCCGCGGTGTGCAGTACATTACTTCAGACAACAGAAAATCCTTTATGCCGGGCATGGAGAAAAAGGGAAATTTTCACCTCATAGGCAATGAAGACAAGAAGGACTTGTCCAAGACAGAGATCATTCTCTGTGAAGGCTATGCCACTGGGGCAAGCCTGCACATGGCGACGCAAAAGCCCGTGGCAGTGGCCTTTGATGCCGGCAATCTGGAAATCGTAGCCGAAAAGCTGCGCGAAAAGTACCCTCAGGCGCAGATTGTCATCTGCGCAGACAACGACCATGCGGTCAAGCGCGACGGACGTGTCAACAACGTTGGCGTTGAACGTGCCAGGCTTGCAGCACTGGCTGTGGGAGGCAAGGTCGTAGTCCCCACCTTCAACAAGGATGAAAAGACAAAAGGTCTGACAGACTTCAACGACCTGCATCAATCTCGCGGGCTGAAGGAAGTCAAAAGGCAGGTTGGCAAGTATTTGCAAAAGGAGATGTCAAGATGAAGCTTCTGATTGTGGAAAGCCCTGGCAAGATCAAAAAGCTGAAGAGTTTCCTGGACAAGGACTGGGAAGTGGTTGCCTCTGTCGGCCATTTTCGGGATTTGCCGGTCAAGGATTACGGCCTGCAATCGCCGGATTTCAAGCCAGTCTACACGGTCTCCGAGAACAAGAAGTCTGTCGTGGACAAGCTGAAGGCAGCTCTCAGGAAGGCAGATGATATCTATCTTGCGTCCGATCCAGACCGTGAAGGCGAAGCCATTGCCTGGCATCTCAAGGATCATTTTGGACTCAAGCACTACAAGCGGGTGACATACACGGCCATAACCAGGGAAGATGTCCTTGCAGGCATCGAGGCCTACCGTGACATAGACATGAACCTTGTCCATGCCCAGGAGGCGCGTCGTGGACTGGATCGCCTGGTGGGCTTCAACGTCTCCTTCCCCCTGGGGCAGATAGTCGGCGTATCTACGGCTTCTGCTGGTCGCGTGCAAAGCCCTGCAGTCCGCATCATAGTGGACAGAGAGCGGGAGATCCGTGCGTTCAAGTCCACGACCCACTTTGGAGTTGAAACAGTCTTTGAACAGGAAGAAGGCGAAGCCTGGAAGGCAGTCTGGCTGCCAAAGGAAGGTTTTCTTGAGGATGGGCAGGAATACATCCTAGACAAAGCCCTGGCAGAAAGCGTGGCAGGTCTTAGATCCTTCAAAGTGCTTTCTTTTGAGGAAAAGGAGGCAAAGTCCGCCCCGCCTGCGCCCTTCACGACATCAACCTTGCAGCAGGCAGCAAGCAATGCGCTCAAATTCACTCCAAAAAGAACGATGGACCTGGCCCAGAAGCTCTATGAAGGTGGCCATATAACCTACATGCGAACGGACTCTCCCAACCTGTCGGACGCAGCATTGAAGGAGATCCGTGCCTATGCGGAAGAAAAGGGACTGCCGCTTTCGGACAAGCCGAGATCATGGAAAAGCAAGGCTGGTGCCCAAGAGGCGCATGAAGCCATTCGTCCGACACATATAGAGGCAGAAGAGGTGGAGCTTGAACAGGGCAGTGGCATGGATGCCAGGTTTGTGGCGGACGCTGCAGCCCTCTACAAGTTGATCCGGGTGCGGACACTGGCCTGCCAGCTGGCAGATGCCATCTATTCCGTCCGAGTTGTGCGTCTGGAGGCTCCTCTGGAGGACAAGCATGCTCTCTTTGAAGCCCGTGGCCGCACACTCGTCTCTCCAGGGTGGACTATTCTAACGGCCAGGGCTCCTGAAGAAGAGGACGAGGAAGACCCGCGCAACCCCATTCCTGTTCTCAGGGAAGGGGGTGAGGTGACTGCATCTGATGCGAAGGTTGTGACAAGGAAGACCAAGCCAAAGTCACGATTCAAGCAGGCAAGTCTTATCAAGGAGCTGGAAAAGCGTGGTATTGGCCGTCCTGCAACCTACGCATCCATCTTGGACAACATCATGTCCAGAGCCTACCTGAAGGAAGAAAAGGGCTTTCTTGTCCCTACGGCCCTGGGAGAGAAGATTGTCGATGCTCTGAAGCCTCAATTCTCTTTCCTGGACCTCGATTTTACCAGGTATATGGAGTCTGCCCTGGATGATGTGGCAGAAGGCAAGATTACCTATGCGTCCTGCATGCGCTCCTTCCATGACACGCTTATGGCGGAACTTGCGACTTTCAGGAGCGACAATGCCCTCCCCTGCCCCAAGTGCGGGGACAAGGAGCATTTCAGGCTCTACTCCAATAAGGATGGCTCCTCTCGCTGGTGGTGCCGAGCCTGCGAGACATCCTTTGACAATGAGAACGGCAAGCCTGGTCGAGAGCGGGTAAAACCCGCAGTAACGGATTTTGCTTGCGAGAAGTGTGGCAAGCCGCTCAAGCATATCAAGACAGAAAAGTACGACTTCTTTGCCTGCTCAGCGCCCAGGGAGGCCTGCGGGGCAACCTACGACAATGTGGACGGCAAGCCAGTGTCAAAGGAGCTGCGTGGACAGACAGAGTTTACCTGCGAGAAGTGTGGCAAGCCCCTCAAGCATATCAAGACCAGCAAATATGACTTCTTTGCCTGCACTGCGGACAAGGAAGAATGCGGCGCGACCTATAATAATGTGGACGGCAAGCCAGTAGCCAGGAAGTCGCGTGAAGTGACCGAGTATACGTGCAAAAAGTGTGGCAAGCCTCTGACGCTTTTTGAGGGGACAGGCAAGAACGGCAAGCCCTACAAGAAGTTCAACTGCACCGGTTTCCCTAGGTGCAAGCAGTTCTACTGGGGCAAGGATGACGGCACTCCCAATTTTGAGGCAGCAGGCTAATTGAACCAACAACTAAGGTTCTGTGCAAAAAACAGATGTTCCAGTTGTCTTCTCAGGTGTCCATGGAAGACGTAAATTGAAGCACGAAATGAGACACTCATTTTGGGACAGTACCTAACTATTATTTCAGGAGAAATTCTATGGGATTCATGAACGCGGCGACTTCATTTGTGATTTGTGAAGCAGATGGCAACAAGTTCGACGCCGGTGCCCTGCGCAGGCTTACTTTCTTCCCTAGCATCGGAACGGATAATATGCGCAAAGGGTGGGGTAGGCCTTGGGGATCCTTTGGATGACGCTTTCAGCGTTGGACTTGATTATTATATTCGATAACAATTTGAGTGAAATTTATATAGTCAACGCTAAAATAGAGAAAGCATGCCTTGGCGCTATGCGCCAAAATTATGTAATATGTTTGAATTATTAGATTATTATCTTGACGACGATCAATCATTCATATAAAAGAGATTCCTTGTGAGGGGCTCTTTCTTACAGCCCTTTTCGGGCTCAAGAATTATTGTGCGCATGAGGTATGACTTTACAACCTATTATCAGAATATCACGACGAGCCATCAAAAAGCTCATGGATATACCTCTGACAAATGGAATAGTCCTGTTCTTCATGTAAAACAGATAAATTAATAATTTTATAATTTTAATAAAAAGGCTGATAAGTTAATATCAAATTTAATATTAAAATTAATTTTAGGGAGATATAGTAAATAACTAATTATAAAAAAACGGAGAAATAGCTAATGTCATTTGCAGCAATTGATTTATTTTGTGGAATTGGAGGATTGACAAAAGGACTTGAGCAATCTGGGATAAAAGTAGTAGTTGGAATTGATTTTGATGAAAATTGTAAATATGCTTATGAAGAAAATAATAATTCTCGCTTTATATGTAGAGATATAACAAAATTAACACCTGAAGAGGTATATACGTTTTATCCTGAAGATATAGATATTCATATTTTAGCTGGTTGTGCTCCTTGCCAACCATTTTCAAAATATACTCAGCGATATCGAAAAAATGGTTATAAAGATGAAAAATGGAAATTACTATATTCATTTGGATTAATAGCAAAAAAAATTTTGCCAGAAATAATAGCTATGGAAAATGTTCCTGAATTATTGAATACTAATGTGTTTTTAGACTTTATTACAGAATTAAAATCATGTGGATATAGTATTTTTTATACAGTAGCGTTTTGTCCAGATTATGGTATACCACAAAATCGTAAACGACTAATATTATTGGCTTCTAAATTAGGTGATATATCTCTAATATCTCCGACACATACACCTAAAGAATATCTTACAGTTCGTGATGCAATAGGGAATTTACCACCTATTGCTGCAGGTACTAGTGATCCAAAAGACATAATGCATTCAGCTACTGCATTGTCTGATAAAAATATAAAAAGGATTAAACAATCTATTCCAGGAGGAACGTGGAGAGACTGGGACAAAGATCTTCAGTTAAAATGTCATAAAAAAAACTCAGGAAAAAGCTATCCATCTGTATATGGGAGAATGTCTTGGGATGCACCTTCGCCAACCATAACTACTCAGTTTTATGGATATGGAAACGGGCGTTTTGGGCATCCTGAACAAGATAGGGCAATTTCTCTTAGAGAAGGGGCGATCTTACAATCTTTTCCCATTGATTATAAATTTATTAACTCTGATGATATATTTAATAGACGTAAACTTGGTATACAAATAGGAAATGCTGTTCCTGTTCGTTTAGGAGAGATAATAGGAAAAAGTGTAATTAGGCATATTAGGAGGTGTGCATATGGACAAGAAAGAGATAACGTTAGAACAAATTGATGATGCAGAAAAGCAAATAATTTCACTACAAAGAAAAATTAATTATGATACTAAAGATCTTACACTTGAAATTTTTGTTCAAAAATTTATTCAAGAAGAATTTTTTATTCCTAGTTATCAGAGGAAATTCATCTGGGATCAAAATAATAAAGTGTCGTTTGTAGAGTCAGTATTATTGGGGCTTCCTATACCTTTTATGTTTTTTGCAGAATGTAAAGATGGAAACCTTGAAATTATTGATGGTGCACAAAGAATACAGACAATTGTAGAATTTATACAAGGTAAACTTAAACTTTCAAAATTATCTAAATTAACAAAACTCGAGGGATTTACGTTCCTTGATTTACCGAAATCTAGGCAAAAGAAAATTCTAAATAGAACATTAAGAGTGGTTGTTCTTGATGTAAAAACTTCTTTAGGTATTCGCCAAGATTTGTTTAAGAGAATTAATACATCTGGAAAAAAGGCGACTGATTCTGAAATAAGGAGAGGATCTTATCCTGGTAAATTAACAACGTTTATAGAAGAATGTTGTAATAATAAGCTATTTATAAAACTTTGCCCCATCCCAAAGAAAAAAGAAGACCGTCAGGAGCGTTTTGAACTAGTTTTACGATTTTATGCATATTTATATAATTATAAAAATTTTGAGCATAGTGTTAATAAATTTTTAGATGATTTTTTAATTGAAAATCTAAATACATTTAATGAATTACAATATAAAACAGATTTTGAAAATATGCTAAAATTTGTACAAGAAAACTTTAAGTTTGGTTTTGCAAAAACTCAAAAGGCGAAAACGACTCCCCGAGTTCGATTTGAGGCTATCTCTGTAGGAGTGGCATTAGCACTCAAAGAGTATCCAAATCTACAGGTAGATAATATAGATTGGATTAACTCAACTACATTTAAGAAACAAACTACTTCAGATGCAAGTAATAATAATGGTAAGCTAGCAGAACGGGTAGAATTCGTAAGAGATAAACTAATTGGGAGAAAAAATGATTCAGGAGACGCATCAAATTTTTGAAGACAGAAAGGATGAAATAGAGTTTTATTATTCTGTCATGAAAAATATAGAACAAGAACAACAAAAATCTTTATACACACAAGATAATCAACGATTATTTCGTATAATGAAATCAAATTTTATTTTAATGATTTATAATTTTGTAGAAGCTACTTTTACAACTGGCTTATGTGAAATTTACGAGCAATTAAATAATGATAATTGTTCATACAATTCAGTTATCGATGAGATACAAAATATTTGGAGAGATAATAAAGTAAAAGAAGTATATAAAGCTGATGCTAGTCTCAGTACATATACTCAACGTGTAAAAGAAATTGTTGTGACTATTACTGAAAATTGTGCATTAAAATTAGGAAGATCTAGCTTTGGCATGAGAGGCAATTTAGATGCAAATAATATAAAAAGTATATGTGACAAACATAAAATAAGACATAAAGCTAGTGATGATAATTTTACTCTTGAAAAGGTTAGAAAAAAACGTAATTCATTAGCTCATGGTAATGAAAGTTTTAGTATATGTACACGAGACTTTACACTGAATGATTTAAGGGAGATTAAGGATACAGTGATTCGGTTTATGAGTGATATCTTGTTGGCAATGGATAAATATTATGATGAAAAACAATACCTTCGACGAGAGACCAAAATAGCTTAATAGTGTTTATTAAGCCAATATTATTTTTTGTCTAGTGCTTGTTTTAATCTCTGTATTACATTTTTGCTGTCATACTTCAACTCACATTCCCATACAATGCACACTTGCCATCCTAGCTGTTGTAGATTTTGACAAACATGAGCATCTCTTATGATGTTTTGTTGAAATTTATTATTCCAAAATTCAATTCTTGTTTTAGGAACTGTTGCGTATTTACATCCTGGATGTCTGTGCCAGAAACATCCATGAACAAAGATAACTGTCTTAAATTTTGGTAGCACAATATCGGGTGTTCCTGGTAGGCCGCGTACATTCTTTCTGAATCTAAAGCCTTCGCGCCACAGTAGACTGCGTAAAAGTTGTTCTGGTTTTGTATTTTTAGAGTGTATGGCTGCCATATTACGATGGCGTTGTTCATGGTTAAGAACATCCATTACCTATATGTCCTGAAATACGTGCTGCAAGATCAATAAATTGCTTGGTAGTCATCAGCTTGTCACGAAAATTTGCAGGGAATGTGCATATATTTTCTCTTGGAACAACGAGTTGTACATTAGCTGAGTGCATTTCTGTAAGCTGCGCAGGTGATATCCCCTGCTGAAGAGTAAAAAGATAATGCTTGTTTACTTTTTCTGCTTCTGTAATAATCTGTCGCCATCGGTCTTTACATGTTGTTTTTGCAGCAAGAACAATAATATTATCAGAATTTACAGGGGCATTATGATACTCTTCAATGCTAGGGAATATAAAATCAGGTTTTTTGTGTAATTCTGTATATGCTTGTTCACTGAATCGCAGCCCGGCTTGCATAAACAGGCAGCTAAGATGCTTTTCTAGGCTCTTACCAGCTCTGGCTTTGCGTCTCTGCAGAAGTGTTTGTGCACAGGTAAGAAAAGTTTCTGTGTCTGGGAATCCATAGCGTACCACTTCACGGTAAAAGAAATCCTCAATTACCTTGAAGATAGTGTATTCTAGACCGATCCATCTGGTCAGAGTAATATCTGGGTCATTGGTACTGGGGAGAAATTGTGCGGCGAGCAGTCTAGCTTTCTCTGCCATTAAGGCTGTTCCCGGGAAATCATCAAGAGTAGCAGCCCAATCTCGCACGCTCTGTAGTAGTTCATCTTCTGGATTGGTTTCGGGGTGAGTATCCAGCAGCTTGTTTGTTTCTCCAGGTCCCATGCCGAAGGCGTCCAGAAATGTGTCGATGTCTTCATCTGTTTGCAGCGTCCACGCTTGGTATGTCCACGTGTCTTCCCGAGCGTTGTCCAGACAAAGGACAAACAGGTCGCCAGTGCGACTCGGCTTTAGTCGGTCAAACCCGTTTCCAAAGCGAGTAAGGCGGTATTCGTCTCTGGTACCACGTCGGTAGTAGGTGAAAACACTGTCGGTAACAAACTCTGGTTCACCATGCCAAGTGATATGTGCATTACGCTTAAGGTTTTCCAGCGTACCGTTGCCACGTTCCGGACGGATAGGGAACATGATGGCCCAAGCGCTCTTGGTTATCAGGATACCAGATTGATGCCCGCCAGTTGCTCCGCAGTCGTTAGCTGTCAGGAAATGCGTGAAAGTTAGGTGTTCACGGGCGAATGTTATCGCATCTTGTACATTATCCATGGGACATTGCCTTCTGGATGTATGGCGCCATGCATTGTGCTGCCCATTTCATGGCTGGGACAGCTACAGAATTGCCAAACTGTTTGTAAGCGCGAGTGTCGCTCACTGGTATGATAAAGCTGTCATCGTACCCCATCAGACGGGCACATTCTCTTGGTGTGAGCCTGCGAGGATTGCACGAATCCCCTTGACTGATAAGAATTTCACTGCCGTCTTTGTAATAGCGTGCAGACAGAGTGCGTGCTACGTCGGAAGAGGTAACTACGGAATATCCGAATCCGTTACCCTTTGCCCTGTGTTTCGCCGCGTATTCCTGAAGGTATGTCCAGAGATGAGCTGAAAGAGTGTACTTGGGTAGGACTGTACCATCTGGTTGAGTGTACCTTCCAACATCAGAGATAATAACATCACCCTTCCTGTGGAGAATCTCAGAAAGAGTGTGCTTGCCGTACGGTATTTCTGGCCAAGAAAAGCCAACGTCACGCCGAAACCCAGCGATAAGCGTGCGCTCACGATGCTGTGGGACGAAATTCTGTGCGTCAGCTACAGTGTGGGTAGCTGTGTAGCCGATCTCATGCAGAGTTTCCATAATAATGCGAAATGTCCTTCCCTTGTCATGGCTGAGAAGATTTTTCACATTCTCCAGCATAAAGGCTGCCGGGCGCTTTATGTCCAATATGTTAGCTACGTGGAAAAACAGTGTTCCCTGCGTGGCGTCTTGAAATCCAGTAGGTCTGCCGAGGGACTGCTTCTTGCTGACACCGGCGATACTGAAGGGCTGACAAGGAAAGCCTGCCAGCAAAACGTCGAAATCGGGAATACTCGCAGGATCTATCTGCGTTATGTCGCCGGCTATTTGATGTGAATCCTCTGGATGATTAGCAGCATAGGTCTTTTGGGCATACGAATCCCATTCGGATGTGTAGACACATTTTCCGCCTATTGATTCAAAACCAAGGCGGATTCCTCCTATACCTGCAAATAGATCTGCGAATGTAAAAGAAATAGTGGTTGTTTGTAGCACTGTTAGCTTCCTTCACGAGGGGATTGTGTCTGTAAGGCCTTGTATACCCAATGCCTTGAACGTTTGTATTTTCTTGCTATGGCAGCAACTGGTACTCCCGTTGTTTTGAGTTGACAGATTTCCTGCCGAACAGATTCTGTAATTGAGCTGGGACGCCCCTTGTATCTGCCAGAAGCTTTTGCGAGTGCAATGCCTTCACGTTGCCGTTCCCTAATCAGATCACGTTCAAATTCAGCAATTGCTCCCATGATTGTCAGCATAAGACGGCTCATGCCTCCGCCTGAACGATCTGAAGATTCTGGGGTAAAAGTCAGATTTTCCTTGTGAAAAAAGACAGTGACGCCCTGTGCAGTAAGATTACGAACTGTCGCAAGCAAATCTTCTACGTTACGTGCGAGCCTGTCGAGGGAATGGACATGTAGAGTGTCGTCCTCTCGAAGATACTCAAGACAAGCTTGAAGTTGGGGGCGTATAGTGTCTCTACCGGAACACTTATCCTCAAAGACCTTGTCCAACCTGACGCCTTGAAGCTGCCTAGCAGTATTTTGATCCAGAGTGCTGACTCGCAGATATCCTACCTGTTTGCCAGTGGGCATTAGCGGTTCCTCCTGATAGGAATATGGTGGCCTGTTGGGTGGCCTTTCGGCAGAAGTGTGAAAAGAATAAAAATCTACTTAAAGGGTACACTTTTCAACAAGGAAATGCAATGCTGGAAAACTGTTCTTTAAGGTACACCCTAAAGGACGCATGGATGTGGACCTAGCGTGACCGTTTCCCGCCACGTACTCAATTTAAGTCTTGCGAATCGGGGTTGTCTTCCATACACTATGCCCGGCTTGAAAGGGATAGGCAGATCCGCCGCAAGGAGGGTATGCCTATGCTACAGTCCCTTAGGGATTTGCTTATTGGTATTATCGCCAGTTTGCTGGCTACTGCTATTTTACGCTTCTTAGATTCTTTGGAGTTGTTAAAATAGAAGTGCCCCTAGGGAACGGCACTCCCTAGGGGCATTACTGTTGTAGAACCAAAAATTCTGCGGCAGGCTGCCTTTCCGAGCCACTCCGCCCTGCATGTGTTAGCGCACGTGCAGGGCTTTTTGCTGCTCTTCGCGGCATCCTTTGTTCAAAAGATAGGTATTTTGGGAAGCTTTGTAAAGAGCAAACCGGTTTCAGTTCAGCGAAGTTGTGCCTCCGCTGCCTGCCTATCCTGCTCTATACGCTTTATTGTTTCGCCAACTTTATGGAGCCAGAACTTCACGTCGCCGCTCCATTCCTCCCATGCTTCCCCAGCTATCTCCCCATGATTATTTTTCAGAGCATCGTCTGCCTTCATCAACGTAGTTCCTAAATTTTTCAAAATCTCGTTACTTTTCTTTAGATTGCAGCCTTCCTCAAGTTGCTTCTGGTAAGACTTGATCTCTGCCTTTTCTTCTTCTGAGAGGGAAGACATTCGTACAGCAAGTTTACTCCCTGGCCACCCATCCAAATCCATGGAGCCTAGAAGAGCCATCTTGGCACGCTTTTTCTCTGTGTCATAACCTGCGTACTTATAGACTTGGATTCTATTGCCTCTTTGTCTGAACTGCATAGGCTTTACCCCTCAAATCGGAACACAGCAAGGCAATTTTACTGCCCTACTGTACGGTAAATATGTTGCATATAGTAAAATATTTTTTGCCTAACTGTCAGGTATTTGTCAAGCCTTATAGTTATAAAACGTAAAAAAATTTTTTATCAATAATACTAGCATAATAAATAGAAATATTTGATCATACAAGGCAAATTTTTACCTGCATACTTCTTTAAATTTTACCTGCTAGTATAATGTTTTTATTTGCATGTATACATGCAAATATTTTACCTTATACTATAGGGCAAAATCGTTGCATGCATATATGTGATTCCAATGTGTTACATACTGTAGTCC
Source organism: uncultured Desulfovibrio sp. (assembly GCA_944327295.1). Classification (GTDB taxonomy): domain Bacteria; phylum Desulfobacterota; class Desulfovibrionia; order Desulfovibrionales; family Desulfovibrionaceae; genus Desulfovibrio. The sequence goes on along the minus strand of CALVHF010000160.1, from coordinate 14,388 downwards.
ACACCTGTGTGGACTGTTTTACGCAATTCCCCATGAGTATTGTGCCTCTGGAAGAGCCGGTCACCTCCCCTTGTCCTGTACTCGTTGCTGAACAGGCCTAGGTTTGGTGATGGCGTTCTTCTCCAGAGTAGTTGTCTGTCCATCAGGGAATGTGAGCACGGTCCTGTCGCCTACGGACACGACCTTTATGCCCCATTTTCTTTTCATGTACTCCAGGGCAGTTGCCCGGGCTTTCTCCGAAAAACTGATGGTTTGTCCAGTGTCGCAGATGGTGCCTCCGTTTTTCAGTGAGTGTATCAGCTTGCCGTGCGCATCCAGTTCTGTACGGACGTCATCTTCGATACTCTCGATGATGACCCTGCCAAGCAATTTTTGTTTGGTCTGGTAGCTGATGTCTCTTGCTTCACTGATGGCTATTTTTCGACTCAGAAACTCAAGCTTTTTGTCTTGGCTTTGCTCTGGTTGCACCTCCTCTTTTCTGGATCGCAGTAGAGCCAGAGCTTTTTCGTTTCCTGCGAGGGCCTGCTGTTGCAGGAATGCAAGCCAGGTCTTCGGATGGTTGGCTACCGCCTTTTGGAGTTCCAGCGTCTCTTTTTGTCTGGCAAGCTGCAGAACATAACTCCGAGTCTTTTTGCCCATTGGTCTTTTTAGCACCTCCCCTCTGTAAGCTTTCCACTTTGCCTTGATGTCTGCTGCCAGCTCCTTCCGCTCTGTTCGTGCCAACATCCACTCTGTCCACAGGGCTTTTCGAGCCAAGACTTCCTGGGGTGTTCCATAGCGGTTTTCACTTTCCGGCAAGAGAGCAGGCTCTTTAACAGGCTCGAATTTCCCAAACCGCTCCTCCAGTCTTTTGCTGGAAAACTCTCTGGCAACATTGCTTGCCCGGGTATGCTGTCCACCGTGCCTGTTGTTGATGATCAGGCCAGCCCCTCGTTTGCTCAACTTCATACCGCATCTGGCAAAGATCTGATGCACCTCCTGCCATGTCTTCGCCTGTTGAATTCCTCTTCTCAACTTTGGTGTGTGCTCTCTGGCGTATTCCTCAAAACGATTTTCCCCTTCCAGCTTCTGAATAGGCTTTGGTCCGTACTGGCTCTCGCTCTCCGGCAGAAGAGCAGCGTCTTTGACTGGCTCATACTTGCCCAGTCTGCTTTCAAGCTTTTTCAAGGTCAGCTCCCTTGTCATAGAACTCATCTTGATTCTTTGTCCGCCAGCCTTGTCCTTGACGGCAAGGCCACCCCCCCTCTTGTCCAGCTCCATGCCATGCCTGGCAAAAGCCTGGTGAACCGCCTGCCAGGTCGTGGCCTCTGCCGTCTCTTCCTCAAGTACCGCTGCCCTTTCTCTGGCAAAACTTTCAAAGCTTTGTTCCCCACTGTGGGCCTCCTTCACCGCAGCAGTCTGACTGAGACTTCTGTCCACGCCCTGCCCTCGTCCCTTGTCTGGAGTCAATCCAAACTCCTTTTCCAAGTCCCGGCATAGTTTGTCCCTGGCGGCAAAGTCACGCCACGGCTCTTTCCTGGTAAAGCTCTCCTTGTCGATAAGGTTGTAGGCAACGTGCATATGGATATTCTTTGTGTTGATGTGCACGCCACAATGTCTCTGGTGTTCGGACAGGCCAAGAGCCTCGGCAAAGCGTTTCTCGATCTCCTTGAAGACCTCCTCTGTCAGCTTCTCCTGATCTTCTGGCCTGAAGCTCACTATCAGGTGATAGCTCTTTTCCTTCTTCGACCTGGTGTTCAGATCCTGGGTAGCAACAACTTCCTCGATGGCTCTTTCATAGTCGCCTTCGGTCCAGCAGCCTTCGATCCAGGTCAGGAGGCACTTTTCTCCTGTTGGGGAAAGACTTGAGTTCCGTCGCACGACGTCATCGGATTTGTGATCACTGCGTGCATCAATTGACAGAAGACCTTTACCTCTTCCCTCTCTTCCTTTTGCAAGTGTTCGATGAACCAGAGTGCATTCGGACAACCCACGCAGGCGGTTTGCGGCAAGGTCTCCACTTTCTCCAGGGTAATACTGCGGTATGTAGGGCTGTCGCTCATCAAATTTTACTCCTCGGTGCTTTGCGTTGCCGGCTATATAGTTGGCAAGGCGTCTATAGTTGTCATTGCCAGGTTTGCAGGTGATGTGTTTGCTGATCATAGCCTGTCCACTGCCTCTCCAAGCTGCTTCGCGATGGGGTCAAATGCTCGCAAGATTTTGACGACCTCAGCCTTGTCGACAAGCTCCTGTGAAATGATCAGCTTCAAGAGGCCTCCTTGCCTTCGAAGTTCAGCTATTGCCTGCATCATCTGCAATCTGGCCTGCCGATCCTCTCTGCTTGGTATCCTCGCTCCCAGGCATGCCCGCCGCCCGAACTCGGAAAGAGACAATCCGGCCCGGTCGCTGTACTCCTTCACCACGCCATATTCCCTGGAAGTCAAGTTGATCCTGAAGGTATGGTCCCTCTTTGCGGCTGTGGGCAATGTAGGCCGTGGCATCTTGCTTTCCTCCCATTCTCTTGAAAACTCGCCAGGCATAGTCCTGGCTGCGCCACTCTGTTGGACTGTGGTATCTGCCCACTGCCTTCCAGGTGAAGCCATGTCGCTCTATCTCGGCAATCAGGATGCTGATTCCCCTTCGGATGTTCGTTTCTGGGTCAAGCAGTTCAATGGGGTCTATGCCCCACTTTTTGATCCAGTAATTGTTAATCTGCATGATGCCAACATCATAGGAAACTCCAGCGCCCTCGGCACGTCTTACCAAGTGAACGGCATCCTTGTAGGTTTCAGGCATGTAGTCGATGCCCCTGATGTTCAATGCCCATGGGTGCAGGCTGGACTCCTGCTTGGCGATGGCAAGTACAAGCTCCTTGGGAATACCCGCCTGGGCACACGGTTCTGTAAAAAGATCGTGAGCCTGTACCGCCTTGGTCATAATCAGAACGGTGGAGAGTAGCAGGATAAGCAGTTTGGCCATCGGGATGCCCTCCTTGTAGAAACTCTTGTTTGGAGTGGAAAAGCCGTGCTTTCAGCACGGCACTGGCGTCGAGCGTAGCGAGTAAGCCTGGAGCTTTGAGCTGAAAGCGAAAAGCTAAGCCCTCGGCGCATGAGAGCAGGCAGTAAAACGTTCCGTTTTACCTGTCCTGCCTTTTCATGAAAGTCTTACATATTCTTTTTTTATTTATCAATGCAGCTAAAATTAAGTACAATAAACTACAATTTGCATTATCAAACAACAACTATAAAAAATTAATGTATATTAAAATATAATTATAAATAATTGTTAAATATTATAAAAAATATTTTATTTTAAACATATATTACACTTAATAAAAAAAAGCCCCTCATAAGAAGGGCTATATTATTTTTTATCAATTAAGATATATATTATGTAAATATTTTTTGACCTATCACTTACTGTTTAATCGCTCTCTTCGTCGTCAGATAGAGAAGGTGGAACTACGCAATAATATTCTTTACGTCCTTCACCGTGAATCATGATACGTGCTGTATATCTGGTCCCTCTCTTGTGCTTAAGCCATCCTTGTGCATCCAGTACCTGCAATACTCGCCTCAGGCTGTATTCCGGAAAAACCTCTTTTTCCAAGACAGAGGGAAAGAATAGAAATTCTGTCATCTGCTCCGAATTGCCTTTGTAGCAGATGCGCCTGAATCCGACTCGGTCATTGATACGCTGTGCAGGATCGTTCACGTCCTGGAAGCGACTTGTCGCGTTGGCTTCTATGAAAGAACGCATACGCTCGGCAATTTGTCTGTCTTCATCGGCTCCAATAGTACCTCTTTCAGCTAGCCAGTCTTCAAAGCAGGATTTCACGGCAGAAAGGATATCTAGGGTTTCTGGAAGGATTTTGTACTCCTGGGCAAGACAACCACCGATACTCACAAGGGCAAAACGTTGCGCTACCCGGCGTACCTGTGGGTCTGCTCCTCTTGGACATAACCTGTTTTCCTCATCCTGCATCCTTTTTCCCATTTCTTCCCGTACTCGTTCCATATCGGCCACAAGGAGTTCCAGGAAGGCACGGCCAGCCTGGCCGTAATGGTGTTTTTGAACTTCTTCAAGCCGCTCAACCAGACACTTTGCGGAAGGCAGTCCATGCAGTTGTGTCAGGTGATCAGGGTACACCGGGATGTCCACAAAGCGGACACGCTGGCCGGCATGTGCTCTGTATCCCCCTTCACGCAATTTATTCTCAAAGGTGGTTTCGCCAGTTGACAAGACAATACAGCGCCAGGTGGACGGCTGTCTGTAGCCACCTTCCCTGTTTGCCCGCCCTTTTCCAATGCAGTCGCTCAGCATATAGGAGGAATTGCGCAAGGCAACAGGCTCCACCTCCCCGATTTCGTCAAGGTACATGGTTAAATCGTTGTACATGGGAGCCAAACTTTCCAGTGCGTTGTCTGTCAGCCTCCAGGATCGTTTTTGGCCGTTTGGATCTCCCCAGATGGAAGCTCCCAGATTCAGAGCAGTTGTTTTACCTCCTGAGGACATGCCTGCAAAATGAAAGATGGTGCCTGCCACAGTTGGCTTGCAGCATAAAAGCGCACCTGCAAAAGAGGCTGCAAGGGCAAATTCAAAACGGCTGTTACCGGCACAAAGCGCAACTACCTCCTGCCATTGTTTCAACTCTCCCTTTGTCTGGTACAGATCATAGATGGCATTGGTAGCCGGCTGCAGGATAATCTTCTCTGCATCCTTGCCTATCACCTCGTTGGGCAAGACAAAATTGCCGTCGCACCAGCCTATTTTGGAAACATTGCGGTATATGGGCAAATTCTCAAAACCAAGTACAAATTCCTTGAAGCGTTTTTGCTGACCTGGCTGAATGTCCAGGCCTCCTTCATCGGCGAGGTACTCAGCCAGCTCAGTCTTGCTTGTCTGGAAAAGTCTCGAAGGAATTGCCTGCTTTTTGACGACTCCTCGCTTGTCTTTCCATCGCAAGACCCATCCCCAACGAGCTTCGCCATGGGCATAGCCAAGGACTTCAATATGCCGACATATCCGGCTGCTCTCCTTGAGCTCACCCTTTTCATTGTAAAGCCGGTATTCCAGATCACCATGCTTGCCTGTGTAATAAAAGTTTCTGGGCAAAGCAGGTTGTTCTCCCTGTTCCATGTCGGGAGATAGGCTTTGCTCTATAACCTTTTTTACTTCACCGGGACCAAGGGCACAGTAAAGATCGTTGAAATCCGTTGATTTATCCTGAAGAGCAGGGCAATGGGCAATCTTGGCACGTGCAATCCTGGCAGCCTTTTCTGCTGCGACTTGCCCAGGATTGCGGCCTATCTCAGCAACACGTTCCAGATCATTGTCTTCAAGAATAATGATTTGCCTTTCTGGGTAGCGAAGTCTTGCCTCCTGGGCCACATGAGACAGATTGCCCGCATTGAAGGCGACAAGTCCGGCATAGCCCGTACTGATGCAGGCAGACATTGTCGTGGCAAACCCTTCACCTATCAACAAGGGACCGCTCTCGGTGCCATCTTTGGCAAGAATCGGAAAATGGCCACCAGCAGTCTTCCCTCCAGCCAGAAATTTCTTGGACCCATCTGCGGAGATGAAATTCAAGGACTGAAACTGACCGTCTGCGCTCAGAATGGGAAGCACCAGCCTATTGTCTGAAGCCAGTCGCAAGCCATACGCAGGAACCTTTTTGCGCTGCAAATAGGGATGGGAGTCCTGGGCCTGTTGACACTTGCTCCAAACATATTCTGCCGTACGGGCAGTTTTTTCCCACTTGCGGGTCTGCTCTGCATGGGCCTGCTCCTTAAGCCGCTGGACGCGTTCCCGATAGGCGTTCTTTTCCTTGCCCGTCAGCTCTCTCTCCCGTTTTGCTGTCCAGGTAGCACGTTCATCGGTTCGCCAGTTGATGCAAATCCCAACAGGAAAATTGTCATAGTGGATCAGATAGCGTCCATCCGTCCCTCTCTCTTTGCCCACAGTCCCGCATGTATGGAATCGTCCATCGCAAACAAATTCTGCGGGAGGCACTATGCCAAGCGAGTCCATTACCTCTCGCCCTTGTTCAAAAAAATCATATTCTGCCACTGCTGCCATTTTTGTAACTCCACGCTGCAAAAAAAGAGGCAGATCTACACGCTCCCCGGCCCAACATAAGCCGCCGGCCCTCACGGGTTCCCGGACGTGCAGATCTGCCTCGATATCTGAAAACTTGCCAACGAAGGTGGCAAGATTAGTCAGCTGATGCAGCATGCAAACAAGTATTTATTCAGCCATGGGTAGGCTAAAAAGGCTCTCGTTATGCCTATGTTGGTTTTAGGGAACTTCAAGAGGCCACAAGACGCAAGAGATGTCAAGCAGATTCGTGCCTCTTGTTCCTGTATTGTCTGGTTATATATGTAGGGCGGCCTTTGACACGGTTGCCACCTCCAAAGGCCGCGATCATCAGGCAACATCGCACAGCTTGGTTTACACCTGGGCGACACCTTCTCCGGCATAAGGGTTGATGCCCATGGCATAAGCCTCAACTTCTTTCCGGATCCAGTAGGTGAACTTGTACCCCTCTTTTCGGCGCAGCAACTTTCCCTGCTTGTGGAGCCTATACAGATGTGACTTACTGCAACATAAAAGCTGGCAGACTTCTCGCTCTCTCAATCGTATGGAAATATCAGGCATGAAAAACCACCTCCTTGAGATTTTGGACAGTTCCAGGAGATTCCAACTGTCGCTGATCTAGGCAGGCTTTAACATGCATCCTGCATGGGAAAGCAAGGTGGGAAAGGTGGGAAAATGTTGTCATGGAAGCCTTTCTGTTATGGGCTAACTTTCAGAGGGGGCTTTCCCTCTTTCCCTGCCTTCCTGTACGAATCGTTGGACAAGGGTACTTCCCGCAAGAAGAGTCCTATGTTGGCGCGGGATAAGCCTTGAGCAGATAGCCATGCCTTGATCCCCTCCCAGGGCTCTTTAGCCATCTTTTTACGCAGGACTTCGGATAGGAGTCCGTGCCCATACAAGGCTTCATGCAATTCACCTTTTACCTTTTCCAGCTCCATCTCAGCAACATTGCATGCGCTCTGGAGCTGTTCGATAAGCTTTTGCCTCTCGACAAGCTCTGTCTTAAGAACATCGATCTGGTTGCGGGCTTTTTCCAGTTCGCCGTTATTCAAAGCCTGCTGGACCATATCCAGTTCTGTTTTTTCGGTATTATGGGCATTTTGGAGCTGTTCTATCTCAAGCTTGCTCTCAATAACTTTTCCTTGCAAGGATTCTATCTGGTTGCGTGCCTCTACGAGCTCCAAATCTTTTTGTTTAAGGACAAAGTAAAGATGTCCGTTATCGCTGATCTGCTGTTGTGCCAGCGCAGCTCTGCGCATTGATGCCAGCCTGGCAGCTATATATGCTCGCAGTCTATCCAACCAACATTTGATCGTGAGCAGAAACACAAAAGAAATGAATTTTGGCATGGGCCAACGGCATGTCTTCATAATTCCTCCTTGGCCTGTGCACAGATAACTACCTCAGTGGACGTGTCGGGCAAAAGGCTGCCTTGAAGTAGATATGTTGGACAAGTAAGAAGTGCACAGTGCCATATTGTTTTGTGCTTTGCTGGGGCCGATAGGGGCGGCAAGGCTTTTCACCTATCGGCAAAGGAGAGTCCTCCTGCTTGGGACTGAGGGGAAAAACAGCGATGGTGCCGAATGAAGTGCTTTCTATACCCTAAGAGTTGAGCAAATTCAGATCTACATCACCTAATTGATGACAAAATTATAATTTTTTCAACATATTACTTTATCGTCAAACCCGCTGGAGTCATAGAAAATGTAGTGCTAACTAGATCTACTTCTTGGGAGGGGCGAATGTCTTTCATCAGAGTTCAAAATTTGGTCAAAGGAAAAGACGGAGAGGTGCTTTCAGGTTCAGAAGCAACCATGGATTTTGTCTACGCTCCCGGAGCTCATGGGCACGCTAACACAGTTGTGAGAATCTTGGTAAGATAATTTATATTGATAAGTTGTTGAAATTAAATATTTTTTAATACTTGGTCAAGTACTGTTCGACGATGGGACGATGGTGAGTTTAAGGATATGACTTTTGATGCCCCAAGCTCCCCTCCCAAACTGGTACCTGTTGAACCCAATCTCCATACCATATTAGTATGCCTGGTTCGTGATGGAATTTCTGAAAAAGCATGGTCTGGACAGGGACCTCGGTGGTGTTTTTCAGAAAAAAAATGCTGTGCCAGCGCCTCTGGGGGCGTGTCAGCCTTGAGCACTACAAGAATACGGTAGCTCTGGAAGCTTTTCCGTGTAGATCTGAATTTGCTCAACTCTTAGGCTATACTGTTTTACTACATAATAAACAACCAGGTGACAGGGGAGTTTGAGGCAAACAATGAAAAAAATATAACTATCTGAAATAATTAAATATGGCCCAGTGGCCCAAAATAAAAATCGTTGTGGGCCACAAAAAATAAGGTCTAACTACCTGTAATTATATATATTGGCCCAGTGGTCCAAGTGGCCCACAACAATATTGTATATTAGCGCTTTTTTTGAAAAAATTACTGATATGCTCCACCAAGTCGGAGAATTTCAGGAATGACAGGCAATTGCTTACCGTCTCGCATGGCATCTACGGCATCCGCCCACCATTGCATGACTGCTTTTGTTGGGCCAAGGTAGGTAGTCCTGTTGTAGGCCTGCTCAGTGGCTCCGCCGGCAACGTGGAACAAAATCCTTTCCGTCAGGACTTTAGGAATACCATTTTCCAGAGCAATGCTCTGAAAAGTTGATCTAAATCCATGCAGGCTTTGTTCTTCCTTGGGAATACCACTCTTGCGCAAAAATTGAATGAGGCTTCCGTCAGATATATGCCCTGATTTGGTTGTCCCTGGAAAACAAAAAGGGATATCTTCGTTCATATATTTGCGTAGGTGGCTTAGAATTTCTTTTACTTGGCTGGAGATGGGGAGGTCGTATGCACGTCCATTTTTTGTCCTGGGGAAGTGCCAAAGCCCTGCTTCCAGATCCACGTCTTCCCATTTTGCTTCCCTGAGGTTTGAACAACGGATTGGCACGTAGCAAGCTATCTTCATTGCACTGACGACATATGGTCCACTCCGGTTGCCTTCGGCGTATTCCCATATTTTAGAGAACAACTCTCTACAAGCATCTTCGGTAGTCTGAGCCGCATGATGATTTCTTTCTCCCGTCTGCCTTGGAAGCAAATTTGAAAGTCTTTCTGCAGGACTAGAGTCAATATATCCGCAATCAACTGCATACCGAAAAACTCTGCCCAAGAGACCTGCTACACGCTTGGCCTGCTCAAAGCTTTTATTTTGCAGAAGGGCATCAATCAACGGTTTCAGATGATCCCTCCTTCGTATGTCAGCCATTGGCAAATCAAGAATAGGTCCAGCATGATTTAGGAGTCTGTTTTCATCGCCCTGCAATGTCTTGGCTGTCATGTCCGTTCTGGTAGCCAAATATTCCTTGGCAACGACCCGAAAGCTATTCTTTGCCGATTCTTCAAGACGTTTGCTTTCTTCCTTCTCCTGCCTTTTTTGCTGGTTGGGGTTGATCCCCTGCTTGAGCAAAAGTTTGTACTCATCTCTTTTGGCTCTAGCTTCGCTCAACCCTGAGTCAGGAGAATAACCGCAGATAAGCTCAACGATCGTCCTGCTTCCTTTTTTTCGGCCTTTGTATATCCACGTTCCCTGGTTTTTGCCCGTGACTTTCAGACTCAGGGAGCCACCATCTTTCAATACGCAGGGAAGGCCATCACGTAATGCCTTGCTTACTGCCGAGGCTTTCAAGATGTTCGATACTGCCATAAAATCAACCTCTTATGATGGTATTGGTATAGGAAAAGCTTTTCACGCCCTCTTTGGGAGCCCTTTTTGAAAAACACCTATACCACTTTCCATACCAAATTTCAGAGACGATTGGCAACGAACAAGCAGGAACAGAAGGCCTTAGACGGCCTAACTACCTAAAAACAAAAGGGTTTTGTTACTAATGGATAGCAACAAAACCCTGTAGATTTCTATATCTGGCGGAGAGACAGAGATTCGAACTCTGGAACGGGGATAAGCCGTTACACGATTTCCAATCGTGCTCCTTCGGCCAACTCGGACATCTCTCCGCGAAAGAACTTGTGTTGTATACGCTCTATGACAGGCTCTGTCAACAGAAATCACGTCACAAATTTATTTTTTTTCGTTTTCCCTGTTCTTGTCCTCTTCCCTGTCAGGACGGCGGGTCGGCAGGCCCTTCTTACCAAGCCAGTAGAAAAGAGCTACGCCCAGGATGCCGGCAAGGGTGATACCTATGTCATTGAGCATTGCAACGTTCATGGCAAATTCCTAGAAGGCCATCATGCTGAAGCCGCAGTCCACATAGAGGACCTGACCAGTCACTGCACTTGCAAGAGGAGAAGCAAGGTAGGTGGCTGTGCCACCCACTTCGGTGGTCTCGATGTTGCGGTGCAGGGGCGCATTTTCCTCTATTCTGGAGAAGACCGTCTTCAGCCCGTGCACGGCAGAGGCAGCCAGCGTCTTGACGGGACCGGCACTGATGGCATTGACTCGGATACCCCTGGCGCCAAGATCATAGGAGAGGTAGCGCACTGAGGATTCCAGTGCGGCCTTGGCAACACCCATGACGTTGTAGCCGGGCACAATCTTGGTCGAGCCATAATAGGTCATGGCCATGACGGAGGAGCCTTCATGCATCAGGGGTGCAAAGGCACGACAGATGCCAAGCAGGGAGTAGGCGGAAATATCCAGGGCCAGATGGAAACCGGCACGGGTCGTGTGCAGGAAGTCGTCCTTCAGGTCTTCCCTGTTGGCAAAGGCCACGGAGTGCACCAGGATGTCCACGGAGCCCCATTTTTCCTTGACGAGCTCAGCGGCAGCTTCAATCTGATCGTCTTGGCTCACATCACAGGGGAAGGTGAATTCGCCACCGATTTCTTCGGCAAGAGGATCCAGGCGTTTCTTGATGGCATCGCCCACATAGTTGAAGGCCAGACGGGCACCAGCCTGCTTGAACGACTGGGCAATGCCCCAGGCGATGCTCTTGTTGTTGGCAACTCCGAAGATCAGAGCCTTCTTTCCTTCGAGTAACATATCTATCTCCTTCTCTTCCTGATCCTAATTGATGCCAAGTTCCTTGCCAGTCAGAATGCGGTAGGCTTCCTGATATTTGGCAGCAGTGGCCTCGACAACTTCATCAGGCAGCGTGGGCGCAGGAGGCTGCATATCCCAAGGCTGGCTCTTCAGCCAGTCACGCAGGTACTGCTTGTCGAAGCTGGGCTGGCTGTGACCAGGTTCATAGGACTCAGCAGGCCAGAAACGGGAGGAATCGGGAGTGAGAACTTCGTCGATCAGATGCAGTGTTCCGTCGATGAAGCCGAATTCGAGTTTGGTGTCAGCGACAATGATGCCGCGGGAGGCGGCGTATTCACTGCCACGCTTGTAGATGGCAAGGGTTTTTTCCTCGACATCCTGAGCAATGCTGTCGCCCAGAAGCACGGCAGCGCACTCTCTAGAGATATTTTCATCGTGCTGGCCGAACTGAGCCTTTGTAGAAGGCGTGAAGATGGGGGCTTCCAGCTTATCGGATTCCTTAAGGCCTGCGGGTAGAGTGTGACCGCAGATAGTACCGTCTGCCTGATAGGACTTCCAGCCGGATCCGGAAATGTACCCGCGCACAATGCATTCCACTGGCAGGGGGCGGGCTCTGCGCACCAACACGGCTCTGCCTTCAAGCTGATCCAGCCAAGGATTCAGGGGGGCAGGGAATTTATTGACGTCGCTTTCAATGATATGGTTGGGCACGATATCCTTGAACATGTCCATCCAGAAGAGCGTAATCTGGTTCAGAATGACGCCCTTGTAGGGGATCGGACGGGACATCATGACGTCAAAGGCGCTCATGCGGTCTGTAGTTACGATAAGCAGCGTATTTTCGTCGATTGCATAGATATCGCGGACCTTGCCACGAGACAGTAGAGGATACGCATTAATACCTGTACGGGTAATTATTTTCACAAAACACCTCGTCAGGACAAAACCTGCCGTTGTGCGCGTCCCTGCAGTACATGAGCAACGCGCTGTTTTTCAGAGTAAATGCTGTGAATCGTATGCAGGACTATCGAGCTTCCACGGAAAGTGCATGGGCTTCCAGAGCTTCGAGGCGGGCCAGCCTGGCAATGGAATCCTTGTTGTCGCGCAGGAAGTTGCGGGAAGTACCAATAATACTGGTCTTCTTGCAGAAAGTCTGCACAGAGAGAGCTGAGGAGAAGCGTGCCGTGCCCAGGGTGGGCAGCACGTGATTGGGACCGGCAAAGTAGTCGCCCACGGGCTCGGGGCTGTGATGTCCGAGGAAAACGGCGCCAGCATTCTTGATGTAGGGCAGGGTTTCCCAGGGAGAACGAATGCATAGCTCCAGATGCTCGGGAGCAATCTGATTGGCGATGCTCAGGGCCTCACTGAGGCTCGGGACCACGACGATAGCGCCCCAGTCCTCCAGGGAGCGGCTGGCAATCTTTGCACGGGGCAGCTTGCGGCACTGTTCGTCCAGCTCCTCGGCAAGAGCCTTGGCCTGCAGAGGATCCGTGACAATGCAGATGGCCGAGGCCAGAGGATCGTGCTCGGCCTGACTCAGCAGGTCAGCAGCAAGCCAACGTATGTTTGCAGATCCGTCTGCAATGACACACACTTCACTGGGGCCGGCAATCATGTCTATGCCGACCGTGCCCTGAACCATGCGCTTGGCCGTCGTCACAAAGATGTTTCCAGGACCGGCAATAACATCCACGGGTGCAATGGACTGTGTGCCATAAGCCAGAGCCGCAATGGCCCAGGCGCCACCCACACAGTAGACCTCGTGAATGTCCAGCAGGTGAGCAGCTGCCAGAATCACGGGATTGACACTGCCGTCACTGCGTGGCGGGGTACAAACAGCAATATCGGGAACACCGGCAACAAGGGCCGGTATGGCGTTCATGAGAAAACTGGAGACAAGAGGAGTGTTGCCGCCCTTGCCGCCCGGAACATACAGGCCGGCACGGGAAACGGGATTCACTATCTGTCCCAGAATGCTGCCATCAGGGCGCATCTGCAGCCAGGTCTTTTCCTTCTGTTCCTCGTGGAACGCACGGATATTGCCAGCTGCCTGGGCAATGACTTCTCTGTCTTCACTGGAAACAGATGCAGCGCCGAGGGCAATATCCTGTTCGTTCAGCCGCAGGGCACCGGAGAACTCGGGGCAGTCAAACTCCCGTGTATACTGACACAGGGCCTCGTCTCCGTTGGTGCGGACATTTTCAAGGATTTCCCTGACCTTGCCTTCCACGTCGGCAGAACCAGGATTAGCACGGTTCTTAAGCCACTGACCGGCAGTAGCCCACTCACGATCGTTTTGCAGAGTGATGATTCGACAAAGTGCCATATTGCGTACCTCTCAGCGCGGAACAATACAAAAATTCTTTGTTATTGTCTAACTGCCAAGAGTTGCGAAAAAAAGCCCGTTCTCGGACCATTGGGAACAAGCCGGCACTGCGGGATTTTTCCCGATCCTGTCTCCGCATGCACCAGATTGCAGCTTCGTTGCCCGTCTTCGTGCCCGGGGATGTCCTTTTTTCATTCGTTCAGAGGGGCACGCTTCCTGCGGCCTGACACTAGCAGCGCAAGTCAGAAGCTTGGCAGCACAAGCCTGAAGCTTTCTCATGTACGGCGGTCTTGCCATTTCCTGCTTGCGCATTTACCAGATGCGCCGAAATACCCCAGCCGTAAGGGTGGGGATGAAAGGCGCGCATTGTCCCTTGACGCTCTCCAGTATTCCAAGCTAGGGAAGTGTCATGACTCGTTACAAGGCATACCTCTCAAGCTCAGGCCAAATGGTGCGCAAACCAGGGAGTTTGCATGCTCTTGCGGTTGTGCACGTCTTGTCTACAACAAGGGAATTGAGTGGTACAACGAACAACGCAAGCAGAATCCAGAGTTTCGGTTTTCCTACACTGCCCTGTCTCGTCTGCTTCCTCAATGGAAGCGGGAGAAGGATAAGACGTGGCTTGCCAAATGCCACAGCCAGGTGTTGCAGCAATCACTCAAAGACCTGGATCGGACATTCACCAACTCTTACGAGGGAAGAGCAAAGTTTCCAAAGTTTCACAAGAAGTTCAAGTCGATGGACAGTTTTCGCCCCCCGCAAGGCTTCAGGATCGATGAGGGTGATCGGCAGATCTCTTTTCCCAAGAGAGGCTGGGTGAAGTATCAGAGAAGTCGCTTCTTTGAGGGCACGGCAAAGAGCGTCACTGTCAGTCGCAAAGCCGACGGCTGGTCTGTTTCGATTCTGACCGAGCAGGAAGTGGACGAGCCCAGACACCCTGCAAGCGGCATCGAAGTCGGACTTGATGTGG
>CALVHF010000159.1 GCA_944327295.1 uncultured Desulfovibrio sp. | reverse complement strand
ATTCTTAATGAGTTATCTTATTATTGCACTCCTCTGAAAAGTTGTGGAAGTAAAATCTTCCCGGGAACTCAGGATTAACCGCACCTGTCGCTGCTCCGACACGTTCCGGCAGAGTTTTCTCGAGAGAGGACATCTCCCACGGTGCAGATGTTACCAGGGCGACTGTCTGTGTCGAGCTCCTTGGCCGCAGCTGCACATGGATGGCAGGCAGGTCCACGCGGCGTGAAAAGCAATCCCTGTCCAGACTGGAAGAGGTCAGAGCAGCCAGTGCCGAGATCAACCGAAGGCTTGATACTGATCCAGAGGCAAATGTTCCCCTGGTCTGTCTCTATGCACCATCCAGGTCTGTGGAGTCCGTGCCTCTCGAGGATCAGGCGAGGACAACCACGTCCCGATCAGGTCGAGGCTCTGGAGAAGTCTCTGTCGGGAAGGCGCGAAGACATGGATTTTGGACAGTTTTTCTCGTGGTACAGAAACCGCGAAGATGTGGAAAACGAGCGGTACAGACTCTGCCACGAGAACAATCAGTGCAAGACGCCCCCGACGCTGGATCCGCAGCTGACTGCCGTACGCACCGCCCTGCAGACCCTGATGCCTGGCTTTCACAGGCTGCGGGTTCGGCGCAGGCCCAGGCTGCAGATGGTCGTGACAAAGGGGGAAGAAGAGTTCCGCATAGAGGAGCTCTCCGATGGAGAAAAGTGTCTGCTGGCCATGGTGGCGGATATGGCGAGGCGCATGGCTATGGCCAATCCTTCTCTGAAGAATCCGCTTGAGGCCGAGGCCGTTTTTCTCATAGACGAGATGGAGCTGCATCTGCATCCGGCCTGGCAGAGAAGCATCATCTCCAGACTGCTTGCGGTTTTTCCCAAGAGCCAGTTTTTCGTCACGACTCACTCTCCGCAGATTCTTGGAGAAGTGGAAGACACGGACTCCATCTGGATCATGGCCCAGGGCAGCCTCATCATCCAGCCCGCGCCTATGGGCTTACCTCGGACGAGATACTGGGCGAGATCATGAGGACAGGAGAGCGCGCAGGAGAGGTCGAGAAAGAGCTTGCGCGTATAGCTGCCCTGATCACGGACGAAGACTTTGATAAAGTGCGCAGGACCGCACGGACACTGGCACAAAGGACCGGGGGCATACCTGCACTTCTGAAGGTGAATGCCGTGCTGACTATGCTTGGAGAAGAACAGGCCGATCTGGAGCGTCACCCTGCCTGCACGTGTCAGGAAAGACGTCAGTAAGAAGAACGTCCAGACGCCTGACAGGTTCGGGGGAAGCGTCTTCTTTTGTCACCGCTGTCTCTGTCTGTTTTCTGCTACTTTTGGAGCTGGTGTTCCTTCTGGAATTCTTCGGACACCAGGGACTTGGTATACACGGGCAGAAGCTCGGCCGGTGTGCCCTGGGTGCGCAGGCGGCCTTCCTCTATCCAGAACAGGGTGTCGCAGCGTTCCACCGTGCTCAGCCTGTGGGCAATGATGATAATGGTGAGATGGCCCTTCAGGTTCTCTATGGTTTCCATGATGGCCTTTTCCGTGCCAAGATCCAGGGCGCTGGTGGATTCGTCCAGAATGAGCACGTCCGGATTGGCATAAAGGGCTCTCGCTATGGAGACGCGCTGGGCCTGGCCGCCGGACAGGCCCGAGGCATTGTCGCCAATGGGGTAGTCTATGCCGCGCTCGTCCGTGTCAATGAGGTCCAGGGCGGCCATGTGGCAGGCATGGATGACCCGTTCCCTGTCAAAGGGTTTGCCCCAGGTGCTGAAGGCCACGTTTTCGGCTATGGTGCCGTTGAAGATGTAGGGGGTCTGGGACACATATCCCACCTTCTGGATGTAGGCTGCCTTGCGTTCCTCGGTGAGGGAGAGGCCGTCCACCCGCATCTCGCCCCTGCTCATGGGCAGAAGGCCGCACAAAATGCCGACCAGGGTGGTCTTGCCGGAGCCGGAGGCGCCGATGATGCCTATCTGCTGGCCCTTGGCAATGCGCAGGCCCACGCTCTTGAGGCTGTCATGATCGGCGCCAGGGTATCTGAAGCAGATATCGTGCAGGGTGATGTCCCTGTCAAAGCGAAAGTCGGGATCAGGCTGGGGGGGATTGGGCAGGTTCTGCTTCTGTATGCTCTCCAGGCGATCCAGGCAGGTCATGGCCATGGGTCTGATGGTGCGCAGGAAAACGAGACAGCCCAGGGAGCGGTTGAGAATGGGCAGGATACGCCAGGCCACCAGCATGATCAGGGTGATCACGGCCGTGATGGTTACCATGTTGGCGTCCTGGAATTCGATGAGCACCCAGATCACCGTGGGAATGGAGAGAAAGCCGAAGAACTCCAGAATCCAGGTGGGAATGGGCGGCGCAATCACGAGGAAGGCATGGGGCCTTTTGCCGGTCTTCAGGGCCTCGGTGTATTTCTCGAAGAAGGTTTCCTGCTGGCGGTAGAGGATCACTTCCCTGATGCCGCGCATGGCTGTCATGGAGGTGCGGTTTTCCGCAGCTTCGCACTGGGCCGAGGTCTTGCCGCAGCGGTCGATATTGGTCTTCATGGTCCTGTAGGTCACAAAGACAATGAGGCCGGTAATGCCAAGGCAGGAGAGAATGGCGCCAGGCGTGGCCGAAAGGATGGTGACAAACAGGGCTATGGAGGTGATGCCGTAGGTATAAGTATTGAGGATGTTGACCACAAAGGCGCCCAGCTGCCGCTTCCAGCTCAGGGCCTGAAACATGGCGCCGCTGTCCCCGGACATGTGGTCCATGTAGCTGCTCTTCAGAAAGTGCGCCATGATGGTGGAGCCGGCATAGAAGGCAATCTCTTCGCCAAGCCAGGCGCTGCGCCAGTTGGTCAGGGCCGTGAGCCCGTTCTTGCAGGCAATGAGCAGCACCACCAGCCAGCTGGCCAGAAGCGTGAAGTAGCGGGGATCGGAGCAGATTTCGCCCAGCGTGGGCAGGTAGGAAAAGATGCGCTGCGTGAGGGGATGGGAGAGGATTCTTTCGGGTACGGCCACGGTCATGGCCATGAAGGACATGGAGAAGATCGAGAGCACTTCCGTCACGGCCAGAAAGAACATGAGCGTAAAAAGACCAGCTACCTGCCAGCGTGTCCTTGCCGGCAGTACCTGCAGAAGGCGGCGCAGATCGCGAATGAGGAGTTTTCTCTGTATATCCACGAGGAGAGTGCTGACCTTTTTTAGAGGAGGGGGAGGATTCCCGGGGTAGGGCGCTCGAGGGGAAAAGACGATCTTTTTTCGGGAAAAAAATTAAAAAAAGCCACATGACGTGGCTCGGCAGGCATCTGTGGGATGATGGTGCCGGAGGTGAGACTCGAACTCACAAGGGGTTGCCCCCGGAGGATTTTGAGTCCTCTGCGTCAACCAATTCCACCACTCCGGCACAACTTCAAGCTCTATACACCTCAACATCTTCTGTCAAGGAAAAAGTTTGCGCGACATTCCCGCAACGAGCCGGGGGCGGGCCCCTGTCCGAACGGCCAGCAGCTAGTATCTAATTTTAAAATTATGTCATGATATCTAGATAATGAAATCCAGTAATTTCAACTAGATATAACCTAAGAGTTGAGCAAAAGTAGAACCATACTTTCAGAGGTGCTCAAAAGGATTCCTTAGCAGAAAATTACAC
>CALVHF010000158.1 GCA_944327295.1 uncultured Desulfovibrio sp. | reverse complement strand
GGCTCGTAGCTCAGTTGGATAGAGCAACAGGCTACGAACCTGTGTGTCGGGAGTTCGAATCTCTCCGGGCCCACCATAAAGTGAAAAATGAAAGTAAAATAAAGGGAAAGAGAACACCTGAAACGCTTCCCTGTATGCACAGCTTGGCTGTGCCTAGGCGTTTGCAGGAAAAAAGAAACTTATGCGGTTGGCTTGCAGAAGGCTGACCGCTTTTTTTTGTCTCTAGCAGACATCTTTCGAGCACAAGAAATATGACTAGGTCGTGTTGACAAAATCAAAATCCGGCAGTGGCAACCGGCATATGCCAATATATAAATGAGGCGTACCGACTTCCATTAGCGCTTATTGTCGCACCATGACCCCGTCTGAAATCAGGCCAGATCAGGGCAACACCTAATTTGTCAACATGTTTGTCAACATGTTTGTCAACACGGCCTAGGCCGTGTTGACAAAATCAAAATCCGACAGTGGCAACTGGCATATGCCGATATAAAGGGGCGTACCAACTTCCATTAGAGCTCACTGTCGCACCGTGACCCCGTCTGAAATCAGGCCAGATCAGGGCGACACCTAATTTGTCAACACGCCCTAGGAGCGCATCAAAAAAGATAGCGGGAAAAGATGAGAGTGTAACCTAAAGGATGATACTGCTCTCAAATCATGTATTCGAGATGAGCAAAATGGCTAGTTGTCTCCAATTGAATCAACCTTTGAGTTCCAGTCTCCTCCAATTTATTATTGAATAAAAAAGTTTTTTGCGATAAGCTCAAAAAAAAAGGGCTCTTCGTGGCTCTTTGTGGGGAACTCAAAGGTCCTTTCGGAAAACCGGTATGCAAGTGTACGCGGCCAGCTTCGCAGGAAGAGAGGCACACGGATGGATCTAGCCGAAGCTGGGTGAAAAGGACTCCCTCGTGTCAGACCTGTCGAGCTGAGGAGCTGTTCATCCATACCGATTTTCCGCTAGAGCCAACTCAAATTGCTCGCTGCATTAAGCCATTTGCTTGATGGCATGGATGCAGCGATCCAGACACATCAAAAAAACAGGCTCTTCAGGCATGTTGGTGAGATAACTAGTTGAATTTATAGATAAAAATAAACCACACAGTTCCCAAAGGCCTCATTTTCAGCACTTCATTTGCTGATGTATCTTCATGTGAGGCATATGTATCTCGTTAGTTATGCAGCTGTTATTTTTACAAAGTAACAGATATCTACGTAGAAAATACGTGAATTTCCAGAATTTCGATACCACACGGTTTGTTTTGTCCTCTTTCGAGCCGCAAATATTTCCAGAAACTTCCTGTCATTACTGTGTATTAGAGATTCAAGAAAAACTGTTCATAAACTTCACTGGAAGTGTTATCGAAGATAACAGTTTTCATGTACTATATTTTTGACAATTTTTATAGCCAAGCTTATGCTAGATTAGTCATTGATTTTCAAATAGTTACCATATATCTAGATGAGGGTTGGCTATGATTTTTTGGCATCAACTGTTACCGGATTTCTAGAAATTCACGAAATACATAGATATTTATTTCAAACTACATTGTATTAAAAATATGTAAATCGCAAGGTTCAAAGTCTTCAGAAAGCCATTTGAAATTCATGGTTACGTCAGAAAAAACAGAAGAAAATCATTTAGATAGCCAAATCACGTTCTTCCCACACATATGCCAGAAGACCCAAAAACAACGTACAAGTACTATTGATAAATTCTCTGAAAATATCTTTTCACCGTAGACTTGTAGCGGCTAACCTCAGAGAGGCAACAGTGCTTGATGGAGAGGGCAATGAGGGAGATTGAGTAGCTCCACAAATACCCCCGAAGAGCCAAAAAAAGCACTCTCATCGCATATGACCCGGATTGAAACTGAGAGAAAGAGAAGCATGACAGCCGGCATACGCGAGTTTTTGTCCTGAACACGACGGAGTATCCGCATGGAAACGGCGCTCATAGTATCAGTAGCAGCATGGTTCATAGGATCTTTTATTTGTGGACTCTGTGGACTTGGAGTAGCCATTATTGCCATTCCTTTTATGATATGGGTCCTTCCTGTACAGGACGTGGTCCTGATTTCCTGTCTGACATTGCTGGGAATGATGGTCGGGATGGGGCTGTATTATATGAGGTACTGTACCTGGAAGATTGTCCTTTGGATGGCTTTGGGCACTATTCCTGGAAGTCTTGTCGGTATTCTTGTTCTTAAAAAAGTTTCATCAAGCCTGCTTGAACTGATTATTGGGATGCTTCTCATTTTTTGTATTGTTGGACTTCAGGCTTTCCAGGATAGAATTAAAATATCGGTCAGAGTCCCGTACTCATTTGGAGCAGGCATATTGGGTGGAATCATAGGAACATGTGCAACCATTGATGGCCCAGTTGTGGGACTTTACGGTCTGCTGGCAGGATGGAAGCCACAGCAGTTTTTAGGCATTACAAGCGTGTATTTCTTCCTGCGTTCCCTGGTAACGTGTTCTGTTCAGTGGTACGCAGGATTATACACTGAAAAAATTGTGACCTATTCATTATGGTGTATTGCAGCATCTCTGATAGGTTTTTTTCTGTCTATTCCTTTGTTAAAACATATAAATGTTTCGACTTTTCGTGCGATTGTCAAGGTAATTATTCTTTTTTCTGGAATCATGTGTCTTGTAAAATCATTTATGTAATGATTAGTATATGAGAGTGGAACCTAAAAGATGATATTGCCCTCAAATCGTGCATTCGAGATGAGCAAAATGGCGGGTTGTCTCCAGCCG
>CALVHF010000157.1 GCA_944327295.1 uncultured Desulfovibrio sp. | reverse complement strand
TGAAAACAAGAACAAAGCCAATAACCAGGATAACAAGTATCACGGTCAGCAAGAAAATTTGACAGAACATTACGCCTCCGTTTCGGATTCGAGCTTCATGTCTCTTGCGTCAACAAGTCTGACGTTCTGGCTGATTTCCCCGTTTCTCTTGAGAGGGTTCACGCGCACAAGTGTGTAGCGCTCGCCATAGTTCCAACCCCTGAAAATCCCACGGAACGACTTCCCCGACCTGTCAACGGCTACAACGGTAGAGCCTGCGGCTATGCCCGTCTTCTCCATCATGAGCCTTGTGTAGGTCATGTCGAGGTCCTGATAAACCTTGTCTCGTTCACGCATGAGTTCCCTGTACCGCCCTTCAAGCTCCTTGAACTTGTTTTCAAGTGCCTCAACGCCCTTCACTATTTCACGCGGCTCAAAAGCCGTCGTTTCAGTCTTGTTCATGTCCTTCATTGTCAGTGCTCCTCTTGATTACCTTCACGCGCCTCTTGTCGCAGATTTCTTGCCTTTGACGGGAAACGCTCCCATCCTTTTCGCAGAGATAAAAATAGCAGACACCCTCAAAAATCTCCTCGTCAACGCAAAGTTCATAGGGATATTTCCAGTTTTGCAAACACACCCTGCCTGTCGTTGTACTCAATCACATCGCCCGGCCCGAAGCTGTTCTCTTCCGTCGCCATGCGCTGGAAAGCCAGACGCGCAGCGTTTTTGGCTTCAAGGGCCTTTGCTCGGGCCCCGTTAAAGGCATCCATAGCCTTTATGTATTCATACCTCGCGTTCATTTCCCTGTTTCCTCGCTGTCATTGTCACGATTATTCCAATGGCGGCCCCATATGTGCATCGTAAAGTTGTGCATGTTCACGTGGTCGCTTGCTCTGGGAATGATGTACTTCCAATCCTTCGGAGCTTCCGGCAGAGGCGCTGCCTTGCAAGTGCCCACGTCTTGCACTCGGAAAATCATCGCTCGTTCTCCTTCCCGCAGGGAATATCGTAATCCTTGCGAACAAATCGCCACACGACCACAAGCAGGTCCATTGCCTCGGCCTCTACGCGCTCTTTGCTCTCGCCGTGGTTGAGACTCTGGGCAAGCTCGCCGTATTCCTCGCCGACGCGCCCCAACCCCTGGTACACACCCTCTGCGAAAACGGGGTGCAGGCTCTCGGCACGCCTGAGTCCGACTTGGAGAGTTTGAAAGACCTCGAAATCCTTGTACGTCCAGAGTCCGGGGCGTCTCTTGTAGTCCAAAAGGTTCGCAAGTAAGTCGCAGAAAGGCAGGCTCACCCAGCAGTTCTCATAGCAGTCGGCCACGTCCTTCTCTGTCAGGTCTTTGGAGAGCTCCTTTATAGCCTGATAGTGCTCACGCAGTTTTTCGATCTTGTCCTGATTCATCGGTTTTTCCTCCCAGTTGCCTTCATGGCGCGCTTGCAGGTTCCCTGAAAGGCCACGCTGTACCGTGTCAGAGCACAGTAGGCACGCCTTTTCTTTTCAGTATGCACAATATGCCCGTAGAGACACTGGCTGCACGTCGTTTCGCCTGGCCGTGCCATACGGTATCCAGCTTTTTCCTTGGCAGTTTGCTTCATGTCGCATCCATGGTCAGATAAAATATTCCGCGTGTTCTTCCCTCAGCTTTGCCCAGCACTCCGGGCACCGAAACTGAGTAGTAGGCTTTCCGCAATCGTGGCAGGGACGCAGAGGGATAGGCTTTATCGGCTCCATCTTTGGCAACTGAGTCGCCACGGCCTTCTTTTCCTGCTTGTGCCTGAGTCGGAGTTGTTTTCGTTGCCATGCCCGATTGCAATGTCGGCAGCAAAAACAGTTCTGCTTGCTCTTGGGGACGAAAAGCTGACCGCAGTTCTTGCAGGTCGTTGGCGGAAAGACCTTTGGCTGGTACTTGAGCCTGAGCTGCTTCACCTTCCATTCCCGGCTGCAATGGCTGCTGCAAAAGCAGTTCTGCTTGTTCTTTGGAATGAAAAGCTTGCCGCAGTTCTTGCAGGGCCTCGGAGAAGTGGCTTTGGCCTGCCGTTGCTGCACAGGTGCTCTGGGTCTGGCCTGCTTTTTCGGCCTTGATGGCTTAAGCATTGCCTGCCTTTTCCACCATGCCGTACAGCAACGGCTACTGCAGAACAGGTTGAACTTGCTCCGAGGAACGAAGAGTTTGCCGCAATTCTTGCAGGGACATGGCGGCAACTCTCTCCTTGCATTCATATGTATTCCCGCTCCAGCTTCATCGCCTTCCACTCTGTCTCGCTTACCTCCTCAAGCCAGTAGGGAAGAGTGGGAAAGGGCGGCGTTTCAGGCAGACGCCTTTTGCCGCCGGGAATACTGACGCAGATTCTTCCACCCGAGCAAAAAGCCCAGGAATAGGCTTTCTTTCCCTCTTTGCTCACAAGCGTCCGGTGTGCTTGCAGGGCGTCCAGGATAAACTGCTCGGGGTTGAAATGCAGGATCCTTTCCCTGCGGATACGCCGCACAAGCTCCTTGCCCCTCTCAGTTCTTGCAGCTTCCCGGCAACGGGCAATGTTGTCCAGGACCGTCTGAGCCAGCTGATCATTTCTGGATCCCTCTCCGATATAGAAAAACCGTTCCATACCTTCCTCTAGTCCTGCTTGATGCCTTCATCGATCCTGTACAGATCGTTTACCAGGGAACTCAGAGTGTCCGAAATCTTGTCCATGGCGATAAAGGTCTGACGGAGATCGGTGCCAATTCTTCTGATTTCTTCATCAGAAAATTCGTATCCTGCATCCTTCAACGCGCCTATGCGGTCGGGAATGTCAGTCAGGCTGCTCAGCATTTTCCGAGCTTCCCTTCTGTATACGGCAGTCCGCTCTTCTACGTAGTACCGGAACCATTCCTTGTCTGTCACTGCTCCCCTCCTGTCAGGTAGTTCTCAATTTCCTGCCGGGCGGCTTCCCAGCCATGCGCAACTACGCAGGCGTATCCGGCGGCCTCAAGGGCTGCCATGCTGGCCTTCTGGCAAGTCGAAAGCTTGCCCCTGTCCTTGCGCTTAAGCTCTATGAAGAGCCCATGCTTGTCCCCGGAAGGAGCTGCCAGAAAAATGTCAGGGATACCTGCAGTCACTCCTTCACTCTTCATGCGTGCCGCAGTGGCTATGCCGCGCTTGCCGCCGTTGGGAATGGCAAAGAGCTGGCATGCAGCAAGACCGAAGGTGCGAAAGCCGCCAATGCGCCACCAGCGGAAAAGCGCCTGCTGTTCCTGCGACTCCGAACCTGCACCGAAGGGGTTGTACAGTCTGACGTTCTTGTGGTGATGTGCTGGTATCGGAAGCGTCATCGCCTGTCCGCCTCCTGCATTTCACGGAACTCGTTCATGGCCACGGACAGCTGCTGCGACCTATCCTCAAGCCTTTCGATGTAGTAGTCGAACTCATCGAACTCGCTGCTTATGCCGTCGCATGATGCGTCGCTCGGCAGTTCCCCCATGTACTCAAGACAGCCCCATATGTGCTTGATGCTCGCAAGGTTTCTGATTACGCCGTCAAGCCGCTGAATCAGCTCGTACACCTTGCCTACGCTTGCCTCTGCCTGTTCCTGCGGTGTCATTGCATGTCCTCCCCCGTCTCCTTTTCGAGACGGCAGAAAACTTCTTCCATGATGTCATTTGCTGCTACTGTCGCCTTGAGACAAGACACGAGCTTTTTCTGCGTGCAGGCCATTTCGTCGCAGAGAGCGTTAATTCGCTCATTGTCGTCCTCGTCCCACATCATTTGCCAGAGCTTCTTGTACTCTCCCAGGTAGTAGGAGAGACTGTCCGCCTTGCTTTTGTACATTTCCAGCTGAGCCAAAAGCTCTTTAAGCTTTTTCTCTTTCATCTTGCTCCCCTTGACGCCTGCTTATGCGCTTGCCTGTGAGGCGGCAGCCGCGGCGATTTTCATCCGGGCAAGGCGCTGTCTGAAAGCGCCGGTCCGCTTTTGGGGGCGCTTGGGTTCGGTGAAGAACCAGCCTGCAGCGGCAAGCTCCTCCCGTGTGTAGCGCTTGCCGTCACAGTCGTGGTTGCAGATGCATGGGAAGGCATTGCTTGTCAGCTTGCCTTCACGCCACGCTGTGATCCAGCCGGATCCGTGGCATTCCGGGCAGACGCCTGCAGGAACAGGGCTTTCCAATGCGGCTGTTGCCGCAGGAGCTCCCAGGGCAAGACCTGTGCTCACGCCTTGTGCGCCGTTGCCAAGCAGGTATTCCTTGCCCTCATAGAGCTGCCAGAGACGCAGAAATTCCTTCTCCTTCCAGTGGCGATCCTCATCCTTCCAGGTTTCGCAGATAATCTGCCATCCGCCCATGGACCGGACTACAGCCGCAGTTGTGGCCTGCAGGACGGGTTCGCGGTGGGAGCCGTAGGTGCGTATGGCATCCCACACGGCGTCAAATTCTTGCCTGGCCTTGAGAGTGCTCATGTCTTCCACGGAAAGCGTCTGCGACTTGGGAAGGCGGCGGATTATCTCCGCAATGGGCGGCATGGTCTTGAAAGAATACGTGAGCATCACGTCGTCAATTGCCGCAAGAACGTCCTGCACCGCGTAGGGATTGAGCAGCTCAATCCATTTTTCTAGAAGGGTTTCCGGTATTGACCCGCCAAAGTTCTGGGCCATTTGCAGTAGAGCCTTAATAATCAGCGCATTGCGCTCCATAAGTGTCATCGTAAGTTCTCCTGTCCGCAGGGAAGCGCTTCGGCGACAAACACTTCTTGCGTATTCATCGTGTCAAAATTTGTGGGAGGAAATGGAACGCCTTCTTTGGCAGCTTGCCTTGCAAGCACATTGCAGGCCGCTTGTATGTTCATGGCGTTGCGTTCCATGTCGGAGAGTTTGCCGCCAAAAAAAGGCTGAGCTTGTGTGCCGGGGAATGGACGCTGAGCCTGAGCAGGCGGTCGTTCATCCCGCCAGCGGCGCTGGTTGATGTACGTGGCTGGCAACGGCGTGTAGCTGTCTTTGGCAGGGCTCCACCTGTTTGCCGGGATCTGCCAGTCAAGCGCGTCCAGCAAAACAGCCAAGTCCGGCAAGACGCCTGCATGAATGGCGTCATTCCAGGCAAGTATGCCGTTTTGTTTCGCGGAATGGTTTGGGTACTTGGAATACCAGGCTTCCCAATCCGCAGGACGCAAAGGCAGTTCGTCCTTGCGCTCCTTGCGTGTTCGCGGCTTTTTGGGCGGTTGCTCTGGAGAGAGCACGGCTTGTGCCGCAGAGGTATCCGCGTCTGTGTGCGGCTCGCAGTGCTCGCACGTATCCGACGCGGCTGCGTCGTTGCCCCCCTGCAAGGGGGGTAAGGGGGGATCTATATTCTCTCCAATATCTCCAATATCTCTAATATCTCCCCCGACCCCTTCCTCTTCCTGAGCAAGGGGCTTACTCTGTTTGGATAAGGGGCTTGTCTGAGCAGAACAAGGGGCTTCCTGTTTTGAAACAAGGGGCTTGTTTGCTTCAGACAAGGGGCTTATTTCATCCTCGCAAGGGTCTTGTGTTACACGGAAAAGTCCCGGATATTCCTGTTGCAAGCCCCTTTTCAGCTTTTCGGAAGGGCAAGCGTTGAAGAGCTGCAAGAGGTTCTTGAGAAGCCGGTCGTTTTTGTTCACTTCGGAAGCTCCTCCGAAGTGTGTCTGCTTGGAGATGAAGTCCGTAATGAGAATCAGCTTTCCGTCGACAACGATCCTTCCATCCTGCTCAAGCTCCTCAAGGAATTTGTTCGCGGTGGACAGAGAGACACCCGTGGTAGCCGCAAGCTGCCTCCTCGATATCTCTAGCACGCCGATGTTAGAGACTAGCGGATTGCTGAAGAGGAAGATGAACATGACTTTCTGAGCTGACGTCAGGTCGTAGAACCAAGCGTTACTCCATATGTCCGTATCTATCGTTCGGAATGGCATTGTCCAGCCCTCCACTCTTCTGGCGTCCTGTCATGCTTTGAGCAATTGCAGGACGGACAGGCCGTCACGAGGTTTTCCATAATGGACTTTCCGCCACGCGAAAGCGGGAAGACGTGGTCACAGTGGGGGTGGTCCACATGTTGCCCGCAGTACTGGCAGATGTAGTCGTCACGGTCGAAAACGGCCGCACGGAGAATGCGCCACTCCAGCGCGGTCACGTCCAACTTGCGGCCAGAAGGCTTTTCTGTCGTCTTTTCTTCGACCTGCGCCTGTTCCCACTTCACCAACCTGCCATCCTGTGCGTATCCGTAGACCTCCATCTGTGCCAGGACTCGCCTTGCCGTTCCAGACTTCTCTCCAAGGAGTTTGTCGAGAGTATCGGGGCATAAGATATATTCGCCAGCATAGCTATTGGAGCCCATGGCAGCCTGCGCATAAAGCATGGAACGCACAGCTATGACTGTCGAAAGCTTGAGACGCAAATCCAGCGCGATCTGTTGCCAAATCGGATCGTATGCGTCTCCAGCCATTTCCTTGAACCAGATCATTCTTGCCTCCGCTTTTCAGGCGTATTGCCCTCTGGTCCTTCTTCCCCGAAGCCGTTCACGCTCTTCAGCAGAGGCTCCAGTACTGTGAAGGCATGAGCTCCGGCCAGGCCACTGTCCCGCGAATCCGGACTGCTTTCAGCATACCCAGCACTGTGCAGGAGCCGCTTGAAGAAGTAGCCCAGGGAATACTGGTCCAGCTTGCCCAGGCCCTGCGCCACATCCTTCGGTATGAGTATGTCGCCTTTGCTCATCACCCTTTCCTCCATTCCTCAAGCGTCTTGTCGTGCTTGGAACAGTTGCAAGACGGGCAAGCGGTCACAAGGTTGTCCAGCACTGTCTTGCCGCCCCTGCACAAGGGGAGCACATGGTCACAGTGTGGAGTGTCCACATGCTTGCCGCAGTACCTGCACGTGTACTGGTCTCGCACAAAGACTTGTGCACGCAGCTTGCGCCACTCTGAAAAGGGTACGCCCAGGTCGCGCACAAGAACGCCCCGGTTGTACTTGTCCAAGCGTTCCTCTGTGAAAAGGCTATGATAGCATTCCGCAAGGTATGCCTTGAAGGGTGGGACAGGACACTCTACAAAGGCTTCAATCATGGCAGGAATATCCGAAGCCCTGGTTATTTGAGCCTGGATGTATTCACAGAAAAGGATAGAGCCCCCGCCATAGAGAAGCAGGTTTTTTCTGCTCATCGCCTCCAGAAGGTCGAACGGGACATTGATATTCTCCGTCACGCCGATCACGTCACAGGAGAGCCAGAGCCTGAAGAAAGTGGCCTGGCATTCGGCAGGCAACTCGACAAACCATGTCTGCTCCACAATGCCCGCATCAACACGCGGGAAAGCGTGTCTATCTTTTCTGTCCATCGTAGAACCTCAGTTCATCCACTGGCATGATGCGCACGCCGCCCAGTTCGTATGCGGACACGGCCACATACTGCCTGCCGTCCGCACCGATCACGCTGTCGGCAGACACTACCCGGGCCTGACAAGACTTGAGCTGTATGCCCAGCTCCCTGTCTTCCGGGCCACAGTCGATCCAACAGGGTTCCTGCACGTGCACGTCCCGGCGCTTGAACAAGGTTCCTTCCTGGAGCGTCATGGCAGAATCTCTTCCAGCTCTTCCAGGGAAGGCTTGCTGTGCGGCGGTACGCAGTTGGCTACGTCCCTGAAAACCCCGCCGTGCCGTTCAATGAGTCCATAGGCCCCGGGCACGATCAAATCATGATCATCCAGAAAGCTGAGTATACTCTGGGCATTGAATGCAGAGCGCACACAGCTGTCGGAGAATAGGGCCGTTCCGACAGGGTGCCCACAGGGAAGCAGTGTCCGGCTGGCCAGTCCCCGGGGCTCTTCTGCATCTCGTATCCATACATACGCATGACGGCATGCAGGATCGGTGCAGAAAACGATACATGGAAGAGGCTTGAAACTCATATTATTCCTCATACAACAGGCTGATGGTCTTGTCTGCAAGACAGTTTCTCTGTTTGTCTTACAGAGATTTTATTTGTCTTGCTGACACATCCTTCGCAGTATCGTATCCTTCAAGAATGGACGGGTTGATACTGAGCAGGGCAAGGTAGGTTTCCAGCGCCCGGACAACAAGATCCGTGCGAGTAATCTCGCATTCCGTTGCCCTGATAACAGCGTACAGGCGGTCATGCAGGGGCTTGGGAATACGCACTGATAAAGGCTCAGTTGTTTTGTTGGGTTGTTTCTTGGGCATTGATGGCACTCGGCTTGAGCGTAATTGGGTCAGGGGCGGGCCATAGATCTGGTCTGAGTTCCGCCCGTGGAATCCCAAAAAGCCTTTCATAGATAACAGCGTACCTAGCGGTCAGATTTTTTTCCCCTGTGTAGTGCCGCCTTGCCAAAGAGTAGCAAAGCCCCGGAACTCCGCATAGGTCTTTCTTCTGCAAGCCACGTGCATCAAAGGCTTTTTTGAGGGCTGATATCAAGCTTTTTCCTCCTTGATATATTTTGGCCGCATTGTGACCTTTTGGCCGTAGAACTGTCAAGGAATTTGTTGGTTTTCTGGTGCTGGCCAAATGGTCACAATTGAGTATAAGAGGTTGATATGAAAACTCCTTTCGCACAAAAAGTTATCCAAATTCTTCGCGATTACTGCGACACGCAGTGTGATGGAAATGCTCGTGAGGCTTCCCGTAGCCTGGGGCTCGATCCTGACACAGGGTACTATGCGCGTTGGATAAACAGCGGAAAACCGGGAGCGAAAACATCTAGGGTTCCAAGGATCGACAGCGTTGGGCCACTGCTTGATCAAATAGGGGCGGTGCTTTTGGGGCCAGGGGAAACACTCGACGAGGGCTCCGAAGCTGCCAGGCTCAAAAAGGAACTGAGTGCGGCTCAAAGACGTATTTTGGAGCTGCAAAATGCTATGGAAGCATTGCGGCAAGAGAATGCAGCGCTAATCGGATACAAATTCAAATGGGAAGGGCACCTGGAATCTATGGCGGTGCAAAGTAGCGGGACACTCTCTGTCAGTGAACTGCATGCCTACCAGAGCAACTCCTCTGAAAAAGAGAGTGCCCGCAAATCGACTACCGGGAGCCTTGGAAATACTAAGGCTGGGTAGAAGGAGAAAAAGTTATGTCAGGTTGGCTTTATGATATGGAAGTCAAAGGGGAAAGCGGAAATTCATACACTTTTCATGTTTACTCCAAAGATACACAGTTTAGACATATTGGCGCAATTTACATTTTTGTAAGGTTGACAAGCAAAGACGGCAATATATCTACAAAAGCTTTGTATATCGGGGAAACAGAAGATTTGTATAACCGTATAGAGGAACATGAAAAATGGGAATGTGTGCTAAAACATGGATGTACTCATATTTGTACTATGAGAGAGGAAGACAGAAAGAAACGTCTTGCTATTGAGACAGATCTTCGTCACAAGTATGACACTTACTGCAACAACCAGTAAGTTCTATCTTGGCGTCCCCTTGTAGTTTTTTTCTGAAATGCCGCAACGCAGAAATGAAGGCGTCAACAAATAATGATTCCTCTTCTGTTTCTGTGTAGACCATATAATTTGTGTAATCAATTTTTTTAATATTCATAAAAAATTCCTTTTCAAATTTTGTAAGAGCGCATGCACTCTGTAAAATTTTTGATTTGCATATTTTCTTGTATTTTTTCAATAAATACATTAAGAGCAACAATAAATGCATCAAAAATTTTTTCTTCGTCTTCTGTGATAACTTGAACAGCGTATTTGTTACTGTCTATTTTTTGTATATCCATTTTTGTATCCTTTGTTTTGCCCCTTCCTCGGAGGGGGCTTTTTCGTCTTCATAGATAACCGTCAAGCCATAGGCCTTTGCAGCGGCATGCTCAATGCGGCAACCGCGTGCATCTTGCCAGCCGTTGCAGAAGTAGGCGGCGTGGCATTTGCTCATGTTCTCCAGACTCTTTGCCAGAAAACACAGCGGTATCTGGACAACGCCGCGCTCCTTCATGTTTTCGGAGCTGTACCACTCGTCCGTGAAGAGAGTGTTCACCACCTCATAGCCGAGGCTTTCAAGCGCCTTGACGGCCTTTTCTCGGGTAGCCACGATCTCTTCCTGAGTCTTTCCGGCCATAGGCTGGGATAGCATAGCTTTCATTGGCTTCCTCCTCCTACTTCTTCAGGCCGTTGTCAGCCCAGCAGCGCAGGAACTCCATGCACTCCCAAACCTTGGAAACGATTGTATGGTAAAACCTTTCTTCGTCTTCCCACTGTTGCCGGTTTTCGGGGATTGGCGAAGCAGATTCAGACAGAGTGAACCCAGTGGGCGCTGTAAAGTATTTGACGCCTGTTCTGAACTCATTGTTTGTGCGAGCGAAATGAATGTCAGACTTCTCGCAGAAACGCTCAATGTCTTCCATCGTCACCCTTGCACCGTCAATCGGGAAGTATGCCTTCTCGAAGACATGCGCAGGACTCCACGATTCATAACCGTCCGGGTACACGACCTTGTATCCGGGTCTGCCGTCCCGTTCCTGCGGTTCAGCCTGGATGCGTTTCACGCCGATGTAGGTTTGCATATAATAGGATACCTCCTTGTCTGGAGCAGTGGGGTAGGGCTTTGTGGCCTTGAAAAACTTTTATGGCTTTTTGGTCTAAAAGTCTATTGACATTTTATGGCCGTAAGGTCACAGTTGCCTTGCCAGCGCGGGAAACGGCTGGCGGACAATTGGCGCTGAGAGGCCTCATAGCTTGGACGTTGTACCCACTCATGCCCACGAAAGTGGAGGACATGGGCGGCAGGGCGGTCAGGTGCAGGGTGGAGCAAACACGGCAAAGGCAATTGAGACTGGCGCCGTGAAACTGATCGACAATCTCTTGTAAGCCAACGTCTGCAACGGCTCTTCCCGTTGCTCAAGTCCGGTCGTGGGGTAGTACCCTGCCGGCCTCTGTGGGAAGACTTGCTACCTTCCCACAGCGACATTCATAACCTCAAGGCTCCCTTTCGAGGGGGCCTTTTTTGTTGGTAGGTGCTGGGCCAACTGTTAAGTAAAACTTAATAGTTGACCGGACTGGCAACTTTTGAGTTTTACTCAATAGTTGGCCGGATTTGTCACGGGCCATGGAATATTCAGTGGGAGTAGGCATGAAAATTTTTTGTACCTTCCTCGCCATTGTTACGGTAGTGGGACTGTCTACCAGTTTGATCCAGTACATATTGCCGGCTGACTGGCGCTGGATGAGTGAGGACAGTGCCACAGGAGCAATGGCAATATCATTTGTTTCTGGATTTATTTTTTTTCTCTGTACCAGGGATGAGTAGGCTCGCGCAATGCGGGCCTTTTTGTTGCCCGAAGGCAAGGTTTGTGCCAGGGTCGGGATGCCCGAAGCACGCCCAGATTCTATCCGGTATCTCTCCCCTGTTCGCAGTGCCAAGGGCGGGAGCTACCCGGTGCCACGGCTTGCGCAGGTTCGCGGAGGCTGGTTGTCAGTGAACGGTAGGGGCTATCAGGTGCCCCTTGACTCGATAAATACGATTTTCATATATCTGTGTCAACGAAAATCATCTATCAATATTTCGACGGAGGTGTACGAAAATGGTATTGATCTACAAGGAGGCTCCTATGAGCATTGATACCACTTTCGCGACTGCGGTCGAACTATTGGCAAAGGAACAAGGGCGAGATCTTCGAGAACTGGCCCATCAGGTCATGGCGTTAAGCAACCCTGATGTTTCCATACGCGAGTTTCGGCGTATACGCCGCCCAGACACAAAGGGCAGATTAAGAAATCTCACACTGCGTGAGGCATACGAATTTTCCAGAGCACTAGGGAAGACCGTAGACGACATGATTGCCTACGGGCTTACACATGAAGACTAGCTGATATACCCAAATCAAAATTTGAAATTGCGGGCTTTCATGGGCCCGCTTTTCTTTTGCCCTTTGGCAGAAAATCGTAAAAAAATTTTTTCGAGAAATATACGAAAATCGTTTGACAGATATAGACGAAAATCGTATTAAGCTTCCCAACGGGACAGGGTTGGTCCAGTCCCCAGAGGGCACGAGCCCCTTCCTGTCAGAAATTTTTATCAAGGAGAGGGAAGATGTTGTGCGAAGATCATATCTGCGAGTACGGGGTCGACAACGTTGATTTCGCCCCCGAGTTCTCCTTCACCTGCCCTGTTTGCGGTGCGGAAATGGACTGCATCGACAAGGATTACTCTTACAGTGGCATGCGTATTGCCCGGTACGTGTGCCCGGACTGCGAAGACGAATCCGACCGCGACCGGGGCGACACATGGGTGTATTAAGGCGGCCCATATGACGGCTGCATAGTCGATGAGGACGACTATGCATGACATTGCACGCGAACCCAGAATCATTGCCGTTGGCTTCCATGATGACAACGGCAACTGGGTCTCGACATGGGAAAGGGCACTGTTTCGCCGTCTGTCAGTGGAATGGACCGGCGAAGAGCTCAAAATCATGTATGCCCGTCCCGGAAAGGAACCCGGCACAATGCCCCTGGTGGACTTTCTTGAGGACGGGCTGCCAAAGAAAGAGGTCTTTAGATGATAATTAACGCTTTGCAGCCTCTGTATATCGCAGAGGTTCTCTACAAGCTTGAGGACGGAGAGAAGATGATCTCCTTGTGGAGCAGCAAGGAGCCTGCCCAGCAGATCAACCCGTGGCCCAAGGAATACGCGCATTTCTTTATGCGCTTTTCCAGGGAAAACACCGCCAGCCGCCACAGGTTCGGGCAGACACGCATTCACATGCAGGCTGCCCATGAAATTGTGGCCGAGCTTATCCGTCACGCTCGTTCCTGCAACGCAAGATAGAAGAGGTAGTTATGAAGCGGCATACCCCTATTACGGTGCACGCGGTCTGGAAAGGCCGTGGCACCGGCGGAAAGCTCTGCATTGCCGAGTTTCGTTTCACGAAGCTCGGCGAGAACCGGGCTCAAATCATCTGCGGACCGAACGGAGGAAAGCTCCGTCCCCTGTCCGTATCCGAGGATTTTCAGCCGGCGATTTTCAGAACGTTCCCAGGCATGGTGGTCGTTGAGGCCGACGTAACAAGGGGGACTCTGGAAATTTCTCAGATCACAGGTCGAGTCGGAAGCCTGTGGTTTGATCCTGGCCTGCATGCTGAAGCCAAGATCCTTGCCAAAAGCGACCTTGGCGAGGACTGGGAACAGCGTGTTCCCTGCCGGTACCGTGCCGCAGCAAGAGCCGCAGTAGCCGCAGCCAACGGCGAAACATCGGGCCCGGCATGGGCACGCAAAGTGCTCTACGAAATCAAGTAGAGCCTCTACGGGAAGGTTGAGGGCAATTTTTTCCCCGTCCTTTTCAATAAGGGTGAGAGAAGACGCGAACACGGGGAAAGGGGTTCCTGACGGCAGGAGCCCCACTAAAATCACTCCTTCCCCACCTCCTCTGGTCCCTCTGGTTTCTTCCCTCTGCCAGGGGGACCAAACAAAATTTGGGACAAAAAAAGCCCCCTGCCGGGAGTTGAGAGAACCGGCAAGGGGACCGCGTTTGCGAGTAAGAAGGAGAGTATACAATGATCGTAGAAAGCGCAATCTCATATATTATGGCAGCATCAATCCTTTTCTCCGATGGCTCCCAGATGGACGCCTACGGGGACAACTATCCCTCTTATGAGGCCTGCTACATGCAGGCCGAAGCGGACCTCAAGATCATGGTCCGCGAAGTGGAGAACATCGAAGCCAACCTGGCTGAAGAAGGGAAGACCGAAAAGGTGGTCCGGGAAATCCGGATCGTCTGCGAGCCCATGGGCGGCAGTGCCGATCTCCTGTTTTCCTCTCCCGTTTGGGAGGCCAGGTATGTCCGGTAGCCCCAAATTACTCTGGGGCCTCACAATATCCAGCATGATCGTTGCCGGTATCGGCCTCGCCGTGTCCGCCAAGGCGGTCTACACGGTGGGCGTCTTTGAGGAGCGCTGCGCTACGATCCTTGAGGAAAACGGTGAGCTCAAGTCCCGGATTGTTGAAAAAACTCCCTTGCCCAGGCAGGAATTAGTTATCACCGTGGCCGGCGGAGAGTTTGCACCGAAGACGCTGGCCCAGCAGAACAGAAATTTTTGCAACATAAAAACGCTTTCCAATGGTGAGCGCTGGGGCGGGCAGATCGAATCGGACCGCCACGGGCATGCAATCTTTAAACATCCGGCCTATTCCATTAGGGCGTGCGCCCTAGTCCTCAAGGCCTATGAAAAAAGGCACGGCATCAAGACAGTCAAAGACCTGGTTTACCGGTTCGCCGAGGGCAACCGGCCTGCCTACATCAAGCATCTGTGCAAGGTGCTCGGAGTTGGGCCAGAAGAGAAAATCAGCCTGATGGAACACTTGCCCGAGCTTCTGCGTGGTATCGTGAAGTTTGAAACGGGGCTTGCCATTGGAGAGGAACACTTGTCCCTGGTAGCCGCGTTGAGGTGATGCATGACCTTATCTGATTTGTTTCAAAAAATGCAGCAACGCATGCCCGAGGACAAGCGCCTCGGTACACTTGAAACATCAGTCGCTTTTTATGCCCTGGTGGACGTGCTGCATGAAGGGCTGATGTTCCAGAAGGACGTGGAGCTGCCTCTTATCGGGAGGTTCCAAATCAAGCCAAAGAAGAACGGGGCCGGGAACAGTCTGCTTTTCAAGGCGGACAATACCTTGCTGCTTCTGGCAAACCAAATCGAAAAATAGCCAACCATCTTTATTTACAAAATCACCCGTAGTCATAAGAGAACCTCCAAAATACATGGTTACGGGATGGGGGCCTGACCCTGGTACGGTCTGGCCCCCATATGAAAAAGCCTCCCCGGCTACGCACGAAAAGCCGGAGAGGGCTGAGGAGCATATCAGCTATGGACATACAGGATATCCAGTTCCCTTCCATAATCAAGCACCTGGACGCGTCTGTGTATCACGCAGTGCCGGCACTTAACGCCTCAACCATGGGCAAGCTTTTGGATTGCCCGGCAATGGCAAGATACTACCTGGATCACCCCAGCGAACCCACGGACAACATGCAGCTCGGAACATTGCTTCATGCAATGGTCCTTGAGCCCGATACCGTCGAAAACACGTTCGGGATCCTCACGAAGCCCCTGACCACAAAGGACGGCAAGGCCGAAAAGGCAGCCTTGCTTGAGGCAGGGAAGACGCCTGTCAAGGCAGCCGATTTTGAGGACGCAAGCCAGATGGCACAGGCTATCTGGGATCACCCCCACGCAGCAAAGTACCTGGGCCTTCCTGGGGAAACAGAGCTCAGTATCTTTTGGAACGAAGCGCTTGCAGGAGGCTCAGTTGTCCCCTGCAAGGGCCGTGTGGACAAGCTGGCGGAATTCGAGGAAGGCCACTTCTATGCAGTGGACCTGAAAACCACACGGGATGCCAACCCGGGCCACCTGGCAAAGAAGATCCTGGACTTTGGCTACCACATGCAAGCTGCATGGTACCTGGACGGCCTCAAGGCGGTAGGAATCAACGCGATCGATTTCATCTTCATATTTGTAAGAAATACCCCTCCCTACCTGGTCACTCCTGTACATCTGACAGCGCAGGCTGTCGATTTTGGCCGCAGAAGTTGTGACCTGGCAATGAGCATGTATGCCTATTGCACTGATACAGGAATTTGGGACGGGTACGCACCGAATGGCCTCATAGAACTCGATCTGCCTCCGTGGGTGTACAGGCAGGAAGAGCGGGAAGAGCTCGAAGCTATCGAAGACGCAATAGAGGAGTAGGGTGATGGCGTACCAACAGCAGTACAACAGGGCGCAATACGCGCCCGTAAGAAGGCAGCAGGAATCGGCTCAGGCCGCTACAGTAAAGGCAAACACAAACAATTTGGTTGCCATGCTGAGCAAACCTGCTCAACAAGAACAGTTTCGCCGAGCCCTGGGAAATATGATCCCCGTGGAAAGGTTTGTGCGTGTGTGCCAGACAGCACTGCGTCAGACACCAAAGCTGGCATCTTCTACACCGGAATCCTTTATGTCCGCACTGATGCAATGTGCTCAGCTTGGCTTGGAACCCAATACTCCACAAGGGCTTGCGTACCTGGTCCCCTACTCCAACAGGCAGACAAATACCACAGAGTGCCAGATCCAGATTGGCTACAAGGGGCTCCTGGAACTCATGTGGCGCAGTGGCATGGTTGAAAGCATCAATGCCGATGTTGTCTATCGGCAAGAGATAGAGCAGGGGCTTTTCGAGTATGAATCCGGCATGCGTGTCGTGCTCCGGCACAAGATCAATCTTTTGGATGATGTGCGCTCGGGAGATGACGCCGATATCGTAGCAGCCTATGCCTGCGCCACGCTCAAATCGGGACAAGTTGTTGTCCGTGTGCTCACGCGCAAGGAGCTGGATCAGGCAAGAAGAATGGGTTCCTCTGGAAGTAGCCCTTGGAGGGATCATTACAAGAGCATGGCTCTTAAGACAGCCATTCGCCGGCTTGCGTCCTGGGTACCGACAACTCCTGCAAGTGAGGCTATCGCAATCGAAGACAGCTACGCACGTCAGACCGAAAACATTACCGGCGAAGTGGTGCAGGAAAAGCCGCAAAAGCCTGTTGTCCAGATAGTGGACGCGGCTACTGCGGCAAACCCGCAAGCTCCACAGCAGCAAATCGAAGCAGAACCCGTTGAACAGACGCAACAATCCCACGAACCTGCAAAGCGTGGCCGCCGCACAAAGCAGCAAATTGCCGATCAGCAAGCGGCAATACAGGCACAACAGCAGGTACAAGCTCAAGCACAAGTAGCCCCTGAACCGGAACAGCAAGACAACATGCCTTACCAGCAAGCACCTGTAGAGGCAGTAGCCATCGAACAGCAGCCGCAGCAACCGGAAGAGGCAGGTGAGGAAGATCCCTACTTCCAGCACATCAAGAACGATATCTTCTGGCCGGCCTGCTTACAGGCCAAGGTTTCACCCTCTGCGGTGATCACTGCATGCCGTCAAGAGCACGGCGGCACGTGGGAAGAGATCGTCCTGTGGCTGTGTGACAATGAAGAAGATCTGAGTCAGCTCCACCAGTACATCCAGCTCGTCAAGGACAACCCGGGCCGGTACGCGGCCGACCTGGACGAGGACTTCTAACCAGGACGTGGGCTGCGCATACGTATCACGCAGAACAAACATGGAAATCACAATCGTTGAACCCTGCCCCGAATGTGGGGCAATCCCGAACAAGTTCACGGCAACCCAGGGCGAAAACGACTACGCCCCACGACTGCATATCGAATGTCCACACTGCGGATGGACATCGAAGGACGAGCATACTAATCCCAGCATGGTGCTAAGCATGTGGAATAAACATGTAGCCAACAGGCGCACAAAAGAGATACTCAAAGCCTGCCCATTCTGTGGTAGCGGAGAGGTAGTAGCCACAGAAGAGCGTGGCTACAACTCCCACATTGTCATGTGTAATGAATGCCTTTGCAGGACAGACACATACGACTCCAAAGAAGACGCAATTGAAGCCTGGAACAGAAGGCCAGACAAGGACGCATAACATGGAGAGACACTATTTCATCGGAGAGGGGCCGGAAGCCAAGGAGCTGATTGCAGAGGCATGGGCACGCCTCAATGTCTGCAACAATGCCCGCGACAAGCTGCTTAAGCAGTACGAAGCTGACAATGTTGTCCCCTCGAAATCCACCATTACAGGTGGTGGTAGAGTAGTAGCCCTCTGGTTTAAGGAGCCGGTGCAGCGTCCATACCTCAAAGGTGGAGAGTGCTTAGAGGGAGGTTACTTCTACTACCCCAATCTTCGCACAAAAGAAGGGAAGGCGCTTGCCCGACGCCTGAAGGAGGATGAGCTCCTCACTTTCGATTACTCCACCTTCATTCTCAAGAAGCTGGGTATCAGCCGCATAGTGTTCGATGAAGCCCTGTCTAGGTACTACTGCACAGCAGGCTTTGCGGATGGCAAGGTGCTTCTCACAGTCCCCGGCCCCAAGTTTCCCAAGGATTCGGAAGAACGCAAAAAGCTCAAACTGCTCATAGACCTGTGGCCCAAAATCCCGGACTGGTTCCGCGAGGTAAAGGAATCCGAGTTCCTCGCTGTACAAGGGAAGTGATATGAAGACTCCGACCAAATGGACACCAGCCAAGCAACATAGCTTGTGTGTCCTTTCCTGCGCCCTGCTGGGAGCAAG
This sequence comes from uncultured Desulfovibrio sp., assembly GCA_944327295.1. Taxonomy (GTDB): domain Bacteria; phylum Desulfobacterota; class Desulfovibrionia; order Desulfovibrionales; family Desulfovibrionaceae; genus Desulfovibrio. Next base: position 5,334 of record CALVHF010000157.1, on the reverse strand, counting down.
CATTGAAGTTATCCCAGAGAAATACCGAGAATTCTTCCCAGGAGCCCAGCAATTCCGCGTCCAGATGGATGAAGTGCGAAAGACGCTTGTAGTCCCGCACTGGAGCGTCAAAGGACGCAAGAATATCATGACATGCCTTGTCATTCCCAACGACTACATGCCGGACTCTGAATGGCCTATGAAGCAGCGGCTCTATCACTGGCTAGTAATCTGGTTCTGTACGGAGATGCTTTGGACGGATGCGGCTGTTGTCTGCGACCAATGGACGGGAAAATCGCCTGTCTGGCAGGAAGCAAAGCAGTGGCTCCTTTCCTGCAACGAACATTTTTACCAGGACCATGACTCCGAGGCGACAAGGGCCTTTATCATGTACGAGCAAATTATGGACATTCTCAAGAAGTAGACTGAGACATGGCCGCCTACTACAATGAATTTGAACCGTTTGCAGCCGCCTGGTTGCGAGAGTTGATCAAGACAGGCTGCATAGCTCCGGGAGAGGTGGATGAAAGAAGTATCGCAGAAGTGCAGGCTTCCGACCTTGCCGGGTTTACCCAGGTGCACATGTTCGCAGGCCTTGGCGGCTGGTCCCTCGCACTCAGACAAGCCGGGTGGCCCGATGATAGGCCAGTCTGGACCGGCTCTTGCCCGTGCACTCCTTTTAGTCAAGCCGGCAAGAGACTTGGCTTTTCAGACGAAAGGCACCTCTGGCCGGAGTTCTTCCGGCTCATTAGAGAGTGCCGCCCTGACGCAATCTTTGGCGAGCAGGTTGCAAGCCAAGACGGTCTTGCTTGGCTCGACCTTGTGGCGGCAGACCTGGAGACTGAAAATTACGCCGTCGGGGCGTGTAGTACCTGCGCTTGTGGTTTCGGTGCGCCGCACATCAGACAGCGACTCTACTGGGTTGCTCATTCCAACGGCTCCGAAGCTTGCAGGATGGGCCACGCCTATTGCCAGGGACTGGAAGGACACAGGAATACGGTACAGGGAAGGGCGCTTGCAGGTGGATATACTTCCCAGGCAAGCCCGGGTTTTTTTGGAGAGAGAGAGAGAGAGAGGAAAAACAGCAGGCCCGGTCCGACTAACGGCTTTTGGGAATATGCTGACTGGCTCTTGTGCGGCGATGGACGTTGGAGACCAGTTAAACCCTACTCTTTCCCGCTGGCTCCAGGGCTACCCGGAAGAATGGGACGCTTGCGCTGCTATGGCAACGCTCTCTGTGCGCCTCAAGCGCAAGCGTTCATAGAGGCGTATATTGACTATCTAAACGAGGAATAACCTATGGAAAAAATGGATTTCAGGACCCAGGCATTCGAGATTGCCCGGGCTCAGGCTGGGGTTCGCCCCATGACTGCCACAGAAGTGGCCTCCTATGTCGCAGAAGTTACTCAGGCTCTGGAAAGCGCCATGCAAGACACGCCGGCCAAGCCTGTAATCGACCCCAGAAACTCCATCGGCGAAAGCTACGTGACCTGCCTTGAGTGCGGCAAGAAGTTCAAGGTTATGACCATCCGTCACCTGCGGCTTCATGGTCTGACCGCCAAGGGATACAAGGCCAAGTGGGGCATCAAGAAAGACGTGTCCCTGGCTGCCAAGAGCCTTGTGCGCATGCGCCGCAAGAAGATGCAGGAAATGCGTCTGTGGGAGCGCAAGGGCAATCAGGAAAAGTAACTTCTTCACTTGTGACAAACAAAAGGAGCACGATATGACTGAAACTTTCGGTGTAGCAGATCTGCGCAAGGCAATCCGTGAACAGGTTCCTGCTGTGACAGAAAAAGTAGCCGGACAGATGCTGGAAGCCTTCTTTTACAGTGTCATGCATGCCATGAATGAGGGCGCGACGGTAAGAACAGGCCTCGGCACTTTCAAGATCGTTGAACGCGCTGCCCGTACCGGTCGCAATCCCAACACAGGGGAAGCGCTTGAAATCCCTGCCCAGAAGACGGTCAAGTTTACGCCGTCCAAGTGGCTCAAGGACAACATTCAATAGTCTGCGTGAGGGTGGCAGTTCTCTTCCGGGAACTGTCACTCTTGCTTTCCAAGGAACAAAGATGATGGAATTGCTGAGAACAGAAGTTGGCCGATATACCGTCCTGACCGAAAAGGCCGGGATGGAATGGCAATCGTCCCTGTATGAGGGGCATGTTCACAAGGTGGCACCGATTGTGCGTGTCTACACTATCGGCGTGAGGGAAGCCCAGGACGCTCACAGGAACCTGGTGCGCATGGGGACTAATATTCAGAAAAAGAAGCAGTGACGCCGGATCTCTTATGCCATATGTCAGACTCTCCAGGGCCGCAGCGCACTACAAGCTGTCTCTGCCTCTGAGTCAGCAAGCCCTGCTGGGGCTCATGCATAGGCTTTTGCATGACCTGTTCGTTAAACAAGTTGTCCTGTACAAGAAGGCAGACTGCACGGCATGTTGCTCGTGGAGAGGCAGATACTGCGAGAGAAGAGGTTCCACAAGGATACACGGGCCCTGTGGCTATTTTACGCCCAGTGCGGATGCGCTGGTTCTGTACGTGGAAGAAGGCGAGGTACTGCCATGAAGAATACAAACAGGGAAACTGAGCTGCGGCTGTTGGATGAGCATATCGCAAAGCTTGCGAAGGAGCTTGGCGCACTCATAGACCGACGCTGCAAACTGGCCGGAATAGACACGGGGACTAGGAAATCTCCGCGTAGCATGCTATCGGGAAAGGCAGCGGAACGGCTCATGGGAGTATCTCGATGAGCGTATCACAACGCAAGGACGGTCGCTGGATCGTCAAATTCAAAGACCCGCTGTCCGGGCAATGGAAGCAGCGGGCCTTCAAATCCGAGTCAGACGCTAGGAGGTTTGATGACGAAAATAAATACGATGCACAGAAGGATGTCAAGCTCACTCTGCGCGAGGCCGTGGTGGCCTACGTCCGCAGTCGTGACCTGAGCGAGCGAAGGAAACAAATGTATTCTTTTCTTGTCAATGGTTATGACCGCCGCAACGGGACACATACGGAGGGTCCAGCGGAATTCTTGGCGGATAAGTACTGTACAGAGCTTGACCGTCGCGACCTGGAAAATTTTAAGCTCCGCCTTCTGGAACGTGGGCAAAAGGGAATTTCGGTCAACATTCATGTCAGTTGCCTGAAGGCTGTCTTGTCATGGTGCGAGTCGGAAGACTTGATTCCTTTCGACCCGTGGCGAAAGTACCGGGTGAAAGTTAAGGACAGAGTGCGTCACAAGGATGGAAGTTATAAAGACTTTCAGACGGTGTATGCAGCCCTTCCCGACTGGGCACAGTGGATTTGCAGGACATGCATGGCCTTATGCCTCCGTCCGGGCAAGGAACTAGTCAACCTCGAGTGGTCCGCTTTTGACTGGAATGCCAGATGCGTGACGGTCTACATGTCCAAAGTAGATCGTGACAAGACTGTTTTTCCGCCAGAGTCGTATCTGACCGAAGCGTGGAAAAGGTATCAGGCAGACACAAAGGCCGGTCGTCGCCATGTCTGCCATGGCAAAAAAATGGAGCGACTGAACTACCCAAGTTTCTCAAATTGTTGGAAGCGTGTTCGCGTCAAGGTTGGGGTCAAAGTGCCTCCCTATGCCATGCGGCATCTTGTCGCAAGTACTATGCTTGCTCAAACCGGGAACCTGCCCGCCGTCTCCAAACAGCTTGGTCATGCTAATCCCGGCATCACTGCATCCATCTACGCCAACATTGTGGCGGCCACCCAACAGCGCAATGTCGCCACCAAGAACCCCTTGGTGCAGCTTGGTGCGGGATTTGAGATAGAAAAACAACAATCTTAACATGTTGTAGAGAAAATACCGCTCCAGGGCCCAGACCCGCACGCACAGGGCCACCTGGCGTTCCAGGCGGGCGTTCAGCTCGTCAATGTAGCGGGCAATGGCTTCCAGGCGGCTGTGGGTGTCACGCACGGTGAGGGTGCCGGCACTCTGGCTGATGCTCACGGTGCCGGCCTTCGAGAGCAGGCCCTTGACCGTGGTCTCCACCTCCTTCCAGACATCGAGGGTGGCCTTGGTGGAGTTCACCTGGGCGGTCTGGCTCGTGGTATCGCCGCTGGAGACGGTTGAGTTGATGTTGCTGCCGGAGAGCGAGGTGTCCTGCTGCTCGCGGCTGCGGTTGGAGACCTGGCTGTCCCAGACAACCGTGCCCGCGGAAGCGGCCAGCACAAAGGTGCGCACCTGCAGGCTTGAGAAGGTGATGCGCCGGGTTCGGGCATCAAAGTCCCAGCCATAGCCCGAGAGGCCGGCAATGGTGTCCAGAAGGCCGCGCAGGGTCCCTGTGTAGTTCACATCCAGGATGCTGCCGGCAGAGAGGCCGAGATCCAGGTCGAGTGCTGCAGGCACAAGGTCTTCCAGTCCCGGAATCTGCGCGCCCGCACTGGGACTCATGGGCCTTGGCAGGGAAGAGAGGGCCGGCAGACCGGCCGCCTCCTCGCCGGCCACAAGGGCCGTGACCGGGGCCAGGCGCGCCAGGGAGGCTGCCACTTCCTTCAGGCTGCCGCGCTGCTTCAGGGTCACTTGTGTGCGCAGCAGGGCGTGATCCCTGGGGTCTGTGCGCAGGCCCACAAGACGCCCCTTCAGGTACGGCTCCGGGCTCTCGCTGAAGGTGTGGGGCCTGGTGTGCTTCAGAAGGCTGTCGCGCTGGGCCTTCACAAGCTCAGGAGAAGGTGCGTCCACATCCTGCGAGGCACAGCCTGCGAGCAGCAGGGACAGGCCGAGGACGAGAGCCGTCAGGGCCAGCAGGAAGAGGGAGCCTGTCACCGAGATGAGGGTGCGCAAGAGAGTGCGCATCCGGACAGGAAGACGGTCCGAAGAGAGACGGTCTGGCGCAGGAACAGGGCCATGGAGAAGGAAGCGGGCCATTAGCGATCCTCCACTTTCAGAATGCGGTTGCCGTGGTAGAGACGGGCCGTGAAGGGCGACCCCTGGGCATAGAGGCCTTCAAAGAGGGCACGCACGGCCGAGGAAAAGGGCCCCTGGAAGGTGGCCTGTGCCTCAAGTTCCATGTCCGTGTCCGGCGCCCAGACGACCTGATAGCCAGCCTGGGCAGCCCAGGTCTCAAGCTGCTGCTTGAGAAGCCCCGGGGTGATGGTCCACACGGTCTGGGCCGTGTTCTGGCCCGTCTGAGTTGTCCGGGCAGATGCGCTGACCTGGGCTGATGCCGTTCTTCTGGCAGGCACGGCGGCGGCAATGGTCTTCTGGCCAGACGTCGAGGCAGGCTTTTGGTCCGTCTTCAGGTCCGTCTTCTCTGCGGTTGTGCGGGCCGGCGTGGCTGCTTTTACGGTTTTTGCAGAAGAGGCCTGTGCGTGTACCAGGGCCGGATC
>CALVHF010000156.1 GCA_944327295.1 uncultured Desulfovibrio sp. | reverse complement strand
TTTTTCAGCCATTTCGTGTCGATGGTTAGGCAGCTGCTGTTCAGTCAGTGTATGTGCCCCCACAGTCCCAGAAATTGTGTGGGAGTGGGTCGCAGAGCCGCCAGTAGAGCCAGCTTTGTAGGTCGTGTTGGCACCCATTATGAACCGTCCTCTGAGGTCGGGGACGGTTATCCCATTTGTCGTGGTGCCGTCACATAAGCACCAGTTAGTATTGACTAATTTTGTCTTCGCATCAATGGGGAAGCGATTACTCGTTCCACCAAAGGTACCAGAGAACGCAACAACTGTTCCGACAGGAGCACCACCTCCGGTAGAGCCTCCTCCAATCAGCTGCCAGTACGTGCCATCATAGACAAACTCGTATGTGCCCTCGTCCTCAATAAGGTTGGCGGGCATGGCAACGTTTTTGTACCGGATAGCCTTGGCGCCGGTAGAATTGACGTTCAGCGTGGCGTTGGCGGCGGTATTGGCGTTGCTGAAACGGACTCTCACAATTGCGCCCGTACCCAGAACAAAACCACTGAGCGCTACTGTCTTGGCCGCCGTTCCTGCAGCAGTGGAGCAGGTGCCGTAGTGTGTGATGTTCGCGCTGCCGTTGAACTGCACGCCATCTATATATCTCGCGGTAGTCAGCTTATCCGCGGTTCCTACATTTGTTGGCAGCTTGACCGTGCACGTCTTGGCGCTCGTGACCAGGCCCTTGGCGTTGACAGCGATTAGTGGGACGTTAAAGGTAGCGCCATCAGCAGGGGTAACATTGGCGCTTAAGCCATAGGAGCCAGCGGTTACGCCACTGTTTGCCAGGGTAGTGGTAATGGTAACAGCCTTGGAGCCGTCAACCGATCCAGAACCGGTCACCGCTCCAGACAGGGCAATGGTTTTCGCCGAAGACCATTTGCTTGCCGTGGCCGCATTGCCGGTGCAGGAACCAGACGATCCGGACACGTTACCTGTAACATTGCCCTTAAGGTTGCCAGTAAAGGTAGGAGCTGTGACGTTGCCCGTACTATGGTTGATCTTGACCTTGGTATCGAACCGGACCCCTTCTGTACGGTTTTCCCTAGCGTCCGCAAGCTCCGTTGTCAGGACAGGGTAATCTTCTGCAGTCGTTGTGACGGTCTGCGTAACTTTGGTATCGGTGTTGGTATCAGGGGGCGTCTGCCATGTGCCGTCACCACGCAGATACTTGGTCTGGTTTCCCTTGTCTGGAGCAGGAACAAGCCCTTTGGCTCCTGCGGCGCTCGATGTAGCGCCCTTCATGGTGGCTATGGTTGTGGAAATAGATACGTCTTCCGATCCGTCAAATGCCGTGGATCCAGTTGCATCTCCTTTCAGTGTGATGGTATGGGCAGTAGCCAGTTTGCTTGCTGTTTCAGCGTTGCCGGAAATCGTTGTCTGAGCCGGATGTACATGGTCCGCACGTGCCGGTTCGGTGCTTGTTCCTGCCGATCCACTGCCTGAGTTGACCTTTGGGACAGTAGTTCCAAAGGGGAACAGACTTCCAAGCAGCTTGTCGCTATTTCCAAAAAGAAATTTCCAAAATGCCGGGTATCCCATCTTAGTAAGTCCTCACGTATATCTCTACGTCTGTTGCTACGTCGTCCCAGAACTGGATCACCGTTGACTTGCTGCCAGTCGTTCCGACCTCTTTGTATTGGTATGTGTTGTCTGCACCCGCTATGCAAAGCAGGCCGTTCCAGTAGACTTCCAACGTATTCGAGCCCACGACATACTCGGGAACAGTGAAATTTTCCCCAGCCCCTACCACTTCTTCCCGGGAATTTGCGGGGGAAAACAGGGTAGCGCTTTCTCCGCCTCTTGCAGTGGCTATGGTTACTTTCTTTGAGCCATCAACGTTTTCCGCTATGCCGGAAACAGCGCCGGTCAACTCTATGTCAAAGCCCGTGGCCAGCTTTTTGGCTGCTACTGCGCTACTGCCCTTGTCAAGCTTTTCGTCGAGGGCATCTTCTGTGTCTGTAAGTCTTTCCAGCGTTCTCGTTGCGCCTTGTGCCATGGCTTACCGTCCTACCCTGATAATGATTTCCACGTCTTTTGCCACTGCGTGGTTGAATTTAATTGTTGTAGACACGGCGTCTTTGGTTCCTACTTCGGAAAAGACGCCGTTTTCTCCACAAGAGGCCTTGAGGCCATCGAGATACACCGCAATGTTGGAGGCCCCCACCACGTATTGCGGCACCGTGTAGGACTCGCCTGCAGCGATGTCCGCGCTACGGTTTACGCTTATCGTTTCGACAGGATCCTGCATCATCATGGACAGCACGTCAGCCAGGGAATACTGCTCACCGTCTATCTCCACCTGGACCTTTTCTGCCTTTGTCTGAGGTGCAAGTACCTGCCCGTTCTTTTGCTTGAGAGAGCCCCCAATCATTGCGGTTTACCTCTTTGTCGTTCTTGTACGATTAACCCTCTGCGTCTGCGTCCATCTCAAAATAGAGGCCGTTTTCACGCAGATTTTCGGGGGCAGGGCCGCCGTTTGCAACGACTGCAAAGTCGATTTCGTTGGCGGTTTCCTGGGCTGCAGTGGCAGCGGACTGAGCGCTGCTTGCGGCACTCTGGGCAGCGTCAACCTGAGTCTTGAGCGTCTTGCCCTGTTCTGCAGACAAGGGCACGGTAGCGCCGCCAGTGGTCAGGTCGTTGACAATGGCAGAGGTGGCAATCTTTGCGTCAATGGCAGCCTGCAGGCCGTCAATATCGGCAATTTCCAGTTCGACTTCACCGGTCTTGCCGTTGACGCTTACAACAGCCCCCTTCTTGCCGGTGTCAATCCAACCGGCACCCTCGGCCTTTTCGGCGTCCCAGATCCAGACAGTATCGGTCTCGGTATTGATGGCAAAATCGCCGGCCACGCCGCTTTCGGGCAGAGCGTCCTCGTTGGCAAAGCTGCCCTTGTTGTGGTTGAGGGCGTCGGGCAGATTTGCAAATTTGACCTTGCCGTTTTCGTCAAAGCGGCCATTCAGGGTAGACAGAGACGTATCGGTTTCGGTACGCCACTGCTTGAGGGTTTTGCTGTCGTCGTCCTTCACCTTGTCGAAAGAGGTTTCCGGGTGAAGGATGCTACCGGTTTTGTTCTTCAGAAGACCTTTGATAATAGGCATGGTTTGACTCCTTTAAGTCACTTAAGGGATTAGGGGGTTGTAGTAGTATCGTCGCCCGCAGAAATGTAGGCAACGTTATCCGCAAGCTCGTTGAAAGCATTCTGCAGCTGCCTTACTTCTGATTTCAGATCTGTATAGTTGCCTATCAGTCCTACCTCATCGACATTGCAGTAGCCACGGATTGATATTTTCAGCTCGCTTCCCTTTTGAACGGGGAAGAGAAATTGTATCTTGTCGGACTGCTCCAAATCTTCTGTCACTACTTCCTGGAACTGCATGCCTTCATAGCAGTCCAATCCGTTCCATGACACGGAAAGCAGGTGCAGGCCCGTTCGGTACGTCAGGCCGTCTGGCAGCGTGTATGTCCCGTTTTCGGCGATATCTTCGGTTGTGGTGACACAGATGGTTTTCCAGTCATTCAACAGGGAGATGGCCTGGGAAATCTGAGCAAACCTGGCCTGAGTTTCTGCGTCAAAAAGGGTATTTTCCTCGTAGGAAATATCGTCCTGGGAAAGCGTTGTCTGGCCTTCTGCTACGGTCACCTTGGCAATGACCACGTGATGTTTTTCCACGCTCGGTCGTGCCACAACGCGCTGATAGCCCGGTTCTGTCTCGCAGTAGTAGGCTTCAATGACAATATACCAGGTGCCTTCCCCGGGGATATCGACCGTTCCGCCGTCTGTCATGGTGACAGTGATGGACCAGACATCACGCTCTACCACTGCCACGCTGTAGGGGTAGTCATCCGGGTTGTTGTCTACGCGCACTTGCAGGCCGGTGCCCGGAGTAACCACAAAGCCATGATAGACCCCGGGTTTGAGCACGCCAGCGACTTTTCGATTGAGCGCCGAGCTGACATACCGCTCACCAAAGCGCACGGATTGTTTCAGTCTTGGAGCGTTGGGATCTTCAACAGGCATTAGTTACCACCTCCAACGCTGTTGCCCCCTTCTGTAGTGCCGTCACCGTCCGGATCCGGATCCTCAAGGGGGAATGTCAGAACTGGAAAGGCCCTGTCTGCCTCAGTCGGGGTTACCCAGTCCGGCAAGGTCAGACATACGGCCACAAGCTCGTCATCCTGATCCAGAATCCCGATCATGTTGTAGCGTTGCGGCGTTTCGACGGCTCCCACGGGGATTTCGCAACGACAAAGCGTCGAACCGTCAGAGTACTGCGCTTCCAGCGTGTCGCGGTAAAATTCCCGGGGGATCTCTTTCAGATCCGGAGGAATATCCTGCAGCTTCGGGTTTTCCGGATCGCTTTCATCGACAAGACCAAAGCCTGCAACAAACATTGTAAAGTGCGGGCAGGCTCCCTGTCCTGCTGCGGCCATGCCCACTTTCTCATAATAGCGATTGAGCAACTTGGACCGCTGGTAATCAGTATTAAACGACATTCAAGAACCCTCCTGTGGGGTAGTCCAGCGGCATCCAGTCTGCCGCTATGTCTGCAAAGAAGGGCTGTCTGTCCAGGCCCCATCTGAATTTCTTGTAGTGCACGGGGATGGCCGGCCTTTGCGTCTCCCATTGTACCGTGTCTTCACAGGCAAAATTTGCCTGTGTGGGAGTCGTTTCACTTTCTGTTTCGTTGGAAAGTTTATCCTCAAAAGGAAGAGTGACCTGCTGTTCATTGTCCCTGTGTTGTATATCTGCAGTGACGTGCCTTGCCTCTATCGTCTGCCTGTGTTCCGTCAGCGTATTGTGTCCCAAATCGACAATGAAGGGCGCTTCAAAGGACACGTCAGTTTCAGAGGAAAGCTTGTAAGCGACTGAGCCAAGAGGAAGCGCATAGTGTCCTGTACTGCCAGAGAGAACCACGTTCATTGGCGTGCAGGGAAGGGCTTCAATACCGGGCAGCACCAGATCCAGCCGGAGCGGATATTCCATGTCGATGGAAAGGAACCGGTTGTCCAGATACCGATCCAGCCGGCAATGCCGTGTCCTTGGCAGGAAGGGCAGAACAAAGTTTGCGTCTGTTTCCTGCTCTTCCTGTAGGGATCCCTGCATATCCCACGCTGTACAGTTCCTGTCGCTTTCGCTTCGGGCCTCATCTATTTGGGCGGTCAGGGCCAGGTGCGGATGCTGCTGCGTTTCGGAAACGCAGATACCCAGAGGGGATATCATCAGGCCTTCATGCCCACCGAAAGGCCGGTCAAGATAGAACGGCCAGGTCATTACGGGAATGAAGCCCAGCATGGGGAACTTGTCTATCGGATACCACCCTTCACGGGGGAACATGTCCAGGTGCCAGTAGAGCAATTCGTTGTCTCTTGGCAGGAAGGGCATTTCAAAGTGCTGCCTTGTGCCGGACGTGATCCAGAAATCGTTGTTCTCGTCGGGCCGCACAAGGTCGAGCCTGAAATCAAGGTACTGATCGACTTCCCAGGTGACATCGAAAAAAGGCTTCTTGAAGGGAAGCTCGAAGTACTGATACCAGAGCAGGTAGTCGAAAATGCGGTCAATTGGTTTGATGCGCGTGATAAGGGCCAGCGCATCCTCTCTGATGGTATCCTTGTAGTATGTCTGCCTGTAGAGCGTACCCTTGTCGATGGCAACAACGCCACGTGAAGTCAGAAAATATCCGTCAAGCGGTATATTCTTCTGGTCCATGGGGCGCATCTGGTCGAATGGAACGAAACCCACGCCGTAGGGTTGATCCTTCGGAGCGTATATGGGGAACCAGTCGATTTTCAGGGAGCCAAAGTGGCGGCGCAAAGCCATGGAAAGAATGAGTTCAAGATCCTTGTACTCAAGTTCCAGGCGGCGCCACGCAAGCGCCACGGCCCTGTCTTCCGGCTTGGGCAAGTCATAGGAAAAGTAGTCGCCCATCTGGGCAATCTGCTTTGCCAGATCGGCGTCATCTGCCTCAAAAGAAGAGCGCAGGCGCTGGTAGCGGGAAAGACGCGGAATGAAATTCGCGTCCCAGAGGCTTTCCAGTACATGCGCAAGGCCTGTCCAACGAGCATTTTTCTGCTTGGCAGGCGTTAATCTTTTTTGAAGCCAGTTTTCCATGTGAAGTGACTCAAGCAAAAGAATGAGGGATATTTCACTCTATGCTGAAATTCTTTTTTCTTGGCAAGCTCGATTTGCTAAATGTGTTATATATGCAATAAACACAAAATTTTTTTTATTTTACGTACTCCAGACTGATAATTGTCTTGTCCAGATTGATGGAAATCATTTGATAGATGTACTGAGCTTCATATTGCCCAAACGTCTTCACTTCAAACCAGGCCGAGCTGTTTTGGGCAAAATAGCCGGTACTGCTTATGTCGTTGTAAATTTCGTGCAGGAACACCTGGTCCCGTCTTGTCGTGGAAGCCTTTCCGTAGTGGGCCTGCAGCGTGTCCCGGATAGCCTGTTCCACTTCGCTGAGCGGCTGGTTTTGGAGCACCTTGCCCTTGATTTCCAGCCAGAACTCTATGTGCTCCGGATCGTGCCATACATAGTGCCGATTCATGGACGGGATTTCCTTGACAGCCTGCATGGCAAGTTCCTTTATGTCCCGTTCCGGGGAGTAGGCGCAGATCCAGACCCTGTTGATCCAGTCGGCATTGATACCCCACATTTGTTCTGCCTTGTCCTCACCCCATGCCTGGGCAAACACTATGTCCCTGTAGCGGCGGCGCAAGAAGTAGTTGAAATCCTGGTCCCAAACCAGCCGGTCGTTGTAGACGGAGGCATAATGCAGGTTCCTTCTCAGTGTTTCCGTGTCTTCCTGGTCCTGCCCGTTCTGAATGGTCTGCGACACGGTAATCTCTACCTGAGCCGTCAGTCCGATCACGTCCTTGATTTCCTCTACAGGCCACAGGCTTTGCTTTTCCAGAAGGAGTGTATCGCCGTCTGTCTCCACGGTCTCTATTCGTACCTGCCAGCCCTGTTCGAGCTGCTTGCCAAACGTCCCGTTGCCAAAGCGCACCCCGAGCTGATCGGTGAAATGGTAGAACTCATCGTAACAGCGCGTATCGGAAAAGGAATTGGTCAGCAGGTAGTCATAGTCGTACTCATAAAAGCCGTTGCCGTCCTGCTCATCGACAAAGACACGCATGGAAACAATATTTGGAGACACATCCTGCGGGAAGAGGTATTCGTAGAAACTCTGCGTATGCTCTACTGTGAACTCATAGACCCCCTTGCTTCTCTGAGAGACAGAGGCCGTCACCTGGCCGCCTGCGGGGATGGTTATGCTTTCCTCTAGTGTGTAGATCACCTGGGCGTCACTCATAAACTCCCGGTCGCGGACAAGCTCCACGTTCTGTTCGCCGCCATTCACAAAGAGCGCCTTGCCCTGGGCAGGTTCCGGCTTTGCGGACACATAGGAAAGGCCTTCTGCGTGTGCAAGCAGGGAAGAGCGGTTCAACGCGGAATCGTAAAAGGCTTCCTGATAGGCACGCTCCACCGAGTAGTCTGCATGCTCCACAAGCCACCCGGCAAAGACGGCCATTTTTTCGACAAACTGGCTGTCTACGAGGTTTTTCCATTCAGGGATTTGTCCAAGAAGTTCCTTGAATTTGTTTTTTACGTCTTCGGAAAGAATCATAGCGTAACCTCAAGAGAATCTGCTCCAAACTGATGCACAATGACAAGCTTTATCATGTCCTTTTCAAGGAACGTCACTTCAACACTCTTTATCTCAATGTCTTCCACATCCAGAGGAAGTTTTCTTGTGATGGACATTTCTATCTGAATCGCCAAATCATTTGACTGCGGCTCAAACTTGAAAGGCACAAGGTTATGTCCCCATGAGGGGTCATGCGCAACTGTTCCTTCCGGTGTATCCAGCCATTCCCGGATACGCTCGGACATGGCAGTGCCGTCCTCAAACTTGCGTATGTCTGCCTCTGCAGCTGAAGCCATCGTGTAGCTTGCATCGAAAATCGCCATTGTCCTGTCCTATGCGTTTGCCATGGATTGAGCGCTGGGATCATCAAAGTCCATGGGAATATCCGGTGTATGTCTGGTATTAGTGCTGTTTGGCGTCTGGGCCTTTGTCATGCCCTGTTGCAGGGTCTTGAGAATGTCTCTGAGAAGGCTCTCCACCGTAGACATGTCCAGTTGCCTGTTTGTGCCCGACTCCTGCGGCGGCGCGTACTGAGTGACCTGTTCGGGAACGGGTCTTGGCTGCGCTTCTGCCTGCTGTACGTTCTGAGCTGCCACGGACTGAGCTTCCGGCTGCGGCGCTGCAGTTGCCGTCTGTGTCTGTCCGACCTGTTCCGGGGCAGTAGTGCTTGCCGTTTCGGCGGGGACAGTTTCGGTTTGGGGCTGAGCCCGAGCTTCTTCTGCCTTTTCAGCCGGCCTGATTTTGCTTGCATCGCCCAGCTTTGTGATATCAGCACCGTAGAGATTTGTTCCCGCCCGTTGCTGCTGTGCATACCACTCCTTGTACGGGGTAGTGATTACACGTTTTGTTTTGCCGCCACGCGATTCTGTCACCATCATTTCGCCGGTGTTTGGATCACGGTAGACCTGCACAATATGGTCGATACCCATGTATCGCCCGGCGTCCCTTTCTCCATGTGCGCCCGTGTCCATGCCGATAACCATGCCTTCACGGACATTTTCGGGGTTTAGTGCCTCACCGGTTATGAGTTCTCCAGTGGCCTGAGACACGTTTTGGATAATGCCGGCTGCACTCCCCTTTACCGCCTTGAAATCCTCAGCCGTGAAGACCTGTTCGCCGGCAGCTGTGTTGATTTGCTGCATCAGTCCACGCGAGATTTCAGACACCCATCCGGAACAGTCTACGCCGCCCAGACGGCTGTCTTTACCGTTCCACTTGTAGGTTACACCCCTTTTTATGGCATCCTGAGTGGCCGCCATCAGGCTGTAAGAAGTCTGAGCCGCAAGGGCTTCGGCACCACCACTGGCAGCTGCAGCACGCATGTGCTTGTAGTTTGTCTCGGCCTTGTCCATGCCGATAAGCATGGCAGACTCTGCGGCAAAGCGGCGTTTGACAGAGGCCTGTACATCGGCAGTAGAGGAACCAAACTGCGTGCCACGATACTCATAAATGGCCCGCAAGAGATCTTCATTGCTTGCGTTCGGGTTTGCGGCAAAGACCTTGCGCCAGATGCTTCCGGCACCGCCCGCACCATGCTGTATAGCCGTGCTCCAAAGGGCTTCCTGCAAGGCTTTCGAGTCGCCAATACGCTTTTGCAGGTCCGGGCTTAACTTGTTCAAAGCGGGCACGTAGTGGTTCTGGAAGAGGAACTCACGCTGCGTGTCTTCAAGCAACTGGCCGTTTGTTGCAGCTTCACGCTTGTATGCATCGACGGCGGCACCTGTCTTTCCGCCTGTTTCTATGGGACCGGCTGCCAGGATTCGCTGGGCAATGGCCGCCTTTTCGCCACCCTGCTTGAGCATCCAATTCAGGTACTCCTGCATGGAACCGCGCTTTGCAGACAGCTGCCACTTGCCATAGCTTGTGCCGCCCGTAGAGTCCCAGGCAACCGTGTTCACGCCTGCATTGCCGGACTCCCATCGGGCCGTTGCGTCACCCAGCCTGGCATTTGGATCAAAGGCTACGGCAGCCGTTGTGCCAGCGTATCCGCCACCACCATATCCGCCGCCGCCAATGCCGGACAAGGCGCTACTGAGCTGATCTGGCAAGCCCAGCAGGGCGCGGGTGTTAGGATCCATCAATTTCAGCTGGTATTCCTTTTCCCGCAAATCGGTGTCTGCTTCTATGCTCTTCTGAAGCGCAAGCAGTTGCTCCGACAGTTCCGTGGAAATATCTTTGATGGTGCCCAAAGGAGCCAGCAAGGCCATTCTGTCAGCAGGAGTAAGGATTACAAGCGTGCCGCCCGTAGCAGAGTCAATGACAGGCGCGTTACCGTCTTCTGCCTGTGTTGCTGCATGTTGCAGAACAGGAGGCACAGTTGCCGGTTTAGGAGCTGTAACAGGAGCCGCCTTTTGTGTCGGCACATCTGCCTTTGATTGCTCCACGGCTGCAGCTTCTTCCGGTTTGGGCGTTGACACTGGAACAGGCGTTGACGTTGCCGTTACTGCGGGCTTGGGCGCTGGTGTTGGCGTGGGAACAGACGTTGCAGTATTGGGAGCACTTGCCGGAACAGGAACCTTCCCTTTGGCAAGCTGTTCCTTCATTTCCGGAGTCAGCTCATCGGCGTGGGCCTCTTCGGGACCGAAAAGGGAGGTGAAGCCGTCCCAGAGTTTGGATCCGATACTTGTGGCAGCTTCTGCGGCTGTTGTGGCTACATCTTTGAGGCTTTCAGGCACTTCTATGCCGGACAGGAAATCGGTCACTGCGGAAAAGGCCTTTGAGCCTATGTCACCTACAGCCGAGACAAGCCCCTGGACCTTTTCGTCCAGGTTCATTGAGGACAGGAAATCCCCGATATTTGAAAGTCCGGATTTAAAAAAGTCGGAAACAGAGGAAATGGCACGGCTGCCAAAATCCCCTATGGCACTGACAACGGCCTGAGCCTTGCCGGGCAGGTCCAGAGAAGTCACAAAGCCGCCGATGTTGTTCAAGGCCTGCGTACCCATGGCAGTAGCCGTTGCCATAGCGCTTTTTGCAGTGTCCAGCATGCCACCGACTGAAAACTGTCCAAAGAAGTTGCCTACTGCGGAGACAGTCTCATAGAGCCCGCGTGCCATGTCCGCCGTATTCAGGTCAAAGCCAAGCAGACCGGCAGCCCCGGAGACAAGGCCGCCCATATCAAGCACATTGGCCGCTGCAGCTGCGACTTTCTGGCCGGTAGTGGCGGATTCTCCTTCCTTGAGACCAAAGGCCTCAGCCTGCATTTCCTTGTCGTCAAAACCTTCTTTGGCATCAAGTCCGGCAAGGAGAAGAGCTGCAGCCGGTCCAAGGACTCGCAAGAGAGAAGCGCCACCTTTCAGCGCTACGGCTCCAAGACCTGCCCTTGAGGCTGCTACGGCTGAGCCTTTGCCTGCGGCTTGCGGAACGGCCTTTTCAACGCCTTTTTCGACTCCTTTGGCAGATGCAGCCTCGACTACTTCCTGTCCGGCACGCTTTTGCCGGTCGGATCCGTCTTCGGCAATGGTACTGGCAGCGACTCCGGCACCGACTGCAAGGCCGGCCCCCAAGCCCAGCTTGCCTAGCAGGCCACGGCGTCTGCGTGGACGGCTTTCACGGGCATCGATGGGCTTCTTGTCCCGCCTGTCTGGAGCGTCCGGCAAATCGTGTCTGGAGTCTTTTTTCTCCTTGTCCTTCTTGTCCGGTGCATCAGGCAGATTGCGTGCATCCTTGCCGTCCTTTCCGGCTCTTCCTGCACGTCCGCCGCGTCCACCGCGTGCGCCAAGAAGACGATCCAAGAGTCCAGGCTTGAGGCTTTTGACGGCTCGAACAAGCTCCTTGTGCCGCTTGTCTTCTTCTCTTGCCTCATCGTAGCCAAGAACAAGGCTTTCTTCCGCAATTTCGATTTTTTGCTTGTCACGATTGACAGTAGCCCTGTCTGCCCGCTTTATGAAGCGTCCCTGTGCATCCCTGAGCTTGTAGTCCCGGGTACGCTCCTTCGCCTCTTGCCGTGTCGCTCCGACAGAGGATTTCTCCTTGTTCTTGCTGAAAGACTCACGGGCACGTCCGAGGAAGCTGTCTTTTCCGAAAGCGTCCTCGCCCATCTGCTTGAGTTCTTTCAGAGCCACATAAAAGGGGCCACCTATGGCAAGTCCGACTGTCTCCTCTGCCTGGTTCTCGCCTCTGTACCTCTTGTCTGCAGCATCCTGAAAGGCGTCCTTGAGACGGTCAAAGAAGCCCTTCTGGCGCTTTTCTTCGGCCTTTTGTGCCTTGATGGCCTGTACGGCCTGAGCCGACTTGGCCTGTGCAGCGGAAGCCTTGTCACTGGCCTTTTCGCCGGTATCGGCCTTTTGTCCAGGAACAATTCCCTGAGCCTGTGCACGTGTCGATACGGCCTGCTGAACAGCTCTTGAGGAACTCTTGCCAGACTCGGCGCTCTTTGCCGATACACGAGCCTGTCGCTGTTGTGCCCTTGTCAGGGTCTGTTCCTTGCGGTCTGCTTGTGTCCTGGGTCTTGTGACGGTTTTTTCTTGCTGATTTTTCAGGCCGGTCGCGGAGGAATCTGTCTTGCGTCTATCACGGTTCTGTTTTTCAGACAGATCCTCCGGGCCGGCCTTGCTGGCAGGAACCACTTTTCTGCCAGCAATTGCCGCCGTGCTGTAAGACAAGGGCATCCTGAAAGACTGTCGCGGCAACGACAGCGTTTGCATCTTGCTCTGACCGGAAGCTCTCTCCCTTTCCGGTCGCGGCGTGGCGGCAACTATTTGTTGGCTACGAAAGGCACCGCCCCTTGTATTTGCAGCAATCTCGTCCAGATCGTCTGCCATGCGCTCCCAGAGGGCAAAGGGGGCTTTGCCAACGGGAGAAGGGATATCAGGCGCATCCAGACTCAGAGTTCGTGCAAAAATTTCGGGCAGTATCATTTCTTCAGCCATGTGTTCTACCTTCGCCTGCGGCTTGCAGCGAGCTTGCGCTGTGCCGCAATCATCTTGGCTTTCTTTATCGAGGCCTCATTGAGCGCAAGGACTCTGGAAACCGGAGAGGAAAGGATACCTGCCATGTCCTGCCCGTCGTAGAGGCACAAGTTTTCAATCACGATATCCCAGTCCTTGACCCTACCAAAGGGTAGGAATGACATCGATAAACCGAAAGGGATAGGAAAGGGTAAGCTTGTCATCCTCTCCGGCTCCTTCAGGCACAATGTCAGGGATAATGAGCGAAACCTTGCCGTCCTCATACTGAGACAGAAGCCCATGCTCCATCTCTTTCAGACATTCCCCTGTCCGCTGTACAAGGTCGTTCAAATCGCGCATGGGCAAGGCTTCGACAAATTCGCGAACCTTTGCCCGTCTGCCTTCACGGGTACTGTTTGGATCAAGGCCTGGAATGTCCAGGTAGGCAATGACGCGGGACATGAGAACGGCTGCCCTTTTCAGACGGACCGTCTTCTGGATTTTGCGGCGTTCCTTATCGTCTATCTGCCTCTTGGGATCATCAAGCATGGCCTGCCAGGCACGTACCTCGGCATACTGCTTTTCCAGATGCTCCAATTCGTAGCCACGCAAGGGGGCAACAAGCACATTGTGGCCATTGAAGGCAAAATCCCGAACCGGCTTGCCGTCAAGCACCTTGTAGGTATCAAGGATTTTCGTCAGCGGAATGAGCTGTGTCTGCCTTTCCCCGTTGTAGGTGAAGGTCAGAGGAATGGTATCGTACTGAGAGGTATTGAGATAATACTGGAATAGGGCAAAGCGCCTGTCTTCTCCCGTCCATTCTCTGGAATCGTAGAAAGTGTTGCGTTCCTGCAGCTTGTTCAAAAAGAGGGTGGTTGCCTCTTCCTCAAAATCGGGGTCAATCCCGGTGAAGTCTATGGCATCTGCCACGGTTGCTTCACGCAGATGGATTTCTCTGGACGGATTGGAGGGGAGAGTGAAGACAATAGGCATGAGAGAGCTCCTTTACTTTGTGCTGTTGCTGGTATTGCTGGTATTGGTATTTTTGCTGTTGCCGCTTGTGATAGACGAAGCAAGCGTGCTTGCTGCAACTGACAAATTGGTGAACTGCGTGAAGGTGACAGGAATTTCCATCCATGCCGAGTTTTCCCTGGACTGAGTAACTTCTCCGCACTGAATGGGGTACATTTCCCTTGAACAGACAAGATGTTCCGTGCCGCCGGGACTCTGGGTATAGACAAGCACGTTGCGCACATAGCCGTCAGTACCGTAGGGCAGGCCTACGGTGCCATCCGGGTGTATCACCTGGTGCGCCCAGGCACGCAGAAAGTTGGCCACACGCTGGTCAACATTGTCGCGCACGGTCATGGAAATCTGCAGGGCCTGTTCCGCTGTAGGCCAGGACATGGTAGCCGAGCCTATCTGCTCATCATCCGTCTGAATATCAAAGTGGGAATAGGTAATGTCCTTCACGTAGAGGTCAAAGTCTGCCGGTGCCCCTGCAACGTCCAGACGAAAAAGCCATTCCGGCTGAAACTGTGTACGCACCAATTTGTGCGCCATTTGCCGCATGGCGTTGAAGTCTTCCCTTTCTCCGCTCCATCCGCCGCTAATCAGGGAAGACAAGCCGTTTTCAAGCAGGTTGTTGACCCCGGACACGATATTTTGCGCGGTGGAGAGGTAGGAGCTTATCTGGTTCAGGAAGGACGGCATGATTTTTTCCCCGAAAGAAATCAGACTCAGTTACAGCCTGAAATCCGGATCGTATTTTTCAAGAATTTTGAAGGGGAGGCCGCAGGACGAATAGCCAAGAGCAGGCATGAACCAGGCAAAAAAACAGTTGTGATAAAAGACGCTGAGTGGCAGAAGGATATATTCATGCAGCCAGTTGATGCCCATGACCTTCAACTCTCCGTCTTCATTTTCGCCAAGCCAGACCTTGGCAAAATGCATCCTTGCCTTTGCGACTGCATCTTCTGGTTTTTTCATACTGTTTTCTCCTCTGTCTAATAGTAGCTAGCAGGAACAATGCAGTTCTTGTTCTCTTCCATTTCCACTTCAAGGTCTGTGATGCGTTGCTTGAGTTCCTGGACGCTCGGAAGGTCGTTGACCTGCTGGCCGGTCATAAGCATGGCGTTGCGCTGCCTTTCCGTGTTCTGTACGGCAATGAGGGCCTCAAGGTAGTCTGCAAGCAGTGGAGGACAATCGCCTGGCAAGTCTTCATCAAGAGGCCAGTTGCGCAAGTCCACAAACCAGTAGAGGCAGAAAGGCGGCTCGTTCTTGTCCAGAAGGTCAAGCACTATCTTGCCTTCGGTCACGTCCAGATGCCACGGTACATAGCGCCGCCTCTTGTCTGCCACGCTGGCAACGCACTGAAAGCCGGGTTCCGGGGGCAGGAACTCGGTAGTCGAGTACCATGTCTCGCAGATAAAACCTGCCTTGTCCTGAAACTTGCCAAGGGCCTGTCTCAGAAGCCTGTGCAGGTCTTCGGGGTCGTTGTGGTAGAGCACCATTGGACGGCGCATCACTTCCTGGAGAAGTTCTTCGGGAGTCATAGGCGGCCTGTGCTCCCCGCCCTGTCAGAAAACAGGACGGGGATCCTGCGTTAGAGAGAAATCTCTACCGCCTTGTTCTCTTCATGGTTGACCCAGTTGGCATGCAGGGTTCCACTCGGACGCAGAACGCTGGTGCTGTCTTCCACGGAAAGATCGGCGGCTTCGATTTCTATCCAGCAATCTTCGAGTATCCATGACGTGTAGGCGTTGGAATCGTAGTTTTCGCCCACAAGCGTCAGCTTGACCGTCAGATACTTCTTGTTGACCACCCAATCCTTGAGGAACTGGTAGGCCTTGCCGGAAACCACTTCCTTGAACGACACATTGATATCCTGTGCGTTCTTGTAGACGCCTTGCTGGTTGAACATGACGCCAAGCGGGCCGCGGCTTTCCACGTTGTCTCTCTGGAGGCCGGGGATCTGGGAAGTCTGCACAAGAAAAGTGATATCCGTATTGCCCTCAAAGGACATGAGGAACTCTTCCCCTGTAACCCCTTCTCCAAGCCCGAGAAGTTTCTTGTATCCTGTTTTGAGTCTGGGAACGTTGCCAGCCCCGATTGATATATTTGCCATACACGTTTCCTTCTTTTATTTTACAGTTCCCTGAGATTCACTGTATCCCTGATAGGTGTACCCGGACTTGACGCCATATCCCTGCTTCAGCATCTGCTTTGAGACCATTGTCAGGGTTGAAAGGGTCAGATTGACAGTGCACCGGACAAAATTGCCCCGGCTGTCTGTCTCTTTGTCATAGGGCACGGATATATTGTTCAAAACAAGATACTGATAGATTATCTTGTTCGCTATGTTGATTTGCAAAGCCTTGGCTATTTCACCGACACCGGACCAGAATTTTCCGACATCGGGAGCAATCATGTATTCCAAAGCTCGCAAAGGCTGCATGACTTCCTTATCGGGGTCACGCAAGGCATACAGGATAAGCTCCACGTTGAAATGCGTAGGGTCATTGTACTGCCAGACCTGCTTTGTATTGAGCAGGTTGACAAGCGTCTTGCCTGTAGCTGCCTGCAGAACATTGCCAAGCGTGTTGTTGCCAGCTGCCATTTCGGTAAAGGGCATGTTCCAGTTGGCGTTTATCTCCAGCGTTGTTCCCGGGCCGTAGACCCCGACAATGGTCGTTGTGTCATCCGCAATCCAAATCTTGCGAGCTGCAGAAAGCCTCTTGTCGGTATTCCCGATAAGCTTCTTGGAGCTTGCGTCAGTGTTTTGCGTCTGTACGCTGTTCTTGTTGTCATTGGCTACGGCCTTGGTGGACATGGCTACACCCTACTTGAGCCCGTGGCTTTTGCGGACGCGCATTGATTTGCGGCGCGAAACCCTGGCAGCTGCTGTATTCGCCTTGCGGCGTGCCTTTCTAAGGGCAGCCTTCTGGGCAGCCGAGACACGCACCTTGCCGGAAATACGCTTGTTCTGGACAATGATCTGTCCGTCACGCACTACCTTGCGGCGCTTGTAGGTGGCCTCAAGAATGCCTCGGAGCGCACTGTCTTCGGGGGCAGAAGCAGACTCAAGCACTGCTTCTTCACCGTAGGCAAAACCGGTAATCAGGTTTTCGTCATCAGCTTCCACGGCGTCCATTTCCTTGTCCATGTAGGAGCCAAGACGTGCCGCAGCGGCATCCGCGTCACTGCCGGGACCGTCCACAAAGGCCTGAATGTCGGAGGCGGAGCACCCGTAGGAGAGGAAGGCATCCGGGATTTCTCTCCAGATTTCGTTGTACAGCTCTTCCTCGTCTTCGGAAATGTCATCGTCCCCGTCTGCGTCTGCAATGGCGACAATGAGTTCATCCATGCCATTGTAGGTATGATCGCCCATGGCTACCCAGTCGAGCACGGCGCTCATTGCCTTGGCTCTTGTGGTTGCAGACGTGGACTCCATCACCATTTGGGCATGAGGCTCTGCTTTGAGTTTGTCCTGCGTATCCTCTTCAAAGAGGCACATGCCTGCAGCCCGTCTACCCGCACTTGTAGTGGGAAACATCCAGTCGTCGCGGCATGCTTCAAAAATGTTTTCACTCATTGGCACTATCCTTTACCGGATCAGTCGAGGCTGTCCGACAATTCGTCTTGCGCATCCAGTGATGCACACATCCCACGTCACAGAGAACAAATCCTTTTCTTGCTGTTCAACGCTGATAATGTACGGCTCTGTTCCATCCCTTGCAGTGTCAGCAGGCACAACAAGAGCTTCGCTTGTCACAAGCTTGCTCAAAATCTGTTCCATCATGTCCTGCAGGCCTCTCATTGTGAGTCCCTGCGGTTCAAACTTGAGCTGAGCCGCATTTTCGTAGAACTGATGGTCAATGTAGTCGAGAACGTCGTTGATCCACCCAAAACGCAGATAGTTTGTCTTGAACCACTGTGTCATATCGTCGTTGATATAGCAGCCGCCGCCCGAGCCTTCTGCGGTAATCACCGGATTGATACGGGCTTCATAGAAAGCGTCTAGGTCCATAACATCATCCGGGAACAGGGCAACCAGATTGGTACGGGACAGGTAGCCACGATTGGGGCCTGCAAGAGAATAATGCACACCCCAGACGCCGCCGACACTCTGAATGGAATTGCCACGGGCCCTGGCAGTTGCAGCCGCGCCGGAAACTCCCCAGACAGTCTGGCCGTCACGGTAAATGTCTCGTGCGGAGTAGGGAGAGTAGTAGGCACGTGCATGACGACTGCGAAGGGCAATTGTCTGATTCCAGTCAATAGCCTCTTCGCTCTTGAGGGAGCCGGGAATATCGTAGAAGAAGGCAATGTGTCTGAAATCAGCACAATCCGCCATGGCACTGATTACGTCTGCATCATAGATGCCAGCCGCGAAAATCATATTGAGCGGCATGCGCTCGTTGCGAAGCAGCTCCACGCCCTTGAGCCAGGTCTGTGTATCAGGATAGCCACCAGCAACGCCGCCTGTGAAAGCGGTCGGCATATCAAAGAGGCGCGTAGTCTCCATCATCTGCAGGACGGGTTCCACGGCTTCCCATTCCACGTTGTCCAGCAGGGCAATGCGAAAACGTTCGGAATCTCTTTCAAGTACGTCTTCAGCGTAGGCAGACAGGCCCATATCGTCCTTGTCATCTTCCGAAACACCCATGGTGTGCGTCTCAAGGACGTATTCCTCGCCCGAGCTGTCCAGGTCGGAGAACTCAAGCGTAAAGCGTCTGTTCTCCGTGTCCACGTCCTTCACGCGCACTACACGGTTTACGCTGGTATCGCCGTCAATGGGCCAGACAACCATGACAACGCCATCACCGGCAAGGATCGTGTCATTGTACCGATGGGCGCTGTTTTCAGTCGGTACCGTGAACTCCATCCAGTAGGCGTTGCCGCCGTCAGTTCCCGGGGCAAGCTCGGCAGTGGCCTTGTGGTCTTCGGCGCACAACCATGTCTTGTCAGACTGAGACACAAGGTCGCCAATGGTGTACGCCCTGCCGTCCTTCCATTCCGTGGGCTTGGAGTTGTTGACTTGCAGAAAGGAAATGGCAGGGAACCTGTACGCATCGTCAACGACACGGATAACCTGTACGTAGGTGCAGCCTTCCGCAGCGTCCTGCACATGTCGCAGCCCTTCCATGCCTTCTGCCTTCTTGGGAAGAGGCGTGCCGAAATAGTCCGTCAGGTTGCTGGTATTCCCGTACACTTTCATGGGCTCGAACGGCTTGCCCTTTGTGGCATACACAAGGCAGCCAGAAATATTGATATCACCGGCTTCTACCGTATAGTTGTTGTCTATCGGTTCAAGAACGGTAATACCGGGAGCATTGGTAACGGTAGATTTCATTACTTGGACTCCTTGACCACCGTCTTTTCAGTCACCTTTTCAGCCGTCTTTGCCTGTGTTGTCTTTTCTGTCTTGGGGGCAGCCTTCTGAGTTTCAGCGGCCTGTACGACTGGCTCTTCCACCTTTGTGATCTGCAGGTTGTGATACCTTCTCAGACGGGGAATGATGCGCTTTGCAGCCGCTTCAGACAGTTCAAAGACCGTTTCGGAGCATTCCTTGCGCCCAGGAATGGTCATTGTATCCTTGTGCCCAACCAGAACAATGGACTTGTCCGACAGATTTTTAATCTTGTACTTTACCTTGTCGCTCATATTCCATTTCCCCTCTTATCCTTCCACAAAGGTCAGCTTGCAGAGGTAGTCCTCGCCATCGAACGGCTGCATGTCATGATAGGCAAGCTCCCACATGGTGGCACGCTGCACGAGGTCGCCCATGATAGAATGCCTGAAAGTAAGGGCGGGAACGGCATCGCCAGCCACGTAGGCAGTCTGTCCGTGGTCGGGGCCCTTTGCGTAGCAGAGGCAACCCCACGTATCCGGGGCATACGGATCGCAGTACAGGTCATAGGAACCGTACAGGCGCCCGACATAATGCGGCTGAGCCGTGGACCTGAATCCGGGAGCAACATCCAGATACGGGGCAGGCAGGTAGCGGAGCAGGTTGCAGGCTTCTGTGCCGGCAACAATACCGGTCAGGCCGGCAACGCCATTGGCCTTGATCAGCTTGGAGTCCACTTCAAGAAGAGCACGCTGCACGGTTTCGTAATGTTCGCGCAGGGAAATGCCTTCCGCCTTTGTGCGTACCCATTCAACGCCTTCCTCGGGGCAGAAAGCGTACATGTCTCGCAGGTGCGTCTTGTCCTTGTCTGCAGCAAGCACGTTGCGCAGGGACTGCATGGTCAGGGAGTCAAGATCCTGTCCAAGTTCACGGCGCAGGGCCCAGATAGCCTGAATCGTGGCATTGCCATTGATTGCCGACTCATGCGGATACAACACGCGGGAATCCATGACGTGATCCATGCGGGGAATCAGGGTAGGATCCTTTTCGATATCCACGTCAAAGCCCAGCATGATTTCCACGTCCTGAGCAGGGGCATTGGAGAAGTTGACAGTCACCTTGCCTTCTGCATAGTTGACTGTGCCGGTAACGGTATAGGCCGTTCCGTTGACGGTACGGGCTCCAACGATATTGCCGGAACCGTCTTCGGAAGCGACAAGCTTGCGGTCCACCCAGACGCGGGTACGCTTGGGTTTGAGCGGGTAGACGGCGGAAAAAGTCGTATTGGAATCGAACGTCCAGGACTTTGTAGAGCCGTCACCGGGGCCAAGAGCGATACGCTGGGCCATCTGGCTGTAGACGCCCTGGTAGTTGTAGTCGATAAGCTGGCCCTTCTTGAGGTCGCCAAAGGAAGAACCGGCCTGCCTCTTGATCCGGAAGAACTCGGACTGGTTGAAATCGCCGGGGATAAACGTGACCATGTTGGACGTAATCATGGTCAGGTAGACAGGCAGAACGAGAGACACAAGACGGTCACGCATAATAATACCGTCTGTAGTGCTCATCTCAGCACCTTCAAAGACGCCCGGAGCCTTGGCCGTGCCATTGCTCATGCGCAACACGTTCTCGATTGCGTTGTGAGCAGAGGCAAGCAGCTCCATGGACGGCTGGCGCTTGTACTGCATCTCGTAGCCCTGCAGGGCACGGGCGCACACGCCGGCAATCATCGGAGCAGACTTTTCCGCCATTTCAAAGATGGAATCCTTGATGGCGCTTTCAAGGATCTGGTTGCGCTTTTCGGCTTCCTGTCGGTTCTGGGGAATCAGGAAAGAGCCGTCGTCCGTACGGAAAGGATCCACGAGGGCTTTCTGCATAGCGCTTGCCCTTGTGACTACTTCCTGAATATGGGCATTATAATCTTTTGCCATTGGATCTCCTGTCCTGCCTTCTCAATTTACAAATGGTTACACGGCAGGCATATTTGCGGAGACAATAGCAACGCTTTTTTCTTTCTTGCAAGTTTTTACGGATAAATGTGATACATATAGCAAAAACCACAAAAAAAGTTGCTGTTTGTTGTTAAGGATCGGGGTCTCCTCCGGCTCCTTCATAAATATCGGGCGCAACAATTGAAGTATCGGCCTTGATGCTCTTGGCAGAAATTCCATTGTTGAACCGTGCGGGCCCATTCATTGTCAGGCCGCCTGCTCCCGACATGGTGCTCTTTGTCGCTGCACTGAGTGCAAGGCCCCCCTGGGAACTTCCGTAGGCTGCATCCCCCTTGGAAACTTGCTGCATGCTTCCGTCGATGGTCTGTTTGAAATTGCCCTTGATGCGCTGTTCCAAATCTCCGTTGTACTCTTCCAGCGTCTTGCCCTGCACAGACATAAAGCAGTTGCCCTCACAGTGGATAATCATGTCCCCGTTTGCCTTGATTTCAATGGCCGAACCGCTGTCCATCTGGGTTATGCGTATCGTGCCCGAGCGTGTAAGCTGTATGAGGGCCCTGTTCTGGCTGTACACCACGTCTTCATAGTAGGGAGCCGCTTCTGCAGGCGGCTGGTCCGGTGTTCGCTTGTGCTCATAGCCTCCGGCACCCTGAAAGGCGTCAGGGGGAAGATTCGGAACACCGTCCGGCATTGCCTGGGCAGCTCCAACTATGACAGGCTGTCTGGAGTCTCCGTTATCAAAGCGCACGCGCACAATATCGCCTACCTGGACAGGCGCAACCAGGCCTTCTCCCTTGCGGCTTCCAAGAGGCAGGTTGAATGTGGCCCATGGCAAATCGTTGACCGGCACGCCGTCAAAAACATCGTAGACGCGAACCTTGACCCTGCATTGCTTTTGCGGATCCGCCACGGAAACAACTTCACCGATATACTGATCAGAATAGGACTTGATTTGACTCAAAGGGAACGGCTCCTTCTATTTTCGTGTAGAACTTCTGGCCCTGGAACCAGTGGCCTACGCGCTGTACCACCACTTTCGAGGGCAAATCCTCATTCAGCGGATTTTCGGGATCGGGCTCATGCCAGAGCAATGAAATTGCCTGCCCTGTCTGTACGGAAAGATTGCCAAGCGTTGTGAAGGACACGGCAGGCTTTGCTGCAACGACCGCATTGCCCAGCGTGTAGGGGTTCGGATTGCCGTTTATCTGCACTGGCAGCGACTTCACGCCGGAAAGCAGAGGATTGCTTGTCGAAGTCTTGACCCTGCCCTTGACGGCATTCCAGCCCGTGAAGATACGCACCTTGCTTTCCTGCAGGGCCAGTTGTGCAGCCGGAACAGAGTAGCTGAGAATGGGGTTCCCGCAATCCATGCGGTTGTATTCAAACTTGTGGCTTGTGCCCTTGGCAAAGGCCTCTGCAAACTTCTGGATATGCAGCTTGCCGCGTGCAATCCACACATCTGCCCCCTGTTCCTCGGCAATCTGCCTCAAGAGGGTAGTAGGGCGCTCCCCGGCAATCAGATGGTAGTTTTCGACTATGGCAAAGGCGCTGGCAAGGTCCACCGAAAGGCCGTTGGCAAAGAACGTCAGAATATCGCTTATGCCGCGCATGGAAAAGATTTTGGTCTTGTCCGCAATCTGCTTGAGCTTGTACAGAGGCTTTGCCATGGCACACACGCGGATAAAGTCCTGCGGCATCTTCTTTGCTGAAAGGACCACAAAGCTTTCGGAGATATTCTCGCCTTCTTCGCGCCAGTCGTCTGCAATGGACGCAGACAGCTCGTCCATTTCCTTGAGTTGCAGTTTCTTGGAAATGTAATGCGTATGGTCCTTGAAGGTCAGCATAAGCTTTGGTCCTGTCAAATCCATGCTTTCGACATAGGTCGAGTTGACAAGGAAAAGCGGGTCTATCTCTTCCCCTGTCCTTTGGTGCGTCAGCTTTTTCAGGAAACAGAGATTTTGCCGTTCAAACATAAGCCCCTCCTAGGAACTCATAACCCCGGCTGTTCCCTGCACGGTATAAGAGGCAGGGGCCCGTTCCTTGACGGCGTACAAGGCCTGCGTATTGACCTCAATCATGGTCCGGCTGCCCCACAAGCGACCGTTGGCAGCTTCATCTATCTGTTCCGAAGACGTGAGCACTTCACGCGGGGAACTGAGATTGGCCGGGACTTCCGTCAGTTCTCCGTCAAGCATGTAGCGCACAAGAAAGCGGCTGTGCTTGCGGTAATGCGGCGCAATGTATCCCCACCAGGCAAGGGCCATGCGCTCTATTGTCGCCCTGTCCCACGCAAGGAAGAGCATGGAATAGGTCAGAGTGACCGGGAAGGCCGTCACGCGCATGACTTCTATTTCATTGGTTTCCCCGGGCAGGTCTCTTGCGTAGCGCCGTGCCTCAATCACCTGGGGGAATTGTGCCTGGTCTCCGGTCAGTCCCATGTCCCGGTAATAGATAATCAGAGGCAGATCGAGCTCCTTCTTGTCTGGTTCCATCTGATTCCGTGCAATGCGCTGCAAGGTGGCCTGTATGTCATCATTTCGGGACTTGAGGATCTTCTTCATGTCCGGCCTTTCCAGAAAGCGCTGAAAGGCCTTTGTGCCGTCCATGGCAAGGCCCTGATAGGCCTTTGCTATTACGCCGCCCAGCGCAAGGTCCACCGCGTCCAAATCGGTCATGTATTCGCCGTCTGCCATTATAGTTCTCCTATCGTTATGCCGTCACCTGCAGGCAGGCCTTCTTCGGTGCCGTCTTCTTCGGGCTTGTCTTCCGTCTGTTCGCCGCCGTCTTCTTCCTCATCCTCCTCCTCAAGGACCGGCACTTCTCCAAGAGCCGGCAAGGGATAGCAGACATGCAGCACGTCTGCGTTGAGCGTCCTGCCCATGGGCTTTGTCTCCTTGATGTAGTAGGTGCGCTCCACGGGATTGCAGTCGTCTGGCGTCTGATACTCAAGCCACTGCACGAGAGAAAAGGTGCGTATGCCGGGTACGCTGAGCAGGATATGCACGGGCGGTGCCGAGCCTGTAATGGATTCGTACAGGGCGCTGTCCACCACCTGAAATTCAAGTTCTGCTGCGGGTACCATATAGGCCCGTGCCTGTATGGGCTCACCGTAGCTTATGCCGCGCTCGTCACGGTCCAGAAGGCCGACCACAGGCGGATCCACGGTCACGCGCTCATTCTCTTCCGAAGGCCTTGCAGGGAACACAAGACAGTCGAAAGATTCCGGGTGATCTTCAAGCATGACTTTAAGATCGTGCCTGAGCGTCATGCTTGTGTCCTGATACTTTCTGGGCACAAGCCACTTGCTCAAAATGTCCACATTGCTACTCATCGAGCTTTTCCTTCCTGATTATGGCTTCCAGTTGTTCTACGGGTATGTTCCGTGTCTGGGAGATACCCTGCAACGCCATATCCCTGGGCATCATGTTGGCTTTCACAAGGCCCATGACTGTACGCAGTCCGCCTACAAGCTCCTTGTAAACATCGCCGGAAATGTCGATTTCCTTGACGGGCTTCACTTCCGGCGTTGGCTTTGGCGGCTTCCTGTCAGTCTTTCTTGGCTTGAGCCGCGCCTTCTTCTCCCGAACCTTTTCGTCCTTTGCCGCCTGCTGCAGAGCTTCACGGGCACTTTTCAGGAACGCATTATAGGCCTGCCGTGCCTCCTTTGGCGTCCTGCTAGTAATGCCGCGTACCTTGCTTGTCGATTCAAGTTCCTTGTTGGTCAGGAAATGGCGCTGCTTGTCACTGGCAAAGGCAGTCTGTTCCTGTCTCTTCTCAATGCTCTTGGCAATGACATTGAGGACCGCAGTTGTCTTGAGCACACTCAAGACCTTGAGGACGTGCTTGCAGCAACAGCCGGTCAGACCCGGGTTTCGGATTTTCGGAAAGCCCTGTTCCTTTGGCGGGGACACGTCATAGCCGCCTATATTGGCAAGGTACCGGTACCAGTACTGATGGCGTCCACACTGGCAGTCAATGGACAGATTGCCCATGGCAACGCGCTTGGCCGCTGCAAAGGGGCTTGCGTAGACACGTGCTGTTGCCAGTGTATTGAACTCCTCCATGCGGATGCGCACAAGGTAGGCCGGCCTGTCATTGCCACTGACACGAAAATAGAGCAAATCGCCGTCAATCTTGTAGAGACGTGCCGAGCGGACCTGTTTGGCGCGTTGCTTGTCCTTGTCCAGGGAAGCCTGTTCAAGCTGCAGAAGAGGAACGCCACGCACGCCGGCCTGAAACTTGCGGCTTGCGTGGTTCACACTGTCCGCAAAGCGCTTCAAGTCCTGCAGCGTGTAGGTCTGCGTCAAGCCCTGTCTGCCATAGGCAAGGACAACATCCTGTCCGCTTTTCAGGTGCTTGCGCATAAGGGCAGGCGTCAGAATGCCTACGCCTCCACGCCGCACAAGATTCAGCTGGCGCTGAAAGGCCGCGGCAAGGCGGTCAAACTCGCGCATTGCCTTTGAGGTCTTCGGATCGGACGGCTTGCCCGTGCTCTTGCTCTTGTCCTGGGCCATGTCTACTCCCTTGCCCCGAGACTTTCATAGTACCTGATTCGTTCGCGCAAGTAGGAAGTCTTTGGCAGATACAGCGTGGTTCCTGCTGGCAGACGTTCTCTTGGATCATCAAGGTAGGCGGCCACCATGATTACCCACTTGAGAGTGTCGATTCCGTAGACCTTGTACGCCACAAGATCGGGGCTCAGAGTTTCCCCGGGCTGTATGATATAGGCTCCCCAGTTCTCGCCGCGTGCCGCCGAGTCCTCCTGCGCCTTCCGGATTTCGCGGAAAAGCTCCACACACAAAAGCCTGTTTGTGATATTCAGGTAGGAGAGACGGCCACCTGTAGATGCTATGTCCGACATGCGCTCTTGCCCTCCTTTTGCGCTTCACGCTCCCGAACCCGTGCCTCAAAGTCTTCCCCGAGCCGCATGGTCTGTTGCGTAGTGATGGCGTCGACGTGCCGCAGAAACTTTGTCAGCGGAGAGGGTTCCGGGTATGTCTCCTTGGAGAAGAAGGCATTCAGCCAGCGGTCCGACATGGGCTCTTCCATGAAGGCCCCGGCAATACACATCATAATGCCGCGGTGGGCACTCTGAAACTTGCGCCAGTCCACCTTGTACACCATGCGGCCCTTGTCATCGTTGGCAAAGTCTATCATTGCGCCTTCAACCTGCGACCTGATTATGTAGGCGTTCATGCTTTCCGGGAAAATAAGTGCTCCACGGGCCTGCAGGGCAAAATACCAGTCAAGGCACTCCTGCATGGCCGTGCGCCCGTCTTCATTCAGACGGTCAAAGTTCCAGAGCATTGCCTTGTCCGAAAAGGACTGTGTGCGGTCATCAATTACAACAACCCAGTCCTTGGCAATGCATTCCTCCACAAGCTGCCTGATTTCAGGGAGCCACGTTTCCGACTTGCCTGCTATGCGTTCCGCGCCCTTGAACTCAAGGCACTGATTTGCGTACCTGGCTGTAACCAGCATTGCAGGCATGGTTTCAAGAACTACCGCAAGAACGGTCTTGCTTGTCGCAGGTGGCATCATGGTATTGTTCCTCCTTATCCTTCCTCGCCGTCCATGGCAGCAATAAGCTTGCGCCACTCGCTTGTCTGCGTCTGCCTTGTCTGTCCCGTATCCGCCGGAATGTAGTCCACAAGAAAACAGAAACAGCAGGTGTCGGAGATATCAGGCGACTTTATGCCATCTGCCTTCATGCGTTCCTTTGTCTCCATGACATACTGGCCACGCTCATTGATGGAGTAGGGAAGACGGCTTGCCTGTTCGATAAACTTCTTGAGTTTGGGCCCCTGAAAGCGCTTCTCGAAGATTGCTTCCCTGAGCTTGTAATGGGCAAAGGCACGCTGATTGATATAGCGCCGCTTGTCCGCCTCTGCATGGCAGGGAAGGCCCCAGTGAATGTGGGTCACCGGTATGCCAACGTCTTCCAGTTCCAGCACCACGGCACGGCCTGCACCGTCTGCGTCAACGGCAATGGTCAAATTCGAGTACTGCTGATACAGGCTTGCTATGTAATGGGCAAAATCCTTTTCATTCATGTCCAGGAACTCGTCACAGGCAAGCGACTGTACCTTGCGATCCTTGCCCCAGCCGGACATTTTCACCAGGTGCGCCACGCTTGAGTCTCTGTGAACGCCTTCTGCCACGTCACAAAGCAGGACATAGCCCCATTCATCATCACCGAAATTAACCGGGGTTTTGATGCATTCCTCTATCCAGTGCCTGGGAATGAGAAAGCCGGACATGTTGTCCGGGAAGGCTCCGATTACGCGTATCTGATACTCCGGGGAAGAGTGTCCGCCATACTCTATGAGGGCATTGCGGATAAACTCCCGGCTGACAATGGGGCTCTCTTCCGAGTTCATGTATATGGCATCATAGATGCCGTTTTTGAGCGGCTTGCGCAGCTGATTCATGGCTTCCCAGAAATAGCCGCTCGGCCTTGTGGGCTGGCTTGTCATCACATATCGGTTTCTGGGGCTTGTCAGTGCGCCGCGCAAGACTTCATGGATAGCATCAGGCACGCCGGACGCTTCATCGACCACGATAAGCAGGTTCTCGTTGTGCTGGCCGGCAAGGTTTTCGGGATTTGCCTTGCTGGCAGTCTTCGGGAGCACGTACCAGCTGTCCTTGTAGCCTGCAGCGTAGTAGCGCCGTGTCTCCTTGATAAAGCAGTCCTTCTGCCACGGGTACATCTTTTCCATGGTTTCTATCACGCCGTCCAGATATTTCCAGACAACGGATCTGGCTTGCTCGATATTGGTGGCGGTCAAAAGCGCATTGGAGAAGGGAAAGACACGCATGTTCCAGTCGAGAAGCCAGGCTAGACAAAAACTTTTTCCTGTCCCATGTCCGCTTGAAACAGCTACACGGGCTCCCGGGCGCGTACAGGCATACAGGAATTCCATTTGCTGCCACGTCGGAGTGAAGGAACAATTTTCCAACACATACAGGGGAAGGTTGTCATAGTAGCGCTCTACAAAGCGGACATACCTTTCATCGGCCAAAATATTGCGCTTGCCCATTATCCCTTCTCCATATCAGCCTGATTGAAACTGTCTGCCACGCTTTCCCTGAGCTTCTGGATTTCGGCCCGGCGCTGTTCCAGTCCCTCAAACTGCTTTTGCAGTTCCCGGCTCCTTTCCTCAAGACGTTCCTGTAAATCCTTGTCCGTGAAGAGCGAGTAGCCGTCAGTGGGATCGTTGTTCGGCTGCTCGGCCTTTGACAGCATGGCACGTAAGGTTTCCGGCAGGGCAATGCCGGCCATTTCAAATTCCAGCGCCGCGTCAAATACGGAAATCTTCTGATCCAAAAGCTTCTTGAGAATGGAACGAGCCTTCTTGCGCTCCTTGATCATGGTGGTCACTGCCAGCGGCCTTGCAGGGGCATAGCCCTGATTCTTTCCCTTTGTGCTCAGGTAGAACATGATTGCGTTCTTGTCCCCGGCCTCTATGAGTTCCAGCAACTTCTCTTCGGCAAGGGCAATGGACAGCTTGCGCTTTTTCGGTGTCTCTGCTTTTGGCTTTTTGCCTTGAGCCGTCTCCTTCTGTTGTTCTTCCTTCTCCTTCTCCTGGTCCTCCTTCTTGAGCTTTGCAGCTTTCCGACTCTTGGCGACGGCGCGTACATCCGGGTACTTGCGGACATAGTAGCCAAGCGTGCCAGTGGTTATACCCAGCTCTTCGGCGGCAAGTTTCGTCACGCCGTCATGCCTTTTCAGAGCCGCAATTATATCTTCTATTGTCGGCTTCTTCCCTCCCTGAGTATTCATTCCCGTGACTCCAGTTTCTGATTATGCCTGTGCCAGAAGGACGCGTACCTGGCGCATGCCAAGTTCCTTGAGCTCTTCTGACATGTCCACACTTGTTTCCACTGTCTCTATTTTTTGGCCGCACACACGGCATTTACGCACGCGCAGGATACAGCTGCGCATGTTGAGTGTGCGGATTACAGTCGTTGTGCCTTGTTCCTTGCAGTAGGGGCATTCATATCCGTACTCGTCTGTCATGTTCACGGCAAGCTCCTAGAAGTGTTCCTTTCGCTCTTCTGCCAGACTGTTATACGCTTTCAGCTTGCCTGCCCGGTACTGTTCACATTCGCTTTCCAGCATTTCTAAACGGCACCAGATGCATACCTTGTCTTGCCTGTGAACAAGCAGCTTGTCTCCGCACTTCTCGCATGTCCCGTATATCCAGTTATGGCTGCGATTCATATCATCACCCCCAGTATCTTCACATAGAGCAGGACGCCTGCAACAACGAAATAGCCTGCAAGGATAGCTGCAATCACTCCGTAGTCAGTTGTTTCGTGTGCCAGGGCGCACCGTCCCCATTTGCGCCACTTCTTGCGGTAATAGGCGCACTGGGGGCCAAGG
Source organism: uncultured Desulfovibrio sp. (assembly GCA_944327295.1). Lineage (GTDB taxonomy): Bacteria > Desulfobacterota > Desulfovibrionia > Desulfovibrionales > Desulfovibrionaceae > Desulfovibrio. Next base: position 16,644 of record CALVHF010000156.1, on the reverse strand, counting down.
CAGGTCGTTACCATGAATTTTTCCCCGTCCCCTCCACTGGAACGCAATTGCGGCGTGTAGAGGACGGTATTGAAGGCTCCGCACGATACCACGGAAATATTGCCGTCCTGCGGGTTTTGTATGGATACCCTGCCATGGGGGCACCAGACCTCTGAAAACTTTTCGGGTTCGGCAATCTTGCTCATCAGGCATCTTCCTCCTTGTCCTGCTTGTAGTGTTCACGGTGCGGACACTGCATGCATGCGCCGCCGCAGCGGTCCGGCGTGAAAACGCAGGTATTCGCGTGAACGGCACGCTGTTCCGGGGTCATGGTCATGCGGCAGGTATTGATATCCTCGGTCTTGCCCAGATTGAGCGTCGAGAGTCCAAGCTTTTTGCGGAGCAGGGTTTGCACAAGCTGCGGACAGGCGGCCCCGATAAAGCATCCAATTGCCAGATGCGTCATGTGAGACACTTTCGGCAAGTATTCATGGGCAAGACTGACAGCAATCGGACCCAAAGCGGCTCCCGTGCTGGCAGACACAAGAATGACAGCCCAGCGTGCCTTCCAGGTGCGCTCCTTGAGTGCGTCCTGAATGTGATACAGGGCACCTGTACAGGCTGCTACAATTACCACGGGCAAGGCGCTTTTGATCATCTCCCAAACACTGTCTGCATCGGGGGGTTGTTGGGGGGCAAGCTGGGGGTCAATCGCCATTACATCCCCCCAAGAAGGACTTGCAAAAGCACTCCCAGAATATGCCCCACTGTTTCCGGCACCGGTTTGCCCGTCACTACCGCATAGGCAAGGGCCAGTACCAGGATAAGCAGGCAGACAAGCACTGCTCGAAAGGACCGTCTGCGCCATATCAGTTTTCCTCTTCCTGCACGGCCCGGCTGTATGTCTGCATTGCTCTCTTGTCTGCATTGCACTGCATCAAGGCCCTGTCTGTCTCTATCGCCCATTTTAACATTTCTCCATTTGTCCGCGGTGTCCACTGGGGGCCTCTAGTCTCTTGCATCAGATTCTCCGGTGGCAAGACGGGAACCAACTTCGGCGGCGGGGTCATACTTGAACATCCTGACACACTCGTCAGGAAGAGGACTGTTGCCCCAGCCTGAAGGAAGCTGGTCCAGAAGGCGTTCACGCTTATTTGCGACATTGTTTATTTCCTCCTGAGCCTGTTGCAGCTCGCTTTCGGCCTTGTGTATGGCTGCAAGCCGTGTCTGCAGGACTGTCAGATCGGCGCGTGTAATGGTCAGTTCCGTATGCAGTCTTTGCACGTCCTGCCTGTAGCTGTGTATGCCGTACAGGGCAGCCACAAGCGCAAGGGCAAGCAGGCCTATGGTTATGTTCGACAAGCTCATTTTACCCCCAGATACTTGCGCAGGTTCTGGCAGCGTGCATGCCAGCCGTTTCGGAACTTTTCCTGTGTGGGATTGTTTTCCATGATGGCCTCGTAGAAATCCCAGCGCCGGTCAATGATTCGGGTAAGGAGCAAGTCGGCATCCCCCTTGAGTGCCTGCCTTGTCTGGTGCCCGTCTATGCCGTCCACAACAAGCTTTGACCCGTACACGCCAACGAAAGAGTTGTAGCCACGCTGGGCAATCTTCACCGCGTTTTTCCAGCCGTGGTTGACGGCCATATCAAAGAGCACGGCTGCCATGCGGACAGGGTAGATACCCAGGTCGTTCTTGTCCCAGAACTCATACTTGAAAATCTCCTTGGCCTGTTCCCTTGTCAGACTCTTGATGGTCTCTCCAGAAACAGGCAAGAGCACGCCGCAGGATTCCAGAAAGTTCCTGTCTCTGGAAATCTGAGACATGCTCTTGAGCAACGCGGTTGAAACACCGTAGCCGGTTGCGCCGCCGCGATCATATTTGTCGTTGGAATAGCCACCTTCTGCCTTTGCTGTGAAGGTATAGGCATAGTCGTATGGTGTAGATGCCATCCATAGCCTCCAAAAAGGTAAAAATTTCGCGGCCAATGGTAGCATGACAAACTAAAGGAGCGTGACACGGGGAAGCACCGCCCTTTCTACGGCGTCACAGGGAAGCGGCTTGACAGCTTTGGCTCAGAGCGCCTTTTCCAGAGTCTTGCGGAACTTTTTTTTCGACTGTTGAACGAGCCACTCTTGCAAATCAGAGGCAATTGTCCGCGTTGTTCCATCGTCAAGGACGGCAATAGGGGCCCCTTGTTTGATCCAGTTCTGTACAGTGCGCCACGAGACGCCATAGGCCCGGCAAAGCTGCCGGGTACTCTTAAACACAAATATGCCCATAGATATCCTGCGTTACATGTTTGGAGAGAAGGCGCGACCGCCTCTTTTTTTCCGGGCGGCGTGGTGAAGTATAAGGGCTCAACGGGCAAGGAGCAATCCCACAATTTTGTCTGTGTGCTGCTAAATATAGCACATTTGTCAGGTAAGGCTTGAGTTATTTTGTTTTTTTAGTGTATGCCAGAACAAACTAATCTTTCGGATTTGCCGTATGTTCTCAAAATCTGCGGCAACAAGGAGAAAGTACGTATGGCAAAGGATAAATTTACGCTGGCCCAAAACCAGGCCACGAAACCGTTTTCTCTCAAGAGTGTAGACGCTCTTGCACTCGACTTTCAGAACCTGGACAAGAAAGGGCTCAAAAAATTTGCAGACAGGTTTAAACGCAAGAAAAAGCCTGTCACTGACATTGAAGCCAACAACAAGGCCAAGAGGGCAAACGGCGTCCTGCAAAAGCAGTTCACGATGACGTTTGAAGACGGGCAGAAAGTGACTATTGCGGTCAAGAGTGACGGCACCATCTTTCAGGTGCGCCTGAATAACAAGGTCATGCCACTGCGCAATACGACCGACATGAGCAAGGCGGTTGATGAAATCGTGAATGCCATGCTGGCAAACTCTTCTGCCTATGAGAAGGCCAAGACCGCACGCGAAAAGGCAAAGATTCGTCCGCCCAAGCCCAAGGTCACTACTTCACGCAAGCAGAAGCTCACAGAGGCAAGGACACAGATTCAGACCATGCAACAGCATGTGGACGACCTCAAGACGCAATCCGACAATCAGACTGCCGAGCTTGAGGCTAAACGCAAGGAGCTGGCAGACTTGCAGGCTGCCCTCAAGTCTGAGCAGGATTTAACCAAAGAACTTGAAGCGGAAATCAAGAAGCTTGAAAACGCTGGTGCCACGCTGCCCGGAGGGAATGCATAATGGAATTTGATATCTTTGAAGAGGCAAGGGTAGAAGCGCCCAATCCGTATACCGGCATGGTCCTGTGGAACAAGCTTGATTTCTACCCCAAAGGCTTCACGGAACAGGATCTCGACAAAACGTACTACGGCCTTGTGAGAGACCCGGACGATTACGCGCTGATGATGGAGTCCGCTCCCTTTGAAGAGGTGGACGGATACTACAATCCCGGCACCGAAGAAGTTGACGCGGCCTTCATTACCGAGGCTGTTGTGGTCAAGAAGTTTTCGCGCCTTGAGGGAGTTGTCCGGCGTGGCATAGTGAAGGCCATGAACAAGTACATGACAGCAAAGGATCCTGATACGGGGACGCCTATCACTGCCATGGATCCCATTGTGGGGGAGCCGCGCAAGAGCGGACTTTTTGCCTATGTCACAGTACAGATCCCGTTTTCGGACGGGCAGGTCGTTTCCATTGTCTTTCATGCTCCGGAAGGAGACCAGAAGAAGATCAGCCCCGATGACACGGTGGTGGCGTTCCGCTGGCTTTTGAACAAGCGCGATATCACCAATGCCGTTGCGCCCGAAGACGGGAAGGAAATCAGTCTGGAAACTGTTTCCAAGCGTGTCGGGCAGCTGGTGGAAAAGAACACCAAACGCTTTGCCGCCACGCAGAAGGAAGCCCAGGCAGAGAAGAAGGAGCTTGCCGATGCGCAGGAAAACATAAAAGGCCTGCAGGGGCAGACAGACTCCCTTATGGTGCAGATTGCGGACTCCACAAAGGAGCTGGAAACAATTACAGCCCAGATAGGGACCACCGCGGCTGCACTGGAAAAACAGAAGACCATCAATGCCGAGCTGCGTGCCAAGCTTGAGGCGCTGAGAAAGGCACAAAGGCCTGCGCCAACTGACACAGGCGCAACGGGCGGGGGCTCTACTACACAGCCCAATACTCTTGATCCCAGCCAGGCGGTCAAGGTTTTCAGTGATGAAGAGCTTGCCCAAAAGGGTGAGCGCCTGCGTTCCAAGATCGTGGCCGAAGTTCCTGCCAACGCCATTCACAAGACCGAAGACAAAACGGCCATTCAAGCCGCACGGGAATGGATAGAAAAGAACGCAGCCGGAACGGTACACACCGAAATCGGTGATGTGGTGGTAGACGCCAATGCCATAACTGATAGCCTCAGCCATAGCATGTATCAAAACAAGCTGGACGCCGTTCAGGCTATTGTGCCCGTACTACAAAATGGGGAATATCTTGGCAGTCTGCCAGACAAGGATGGGAAGTCTATAAACAACAATTATTTTGCAGCCAAGGTAAAAATTGGCGGCATCGAGAAGGTTGTGTTTGTTAGAACAAGGCAGGCTACAGGCCGTGACAACCGTTTTTATGTACACGAGGTATATACACTTGATGAAATAGAAAATCGGAAGGACTTTGAGCAGGGTACACGGATACAGACCGCCGCCACTCATAATCCTTCCGACTTTTATAAAAAAATAGTGGCTAACGTGCTCAATGTCAAGTCCCAGGAACCAGAATTTGTCCAGGGGTTGAACGACATTTTAGCCGGAAAGTATGACAATGATTCCAGACGTATCATAGACATGCTTGAAAAGGCGCTGGATGAGGCGGAGAAACCGGGAAACGAGCAGTACATGGACCTTGTGGACAAGGCCTCCAATTACTACACCGAAATCTTGAGCAAGGAGGCTATGTAACATGGCACTGTCACTGAGAGAAAAGATAGCCCTGCAGCGGCAGGTAAAGGAAAATCTGGATACACTCAAAGCGGGTGTCTCGAACTTGCGCGAGCGTATTTCCCTGCAACGTCAAGTCAAAGAGGGATTGGACAAACTGCGTGGGATTACTACGCAGACCGAAAAGAGCGACTACCAGCGCCTCCTTGACGGGGAGTATAACAACCTTGATCCTGTAGAGTTTTATGAGAAGGTAAAGGCGATTTGCAACCATGAAATAAGAGAACGCTGGGATAGAAAGGAAGACAGGGACAAGATTGACGTAGATTTGGCTAGAATACCTGTTTATAATTATTGTGCTCAGTACTACGATTCTGCCACAGATTCGATGAAAAAAGCAGCATAAGGAATTAAGGTATGCCTACTTTACTAGATGACTGCAAAAAAATGATACACGCTGCAACAGTGTGGGATCATATACAAGGCACATTAAAATATGCTTTTGAAGATAATATTTTTGTAAAAGAAGGAGTAAAACATTTAGAGGAATTGGCAGAAAATGTGAGAAACAGCAATAATATATATGACATAAACAGATTTATTTCAGAATTTAAAAAGTCTTATTGGATTATACAAACACGTTTTTTAGATAACGATAATAACAAAGATATAATTGAAACAATTAAAAAAAATATATATTCTGATGCAATAAGCAAACAAATATATGAAGAAAACTTTAAGCTGGGGGAAGATATTTTTAAAAAAATTGATTTTGATTATAAAATAGATGCTATAACAAAAGATAAATCATTGAAAGAAAAACTTTGGCAAAAAAATAAGGAGGCTTCGCGCAAATACCAGGAATTTTATACTCGAGAAACTGATAAGATTTATGCAAATATGCCTGACGAAATCTATTTTGATTTAGATAAAAGAAATGCGGCTGTCATTTTAGAGCTAAAGAAACACGAAGAATATAACAATCTATTAAGCGAAAAGGAAGATGCAGAAAAAAAATACAAAGAAATAGCTGACAGGGTTATTTATGGGCATAAGGAAGTTTTAAAAGAGATAAAAGACGAATTTTTAAAGCATTCAAAAATTTCTCAAGAAGAAGCAAATGAATGGGTGGAAAAAAATGTTTCCATAGACGATTCTATTATCAATCGTATGCAGGGAAGAAGCGCAGCTGAATTACAAGGGGGGAGTTTATCAAATCCGGAAGAAATTCCTGCCTTGTCTGAAATAAAAAATGAGCTTGCTACCATTTATCGCATCGCAAATGGGAAACTCGATATTTTACAAATAAAAGGAAAAAGCGCATTGGATAAAGATAATAGGTCCTATGCGAGAGGGAAAGCTATCCATTGGCTTGATACAGATCTTGGCACATTATGGCATGAGGCCGGGCATATTTTTGAACACACAAATCCTGTTTTTTTAGCCGCAGCAAAGGGTTTTGTAAAATCCAGGGCTACTGGCAGACCTGAGCAATTAAGGACATTGACGGGAAATTATCTCTTTAATGACGATGAAATTGCCTATCCAGATCATTTTTCAGATCCATATGTTGGGAAAATATACCCGGGAGCGACCGAAGTATTCTCTATGGGACTACAAATATTAGGGAGTCTTACTGATTTATCAAGTGGAATAACTGATTTACAACATTTAAAATTTTGTTTTGGCTGTTTCTTGTCTGAAATAAAAAATGCTCAAGAAAATTCAATCAACACACAACAAAATGCTATTGATGGAGATGTGACCTTTTCTTTAAGTAGTTTAAAAAAATATGAATGGAAAAAAGCTTTGTCTGGAGCTATTACAGATGAATTTATTGAAAAATTAACATCTACAAAAGGATTTGAAGGATTTAGAATTGTTGAAGGAAAGACAAAGCTAAAACAAAATGGTGCATATTTGTTAAAATATAACAGAAAAATTGTTGGCTCTGGGCCTTTGTTTAAATTTATAAAAAAGGAGCTTGCTACAGAAGCATATTTGGCATTATTAAACCTGAAGGAACTTATACCTGAGGCTCAGTTGGACGTTGTGAAGAAAGCACGACGCGGCTACGAAACGCCATGGTATTTAAATGTAAACCCTAATTCTGCTCCTGACTGGTTCACTCCACTAACTCCTGAGTTGCCGAGGTTTTTATAATGTATAAATATGTTTTTCATATTTTCATGGAAAATGACCCGAAATATAGCGCTTCTCTTCCCGAGCTATTGACAATAACATTGCATGCTCCAAACAAGGATTCTTGTTTTGAACATATACACATTGAAAAAAAATTCGGCTTCGTAGAACAATTTATGGACTGGCTGAGAGAGCGCCCCATGCCTGTACCTCTAACCTTTGATCTCAATGCGTTCACGCCTCGAATGCTCTATGAGGTCTTGAGCCGTGAAGATAGCGAATTCTATTGTCAGTTGGAGACAGACGATCTCAGTGACTTTGATGCAGACGAAGAGGGGGACGATGAGGACTCTTTTTCCGGAGAGCAAAGGATATACTAAGCAGGAGCGACTATGAGCTACAACAACGATCCAATTCTTGAACGAGCTACTCCTCCGACGCTCCTTGAGAGAAAGCGCCTTGAGATTGCACAGGCCAAGACCTGGGATGAGCTGCGCGACGTGTTCTTGGGAGCCTTTACAGCGAAGAAGGAAACGACACTTTTCGACAGACTTATGGCTGGGGAGTTCAACGAGCTCCCGTCGAAGAATTTCGTTGCCATGGTCAATAGAATTTTTCAGGAAGAGGGGAAGGCGCTTGCCAGCATGTATGACGCTATTTGCGCCTATCTGGAAGATAACGAGCCCTTGAACGGCTACAACGTTTCTTCTCTTTCCGCCGCGTAGCTTGGGGCTGATATGAGTGATACAAACCTTGTCTTGCGTTCAATCCGCAAAGCCCTCAAGGACATGGTTCTTGAAGACGCAGAGAGACACGCCTTTGCAGGATGGACAGAAAAAGGCCGTGCCCTTGTCCTTGAGGATGCGCAAAGCAAAGAGACACAGAAGGAAGAGAACAGGGAAAAGGTCTTTGCCGAGGTTCGCAGGGTCAAGACCCCCAATGAGCTTGCCACGCTGTTTGATTCCATCTTCACTCCTTCCGTGCCTGCAACAGAGCTTGGTGCCCGCAGGCAGATGCCTGTTGTTCCTGATGAAGACGGTGAAGCCGATATAGAGACAAACGCCGGGCGCATTCCGGCAGGCTATGAGATATGGGAGCTGGACGATCTCATTCCTTCCCACAATCCGCTGGAACAGTTTGCCAAGAGGGAGGATTACCCCGAGAAGGTGCAAGAGAGGCCCTATCACTCCGACAGCGGCGAACAGGACAAGGTGCGCCGCAATGCTGCCCAGCTCAATCCGCGTTTCCTTATCAATACAAACCCGGATGCCATGACAGGGCCTCCTGTCATAACTTCTTCCGGCGTTGTGCTTGGCGGCAATTCCAGAACAATGTCCATGCAGCTTGCCTATGCCAGCTTTCCTGACAGGGCAGCTCAGTACAAGGAACAGCTGGCAGCAAAGGCTCACAAGTTTGGCTTTACCCGTAGACAGGTCGAAAGCATGCAGAAGCCAACGCTTGTGCGCGTGATAAGCCAGCCCATCAAGACCACCGAAGAACTTGCCCAGGCTTCCAGACGATTCAATGAGGTGACAACGCAGAGCCTCAAATCGGCTGCAGAAGGCGTGTCCAAGTCCAAGCTTATCAGCAAGAACTCTCTTGCCATTCTTGGCAACGACCTTCCCGAATTTGATTCCCTGCGAGAGTTCCTGTCTTCTCCGCAAAGCAGAGAGTTGCTTGAGAGCCTGCTTGCAGACGGCGTGATTGAGCAGGTACAGCTTTCCAGAGTGACCAATGAGGACGGCTTGCTGAACTCGGAAGGCAAGGAGCTTGTCGAGAACACTTTGCGCGGTCTGATTGTTCAGGACTATGACGTGATCAGAAAGACGCCTGCAAGCGTTCTGGACAAGATTGATCGTGCCATTCCTTCCCTGGCCCAGCTCAAGGCAAAGGGCGGCGAATGGGATATTTCCGGCCTTGTGACAAGATCCCTCAAGCAGATTCAGAAGGCCGTGAATGGCGGCTTTGACCTCAAGACTATGCCCGGATATTTTGGACAAGGGGTTATGGTCCCGGATCCGGACAGAAGCGACCCCGGAGTGCAGGCCATGGCATTGACCCTTTCAGCCGCCTCAAGCAAGGAAGTGGCAGCCCGTCTTTCGGCGCTTGCCAATGACTCCACAAAGAATGTGACCGGCATGGGGCTCCTTATGGGAGCCGCACAACAGCCGAGCGCAGAAAAATCCTTTGCAAAGGCCTTCCTGCGTCCCATGGCAAACGTTGGCGGCAAGGCCATTGCCAATTTCAATCCTGACAGGATGCCGGGCCATGCCGCGATAGAGTGGGCATACAATGCGACTCGCTCGCATACCGTCGAAGCGGCAATAGAAGCCTTGGAGCAACTCATTACGGATCCAAATACTTCGCAGGAAGAGAAGCAGCTGGCAAAGGAGCGGATAGGCCATCTTTCAAGCTATCAGGGCACAATTACACTGTACAAACCCAAGCTGGGCGACTTCTTCAAGTTCAATCCGCATGAAGGCGACAGACTGTTGAAAAAGCAAGGAGAGTAGACACGATGAGAGAGTTTAACCTGCCCAGGGCAGTAGTCGATGCAGTAAGCAGACTGAAGAGCATAGAAGATCTCAGGACGCTCTTCGACAATCTGTTTTCCGCCGTACCGGACACTGGCAGCCAGGACGGCAATTCCGACTACGGCCTCAAGAGAAGTGGCGAAAAGTACCGCACTGAAATAAATGAGCGGTGCCGGCGCATTCTTGAAAAAATCGGGAATGGGGACTCCACCGACACACTGACACAGGAAGATATCGACACGCTCAAGCAGTACTCGGGCAAGGGCGGTCTGGCTGAAAATTCTCAGTATGAATACTATACGCCAACGCACATTGCAGAAGGCGTCTGGGATATTATGAAGGCCAACGGCTACGTCAATGGCAACGTGCTTGACCCGTGCACGGGCGCAGGCGTGTTCTCTGCCACCAAGCCGTCCGGCACTGTCATTACAGGCTGCGATCTGGATCCTGTCAGTTCCCGCATTGCCCAGATACTGAACCCATCGGATATGATTTCCACGGCCCCGTTTGAGGAAATCGTGGTCAACTCCCCGGACAACTCTTTCGACTGCGCCATAGGCAACGTGCCTTTCGGTGATGCCCGCGGCGCAAGTGCGCATATTGACCCTGATTACAAGAACGAAAAGCGCATTGACCGGTACTTTATCCTGAGAGCTTTGGACAAGGTTCGCCCCAACGGGCTTGTCTGCTTCATATGCCCGACCAACATTGTCCAGAACAAGGGGAAGCGCTGGGAAGAATTTCGCCGTGCTGTCTCTGAGAAAGCCGAATTTCTCGGGGCTCACAAGCTTCCGTCCAAGACCTTTGCTGCCCAGGGAACAAACGCCGTCACAGATATCGTTGTCCTCAAGAAACACCCTGCAGAACTCCTTGAAAGGATACAGAACAAGGAACTGGCCCCGGATGTTCTCTCGGAGGCAAATGTGTACTGGGATCCTTTCATTAGGGGCAAGTGGTGGGACGGAGAGGGCAAGCGCTTTATCCATGGCACGTTTGAGGCCAAGGATCCGAAGAAGTTCCGCGACTCCGACAAGGTTCACCAGACAGTGGACAACGAGACCTTGAAGAAGGAGCTTGCAGTAAAGTTCCACAGCCGGATTGACTGGGATATGCTGGACGCTGAACCGGGCACTGTTCGCACCTACGCAGAAGGCGACACGCTCTTTATCAATGGAGCCCAGCACGTCTTCCAGAATGGCAGCTGGGAACGCGTTGTGACAGACAATAGCACGGTTTCCCTGGACAAGAATACCTTCGGGGCAGAAAGCGTGGAGGAACTCAAGGGGCTTTGTGCCGATTGCCAGGCCCTGCTTGGCCTGTCTTTCAGCCAGGCGTCTGCCATACGTGAAGCCTATACGGATCTTCTCCCGGCTCCTGTCAGACAGGGCATCGATTTTGCGCTTGAGCAGGACATTGAGTGCCAGGAACAGGTCTTCCGGGGCTCTGTCATAGGCCACCTGATTGCCAAAATGGGACATGATGAAGAGCAGGGGAAAGAAGTCACCGAAACCCGTGACCGCCTGCAGAGTCTTGTGACGGCGGAAATTGAAAAGTTTGGCAACCCAAAGAAGGTCAAGAAACTGCGTCTTGCCGGCGACAAGGGCAAGGCCTTTGGCGTCTTTGTGAACGCTGTAGATAAGGACGGCAACTTCTCCGATCTGCTTAAGGGAACGCTCGACCGGTCCGACAACCAGAAATACGATGACAAGGATCCAGAGGATATTATCCGGTATCTCTCCCTGCAGCGTGGAGACACGCAAATCGAAATAGAGGATGTCCAGGCCCTCTACAAGGGCGACTTGAAGCTGGAAGATCTGGCAGACTTTGCCATATACGACAACGTTGCCATTGACCCGGCAAGCGGCCTGCTTTCTCCCATGTCCGTCTATTGTTCGGGGGATATCTATCCCAAGCTTGCTGAATGCCGTCAGGTGCTGGCGTCCACGGATAATCCCAGACTGAGAGACAAGCTGCAGCAACAGATTGATTCCATCACCTCTCGCATGACACTGACAAAGGCAGAAGATATTTCTTTCTCCATGCGCAACAGGTGGTTTGACAGAAAGTATGTCATTGAGTACCTGAAGGAAAATGGATATCCGTATGCACGATATGGATACTATGAAGAATATGAAGAAGAGGGATATGACGGAAAACTTGAAAAGCAAACAAGATTTGTAGAAGATACTACTGCTGAAAATGGAATCTACGAAATAGGAGACGCCAATTCTTTTGCAAAGCAGCTTGAAAAATATCTCAATGGCAAAAAAATCACCTCAAGCAAAGGTGAATATATTCAAGAATACAAGTCACAGGCAAAAGACCTTGAAGAAGGTTTTAACGGATGGATGCAGCAAAGCCCCGATATTACAGAGCTTGAAAGCCTGTACAATATGAAGTTTAACGGCTATCTGCCTGCCCAGTATGACAATTCTTCTCTTGGCATTGAAGACCTGCTTTCCGGTGAAATCATTCCTCACGGCTACCAAAATGAAGAAGTACGCCGTTTGTCCGATCTTGGCTGTGGTATTTGTGGCTTCGGAACAGGTTTAGGCAAGAGCTTTACAGCATTGAGTCTTGCTGCATACAATCTCAAGAAAAGCAGATTCAAGAGAACATGCATTGTTGTTCCTGCTGCCGTTCTTGAAAACTGGTATCATGAAGCACGCCAACTCTACAGTGAAGACTTTATGAATAACAAGGTCTTCTTTGTGGGACTTGAGCCAAAGAGAGAAAAAGACGGCACCATCACGCGCAAGAATATCCTTGATGAAAATGGACAGCCCCGGATAGGCAAGAACGGCAAGCCTGTCATGCAGGATGTTGTCAGGATTACAAACAGCAAGGACGATATTTTCCGTCAAATGTGGGCAATTCCCCAGTCCAACTACTCCATTGTGGTTATGACAAAGGAAAAGTTTGCCTCTATTCCGATTGACCGGGATCTTGTCAGTGAATACGCAAATGACATGGTGCACCGCCGTGTCATACGAGACACTGACGCCAAAAAGCTTCAAGACGCATATGATCCCGACAAGAAGAAGGGTGGAAAGAAGAAGTCATACAATGAGGACAAGCGGGAAACAAAGCTTCAGCAACAGTTCACTGACACTGGCAGAAAGAAAGAAGGCAATCTCCCCTCTATAGATGCACTGGGCTTTGACAACATCATTACTGACGAAACCCACTTCTTCAAGAACAGTCTTGAGGGCGGTGAAAACACGCAGGGCATTGTTTATATCCCCAACGCTCCCTCTTCGCAGATTGCCCGGGACATGGCAATCAAGAGCTACTACATCAGGAAAAAGAACGGCGGCAAGGGCGTGTACGGCTTGACGGCAACGCCTGTAACAAACAGTCCCCTTGAAATCTTCAACATGCTTTCGATGATTATCGATCCGCAAGAGTTCAAGGATCGTGGCATAGATACCCCTGACCGATTTGTGACTTTCTTTGCAGATATCCAGTCTATATCCAAGACAATGCTTGATGGTGACATTGCCGACAAGGATGCCGTTGTGGGCTTCAAGGAGCTTGACGCCTTGCGCGGCATTTTCCACAAGTACTGCAACATCAAGACGGTTGATGACGTAGACAAGGAAATCCATGTGCCCAACAAGACGGAACACAACGAAAGCGTCGAAATATCCCAGGCTCAGAAGGCAAAGTATGAGATACTGCGAAAAGTAGCCAAGGAGGCGACCCGCAGGGACTCTCCAATACCTGTTTTCTCTGTTATCCGAGACATGGACCGTGTAAGTACTGATATGGACATGTTCTACCATACCATTACTTTCACTCTTGATGCAAAATACAGCGAACAGGTGAAAAAGGCTGTTGTCAGGATTGAAGACTCTGTAACCAGCGATGAAGAACATTCCTTTATTGAAGACAACAAGTTTGATTTCAAGCAAGGAAATGGGCTCATGGAAAGCGATGAATTGCCGGAAGCTGTTTCTCTCAAAGAAGAGAACAACATCATTACTGTCACTGTCCATGATTACCTTGAATCCCGAGCAATAGAGGCATTCAGGGCAGAAGGCATTCTTGATGCCAATGGCAAGGTAGACGTGGGGCACCCCATTCCGCCCAAATACGCCAGGCTCATTTCCAACATCGAAAAGTATTTCAAGGGCGATTTCAAGGGCAAGCAGATTATCTTCACGGATGAGAAGAGCCAGCATCAGAAGCTTGCCAGAATCCTTGAACGCAACGTGAATGGACTTGAGCCGGGCAGAATCGGCATTATCAATGCCGAGGACGCAAAGGGCACTGAGCTTGACCGTATAGGCAAGGCCTTCAACTCAGGAGAACTGTGGATAGTCATTGCCAACAAGAAGGCAGAAGTTGGCGTCAACCTGCAAAAGGGAACGGTGGCAATCCACCACCTGACACTTCCCTGGACTCCGGCCAGCATCAATCAGCGCAATGGCCGCGGCGTGCGCCAGGGCAACAAGATGCCCAATGTCGATGTGTACTACTACTGCGGCACGGGCACCTTTGACGAGTACAGGGCAACCACGCTCAAGGGCAAGGCCAACTGGATCGGGCAGCTTCTCAATGGCAAAGAAGCAAAGGCAGAGAACGCCGATGCGGCTTCGGTTGACGAAATGGCAATCATGCTTGCAGACAACCCCGAAGAGGCACGCAAGCTTATCGAAGAGCAAAAGGCCAAGAAGGCTGCGGAAACCAAACTGCGCCGGGAACGTTTGCTTGGACGCACTCTTGGACAGTACCTCAAGGCAAAGAAGGCGCTGGAAAACTTTGAGGTCAATACGTCCATGAAGATGGATGAGTTCAACGACTCCTTGACCGACATGACCAGGCAGCTCGAAGGCTACAAGCAGGCATTGGCCAGCAATCCGATATATGCCGAGGGCACTTCGGAGCGAGTGCGCTTGCTGAAAGACATAAGCAAGCTTGAGCAGAAGATTTTCGGCGTCCAGAACCAGCAAAAGAGGTACTCAGAGAAGCGAGTCAAGGACAAGCAAAACTATGAGGCAACCCTCAAGCGTGCAAAGGGCACAATCCTGAATGCTCAAAAGAGCGGAGAAAAGCTGCCCTTTGACTTTGAAGCTGTCACTGCCGATCCCTCTTCCTGCTATATCTCTACAATTGGCGATGTTTTCAAGGCGGGCGATTATGTCATGCTCCCCAACAAGTCGAAATACGCACCCTACCAGGGAGAAGTCTTCCAGATTTCCATAGAAAATTATGCGGCAAGCCCACTCAGACTTACTGCTTTGGGAAGCGGGAGAAGAGTGCACCTGCCGGCTACTTGCTATGTTGATTTTATAAAAATTGCACTTAGCGAAGAAGAAAAAATTGAAAAGAAGCTTCTTTCCAGCGGTGTCACTTATCGTGATATTGTAGAATCTGGAGTTTCCAAGGAACATTTTTACAAGATACTTGGCAGGATAAAATATCAAAACGATTATGAATATACGCTGGTAGAAAACAAGAATGGGGAAATGATTTATGTCCCCTATACAGACAGACCAGAAGGATACAATCTTACATATCCTGACAAATCGAACCCTGAATGGCGCAAGCGTGCATTGATGGCCTATATCCAGGCCACAAGAAAGAGCCGGTTGACTTCTTCCTATTCCATGATCGAGATTTTCGGCGATGAGTTTACCAAAGCTCTTAAGGAGGTGATGGACGTTCCGACAGATACAGAAGCGAATCAAATTTGCGTCGATGCATTCAACCGGGTGAAAGAGCTGAAAGTGGCGTCTTCCAAGTCCATGTTTGGCCCCCTTGCCCATGCCTCATATATGCAAGTCCTGGAGCATATAATAAAAAACAACAGTGGCTTCCGCAGCAGTTATAACCAGCAGGTTCAAAATATTCTCCGCGAGCGCACTTTTGACGGTTTTTCTGAGGAATCGCAGAACGTCAGCAGTTCTGTCTATACGCAAATGTTTGCCGAGCTGCAAAAGGAGTATGAGACCCTGAAAAACCAGAAAGAGGAAGAGGAAATCAAAAACAGCATGATAGATGCCAAGCTGTATCGTGAACTGCAGGAAAAAGGCATCAAGCTCTTTTTGAACCCTGAAAAATTCAGCACTTACTTTAAGGGGAGGACTACTGACTTTCCTGCTCAAACAGTGTATCTGATCACTGACAGCGCCGGGTTCAACGGCAGGCTGTACAAGGTTAAAAATACTCTCAAATCTGACTATCAGGCAAAGTACACAAAAGAATATCCTGCCGATATGGGTACATCCTACTGGATCGTTTCCAAGGACAAGATTACGCCTGAAGAAATCAGAAATCTTTTGCTTGGGTAGGGGAGGGCAGCACTATGATTTCCATTTACAAGCCGTCTGAAGAGTCTCTTGATACGCTCATTGATGAGACAAGCGAACGCAATCCCAACTGGCAGCGAGACTTTCTGGCTGGCCTTGCCCGGGAACTGCGTGAAGACCCCAGACGCTACAAGTCCTTTGGCCCGTATTGGTGGCTTATCAAGAAAGAGCTGCTTGCAGCCGGCTACACCGAGTTCGGACACTTTATGGACCAGGAATGGCTGGACAACATGGATTACGGCAACACTGCCTATAATCTTGCCGCCGCCTGGGGCTACTCCGACTGGGCTACGGATAACGGCTACCTCTACGCTGCCAGGCATCCCTACGCTCTGAGAGACTCTGATACCGAGGAACAGTTTGGTGAAGAGGTCTGGGAGAATGCCGTGTACGTTCTGGAAGACACTGACATGGAAGCTATGATGAAGTAAGGAGGCGCTATGCCTGAAAGAGCAAGGCGGGTGGGGGTGCTCCCACCTGCCCCGAGTCTGTCCGAAGCACAAGTCACGGGACAGAAGGCCCCAGCCCTGATCAAGATGTATCCGGGCTGGGGTGACGTGGAGCATAGAGAAAGCCAGATGGTCGGCCTTCCGGCTTCTGCGGCAAGCTACTTCGCCAAGGGTATCCCTGTTGGCGGCAAAAACTTCGGGAGCCTGTCCGGGGCCGAAAACGCTGTCTCCAATCTGGGCCTTTCCTCGACTGAGAAGAATACACGCAGCCGGATTATGTCCCTGCTGCCTCTGGAGAGGAACGCACGGTATGCGATCCTGCATACCATGGCACTGGATCC
>CALVHF010000155.1 GCA_944327295.1 uncultured Desulfovibrio sp. | reverse complement strand
CCGGCAGAGCCGGGGGTTTACCGATTTTAATTATCAGAACTTCAGCATGGGTAGCTCTCTAACAATCTTGTTTGTCTCAAGGCTCACCGTCACAATACTCAAGAGCAAATCCAGAATGTACCTCGGCTTGTTGTGCTCTTTGGCCCAGTCGTTGGGGTCGTTTACAATGCCGCTGGCCTTGTCCACACGCACCTGATAACGGTCCATGATCCACTCGATGGCTGACCTTCCGTTCACCACGTACTCGTAGGCATCCAGGGGGATGTTCGAAAGCCGGATATTCTCGTTGTACTGGATGGCTGACTTGTCTTCCTTGGAGAGAAAACGCATCTTCTGCACCCTGAAGTTGTCCGACTCGGCTCCATCCACAAGCACGTCGGGACAAGGTGGCTGCTCCTCGTAGTTAAGATGCAGATTTGCCAGGGCACGTCCTGCCTTGCTGAAGGCCTGGAAGGTTTCAGGCTTGTCCACCAGAGGCAGCCTTGGCAATGACTTCTTAAGGTCGTTGGCGAAGGTCTTGCGGTACTCGGGAGAGTGCAGCAGGCCATAGACGTAGTAGAAAATATCTTCCTTGGTGACGTTTTGCCCATAGAGAGCCTTGCATTCGCCATGGATGAAGTCCGTGATAGCGTCCTTGCGCTCATAGGCTGTGTCCGTGGTTAGGCCTGGAAGCTGGGGTGCTGTACTCTTCTTGGGCTCGTAGTAGTAGAGCGGGAAGCACTGCGAGTCTCCATTAAAGTGAAGCTCAGGGAGCCAACGGGATAAGAGCGGGACTTCTGCCTTGAATGCAGATACACATATGACCAAATTTTCAATATTACAGTCGGGGAACAATTTAGGCATCTGCCCAGGTCTGTCATTTAATGATGATGAAAAATATATTGTCTGTGTACAAAATGGTCTATATTCACCATTTATTATTGAGTTATTAGAAAAATGTTTTCTTTTTCTATTCCTTAAATCTCTATCAAAAGATGATGACCAGCTAATATACCTAGGATCTATATCTTGAGTTTTAGAATCAATTTTACTATTAAAATAATCTATAGTTGTTTGAATGTTAGTCCGAATCTTTGATAGTGAAAAATTCCAACACCAAGCAGATCTATTTGTTGATACACCTAATGAATAACACGAGAAAAAAGTTCTCCGTGTTCTATCATTTTTATCTCCTATTAAGAGAAAATTATTGAAGTTCTCATTTCTTTTGGTCAACCAATCTCCATGCTCATCAGGAATAATGCGCTGCCAGCCAAAGTCCGAGTTCAGGACGCTGGCCTTCTCTTTCACTATCTCTAGCTTCTGTTCTCGGGTCAGATAGTCGCCAATGTCGTGATACTGTATGAGAGCCTTGCCGGTATGGGCAGGGTTCTTCAAAAGCACAGTGATGGCAATAGGCGTGCGACTGCCCGAGCCGAAAATCTTGCCTCCTTCTCGCCTGGACAATTCGCCGCTTGTACGCTGGTTGCCCCGCAGATTGAAGACATAGATGGCGCTGAACTCCTCTTCCAGGCACTTGCGCATGCCATCCATGGCGTTACCGTCAAGCCACCCAGCGTTGGAGACAAAGGCGATGATGCCACCGTTCTTGTCCAGCCTGTCGGAGGCCCAACGGAAGGCCTTGATGTAGGAGTCATAAATGCTCTTTGTTAGTCCAGCAGTCGAGCCTGCCACATAGGTCTCTGCCAGCCTCTTTTCCAGCTTGGGGTACGACTGGTTCTGCGCATTGTCGTTGGCAGACTTCTGTCCCACAGAATACGGAGGATTGCCGATGATGACCTGTATGGGCGTTCTTCTCTGCTCCTCCGCCCTGTCCGAATTTTCGGACAATTGCGGGAAGGCGCGACTGAGCTCTCCACCCTCGCCAAGCTGGAATGTGTCCGTAAGGCAGATGCCGGGGAAGGCCTCGTAGCCGCTTTGCTCTCCGCAAGCCGCATGGTAAGCGTTCTCAATATTAATGGACGCAATGTAGTAGGCGAGCAGGACGATTTCGTTTGCGTGCAGCTCCCTCTTGTACTTGCGTGGCAGGGCGTCGGCATCTATCAACCCGCTCTCTATCATGCGGACAATGAATGTGCCCGTACCGGTAAACGGGTCAAGAATGTGCACGTCCTCATCCGACAGAGAGCGCCCAAAGGTTGCCTGCAAGAGATCGGCCACGCTTTGGTTGATGAAATCCACCACCTCCACGGGCGTGTACACGATACCCAGACGTTCTACAGTGAGCGGGAAGGCCGTCCTGAAAAACTTGTCGTAGAGCTCAAGGATGGTCCTCTGCCTTTCAGCCGCTGTGGAGAGATTTGCCACACGGAATTTGATGGACTCGTAGAAGCGGGAGAGAACAGTTGTATCCTTCTCGAAGGCCTGTTCTTCCAACAGGTCGACCATCTCCTGCAGAGCCTTCGAGACAGGATTGCTCTCCACAAAGGAGTAGTTTTCGAACAGGGCCTCGAAGACAGGTTTGGTGATCATGTGCTGGGCAAGCATCTCGATGAGCTCGTCAGCGTCCACAGAAGGATTGATGTTCTTGCGCAAGTCAGCCAACATCTTGTCGAAGGCCTGCTTGTGAGGGCCATCTGTGGCTACCAGTTTGCTTATCCTTGTAATGTACAGCTGGGCAATCTTGGCGACATCCTGCGCCCACTGCTCCAGGTAGCGCTTGTTGCCAACCTTCTGCACCATGCGGGCATAGATGGCTTCCTGCAAGCCCTTGAGATAGGGCAACTGCAGCTGAGGCAGAGTCTTGCCCGGACCGTTGCCATCACCCGGGCCTTCTCCTCCGCCTACAGTGCCAACGATAATCCTGTCGCCAGTAGACTTGTTCACGTCGAGCCTGTTGATGACAGCCTCGAAGCGGTCGTCGTGCGCACGCAAGGCGTTGAGAACAGTCCAGACAACCTCGTAGCGCTTGTTGTCGTTCAGGGCTTCTTCCGGCTTGATGGCAGACGGCACGAGGATAGGAATGATGATGTAGCCAAACTTCTTGCCGGGTGCCGTGCGCATGACACGCCCCACGGACTGTACCACATCTATCTGCGAGTTTCGGGCAGAGAGAAACAAAACCGCATCCAGAGACGGTACGTCCACGCCTTCGGACAGGCAGCGGGCATTGGTGAGGATGCGGCACTCGTGGCCTTCGGAAGGAGAAGCGTTCAGCCAGGCCAATTTTTCATCGCGAATCGGTGCAGACATGGTGCCATCGACATGCTGGGCCGCAACATCGACAACCTCGGCACGTTCATCATCCGGCAGACTGCGATAGTAGTTGTCCTTGAAGCCGTTGAGGACGCTGGTAATGTGCTTTGAAGCCTTGATGGTCTGGCAAAAGGCCACGGCCTTGCGCATGGGAGCCGGGTCCGATTCCTTGAGCACGCCGTTGTCGAGCAGCATGCGCTTGGACAGGGCATTGATGCAGCCCATGAGCTTTGCGGCATCGTCGGTGTTCAGTTCCTTCGTGCCATCCGCAAGAGCTTCTTGCAGGGACTCCGGTATCTGGCTGTCCGTGACAGTCAAAACCAGTACCTTGTAGTCGGAGAGCAGATTCTTGTCGACGGCCTCACCAAAACCTATGCGATAGACTTCAGGACCATACAGGGCCTCGTCGTCCATGGAGCAGATCGTAGCACCTATGTCGCTGGCCTTCTTCTTGCTGTTTTCCGCGTACAGTCTGGGAGTTGCCGTCATGTAGAGGCGTTTCTTCGCCTTGATGAAGGAGTTGTCGTGGACGCGAACAAAGGCCGAATCGTCCTCGTCCTTCAGGGTCACACCGGTAGTCCTGTGCGCCTCGTCGCAGATGATGAGATCGATTTTCCGCTGGAACTTCTCCTGCGCCTTGGAGATGACGGCAATGGACTGATATGTCGAGAAGACAACCACCATGTGGTCCTTGTACTGTCTGTCTGAGGCAGACAGGCGTTTCTGGATGGTCTCGACATCCGTGGAGGCAGGATAGGCAAGGTCCGTGATGCTGACGATATCCTCGTCCTCGGTTTTCTTCTTGAGTCGCCCGACTCTGGCGTCCGAACAGATGCAGATGGGGAAGATCGGCACGGAACATTCCGCCATCCATTCCCTCAGAGTCTGCCCCACAAGCGCAATGGACGGCGCAAGAAAGAGCACAAGGCCGCCGACACCAGCTTCCTGTTCGGCAATCTTGAGCGAGGTGAAGGTCTTGCCTGTTCCGCAGGCCATGATGATTTTGCCTCGGTCCCCGTGCTCGAAGTGCTCGTGCACACTGGCAATGGCCTCTTCCTGATGGGGTCGGGGTGTCTTCTTCGCCTTGCGGGCTGCTGTGCCAGAAAGACCAGCCTCCAGGGCATCCCAGTCCACAGGAGCTGACTCAAGGTCAAAGAGGCTCAGCCTGGCAACCGGTGGGTCCTGGCTCTCGATGGTGACCTCAGCTTCAGAGCCCCAGTTATTGGTTGTGGAAATCCACAGTCTCTGGGCAAAGGGCACCTCGCCCTCATCCGTGGCAATGAGCTTGCCCGAGGTGGCAAGAAAGGAGTCGACAGCAGGCTTGTCGATGCGCGTCTCTTCACTGTAGCACTTGCACTGTATGGCCCAGAAGTCGCCCTCATGAGTTTGAGCAACAAGGTCTATGCCCGTGTCCTTGTCGCTGAAGGTGTTCTTGTAGGGGAAGTCCGCCCACATCCAGACGTGTTCGAACTGCCCGGCGTAGAGCGGAGCTGTCTTCAGAAAGGCCTGCATGAGGCGTTCGAATCTTTCGCCCTTGTCGCGCTCGGAAAAGGATACGGTACGGTATTTTGCCAGTATGTCTGTGAAGCTCACGGGTGGTCCTCCATTGTACTGCGTCAGAATAGGATACAGTTTTACGGACGACAAGCACCGTAGTGTTCTGCTTGGGAAATCGGATTGACCGTAGGCAGCAAACCCCATACGCTGGAATCGAATGAACTGAAATGCGCAAGTCCCGATAGTCCACTTGGGAAGGAGCAAGTATGGCTGTCAAAATCAAGAATACCGAGAACTTCGATACATTGCGCCAAGCTGGTGGCTACTACGTGGATAAAACCTGCTTTCTGGAAAAGTTTCTTGAGTCTCCGGCGGATGCATCTCTGTTTACCCGCCAGAGGCTCTGACGCAGGTTGAGGAGCTCCAATATGACGTAGAGCTCAAGGCCAGAGACTACACACAGATCCTCCACTGGGGCATGACGTTTTTCAGGAAGTCCTACAAGATGGGAGTGCGATGCAAGTAAGAAAGGAAAACTCAGATTATCTTGCATTTGATACGAGCTGAAGGTCAATGTACTTCTTCATTGTTCCCCTTGACAAATAGGGATGTGACCTATACAGAAAAGAGGCCTCCACAATAACAATCCTTGTCCGAAGGTCGGGTTGTGAAGTTTTTGTGTAGGTCTGCATTCGCCCTTACAAAAATACGCTTTATTTCTGAGCCTTTGTACAACGGTTCGAATCCCACCTTCTCCGCCATATAGAAATTTCAAGCAGTCTTTGTAAGTCTATAACAGTCTACAAAGGCTGCTTTTTTTATTCCTTAGAGTGTCTACGACTGTCTCGCGCAGTCTCGGTATACCCCCTTGCATACCGCGCATTTTACGGTATTTTTTTCGGTAAATTTCAATTCAGGCCGCACGGTACCGCATAAATACCGAAAAAGAGGTGTAACAATGCTGAATAACAAGTAAATTCGAGCAGCTTACAAGAAAGCATCCGAGGGAGGCTTCAAGGATACCGCAAAGTTGGCAGATGCACAGGGGCTCTACCTAAAAGGGGGTAGAAGCTGGCGCTATGACTATGCCTTCGACGGCAAGCGCAAGACCTATTCCTACGGCTTGTACCCTACCGTGGGTCTTGCCGAGGCTAGAGAGCGACACGCTGCTGTCAGAAAGCTCTTGAGTCAGGGAATAGACCCAATGCAGCAGAAAAAGGAGGAAAAGGCCAGAAAGCGTGAGGAACAGGAAACTCCCCTTACGTTTGAGGCCGTGGCCAGAGAATGGTTTGACAAGAAAAGCGTCAACCTGAATGCCAAGTACCGCAAGGAGAAGTGGCAGCGGATTGTAAAGAATATCTACCCCTATATAGGCGCAATGACGATGGAGAAAGTTACCTTTGGAGATCTTGTGGCGACTCTTGCGCATCTGCATGACAAGGCTGACCTTGGTAAAAGAATTGCCCAGATCCTTGGACAGATTTGTCGGTATGCCACGGCCATGCAGTATTCAAGCCTTGGCGATGTAAGCCGTATGCTGGAGGAGAGCTTGCCAGACAGACCTCCAGTAAAGCACCGCGCCAGACTGACAGACTCGCACGAGATCGGTATTCTGCTGAACGCCATCGACGAATATGATGGATACGCAGTCACACGGTATGCGCTCAAAATTATGCCCCACGTCTTTTTGCGGTCAAAAGAACTCCGACTGGCAAAATGGAAGGATGTCGACTTGGAGAAGGTAATCTGGACTATTCCGGCAGCTAACATGAAAAAGCGCCGGGAGCATATTGTCCCTCTTTCTCGGCAAGTCACAGAAATGCTTCAGGAGTTGCATGACTGGACAGGCCACGGAGAATACATTTTTGCTTCGTCTCATTCAAAAGCTTCTGTTATCTCGGACATGACTCTGCTGAATGGCCTGCGCCGTTTAGGGTATACACGCGAGGAAATGACTATTCATGGTTTCCGGGGCGTTGCTTCCACGCAGCTGAATGAGCTTGGTTTCAACAGTGACCTGATCGAGACCCAGCTCGCCCACATAGACAAAAATAAGGTGAGGAGCGCCTACAACGGAGCTCAGTGGCTGAAACAGCGAGCCGAAATGATGCAGGCGTGGTCGGACTACCTGGACCAGCTCAAGGCAGAAGCTGTGCAGCATACTAAGGTCTAGACAACGTAATAAAAGCGCACATGAGAAACTTCCTCGCATTGTTGACACCAAAGCGCACTATCATCAAGAAAAGCCTCTCCACGCAATAAAGCGCACATGAGAGGCTTTCTCGCTTGTTTAGTGGTTATCAATGTAATAAGTGAGTGTTATTTGCGTGCAAGTCCCTACTACAGAAAGACCTTGTATGAGATATTGAAAATCTTTTCCAACTGTTTCGCCATCTTCATGGAGATAGGACGCTTGCCACATTCCATCGCAGATATACAGTTTTGTGTGATTCCGAGCTTTTCAGCCAGTTCCTGCTGCGTCCATTCCATTTTTCCACGAAATCCGCGAAGAGCCATAGCAGGAGAGGCTTCCTTGAAAACCTCGTCAGCACTGACGATATCATCTCCCTCAGAGTTCACTTCGCTTACCTTGAACCCGGTCAAAACCAACATTCCCTTGATGGTTTCGGCTACCGCACTCGCCTTAGTTGCAGGGACAGAGAGAGAAATTATTGCCTGCCCCGCATTTGTTGGACGTAGTTGCATTTCAGCATGCATCTTAAGCCCCCTATTTGAAACGGCCATAGTCCACACTGCCGTGTGGCCCAACATATTGAATTTCTATAATCTGAATTTCTCTATCGGTGACTTTCCATACAGCGACATAACGTGGGCGACCGCTGTTTAGATGGCAGTGATGTACACCCTTGCCGCCAACGATCAAGCTGTAGTTACGCCAGCTGGTTTGCACCGGCCCTGCATGCTCAAGATCAAGTTTTAGAGCGTAGAGACGGCTCAAAATATCGTCCGGCAGCTTACGTGCTTGTTTAGCGGCCTTGCTGGAAAAATTCACCTTCCCAAAGGCGTTGTTGAGACTATCTTCCGTGTCAGAAGTATATCTATTTTTGTGCTATACTGTCAACAAAATATATAAATTTTTAGTATGAAAATGACAAGACGACTTTGAGAGCCTGTTATTTCGTGAATAACCACAAGCTCAACCTCAGGATCAATCCAACCTGCCGGTGTTGTCTACAAAAACACGATCATGGCTGACGGCCGCAGTTAGGATTCGCACCGATATAACGCTGTCTTTGTTAGCAATACAATTTAAATATTTTCAAGCGGTTATAAATATAATAAGTGAGTGTTATTTGTGTGCGACTCCTTACGTTGTCGCCACAGGAGATACCCGTCCCGGCAAGGACCGGCTTCACGCAGCCGGTTTTCGCAGGGATGCAACTCAAAAACAGTGGTGGAGAGCTGTAGGGTTCTTTCAGAAAACCGGTATGCAAGTGTACGCGGCCAGCTTCGCAGGAAGAGAGGCACACGGATGGATCTGGCCGAAGCTGGGTGAAAAG
>CALVHF010000154.1 GCA_944327295.1 uncultured Desulfovibrio sp. | reverse complement strand
AATACCTTACGCCTATTTTCCCCCGTGTCGGGATCGCCGCCTAGGGGAGGATATCCGCCGACATGTTCCACTCTCAATTTCCTTTGGTTCCCTGTATAGAATATGTGGCTGTGCTCTCTAGACTACCATCCACAGGTAGACCAGTGTTATCCCACAGCAGGGGCTCCACACCACCCGAAGCAGATTCAAGCTCCTGGTTGAGTTCCTGCAGGATGGGATCATTGACGACTACCGCCTTGGTGGGCGCTTCCTGCTTATTCTTTACCTGACGGGGCTTGGGCGTTGCCTTGGGGGGCTGCCAGTTCTTGCGGCTGCGCAGAACCTTTTTCAGCTCATCCGTCACGGCGACCAGTGCACCATAGCCCTTGCGCACTTCCTGTGCCTTTCTGGAGAGAGGCTTTTCCGTGCGTATATAGCGTCCTATGAGATAGCGATCCGAAGTGATGCTTTCAAGGCAGGCGATCACGTTCTCCACGATTTCCGGGAAGAAGTTGACCAGTTCGAACTTGAGAGTGTTCACCACCTCCAGGCTCATCTGTATCATCTGCCTGTAACTGATACGCTGTCCCTTGTAGGTACGCGTGCGCAGTTCCTCCAGCAGGCGCACCCGGCGTGCCTGCTGTATATAGCCCAGGCGTGAACAGACTTCCACATGCAGTTCACGTACATTCTCAAAAGCCTCGTCCTTGTCAGGAGAGAAGAGGTAGGTGGTCAGCACCTTGTTGACTTTTTCAAAAAACTCATCCGAGTAATCAATCATGCGGCGCTGATTCTTGGTGAGCCAGTAATAGAGCACCTTGAGACGCTTTTCGTCCGATTCCGTGGATTCGATGATCTCATTGCGCTTGTAGACTACATGGCCTGTGTATTCACCCTGCACGATATCGTTGAGACGCAGGTACATATTGGTGGCATCTCTGATGATATTGAGGCCCTT
Source organism: uncultured Desulfovibrio sp. (assembly GCA_944327295.1). Classification (GTDB taxonomy): domain Bacteria; phylum Desulfobacterota; class Desulfovibrionia; order Desulfovibrionales; family Desulfovibrionaceae; genus Desulfovibrio. Next base: position 6,721 of record CALVHF010000154.1, on the reverse strand, counting down.
GAGGACTCGGCCCGTGAGAGGATGGATGATTTCCTGGGAGGCCACGGAAAGAGCTCTGTCCTGGCGGATGTTGGCTGGATCATAGCGGTGCTGCCTGTAGGTGACGCGCAGGATGATGACCCTGTTTTCCTGATCCAGGAAGAAGCCCTCTCTGGCAATGGCCTCGATGGCTTCCTCCTGATCCTCGTCCACGGCGAGCAGGGCGATCTTTTCCACCTTTGGGAAGGCATGGGTTCCTTCCTGACTTGTATAGGAGGTAATGGTGCGGTCCGTCTGTCCGAGCACACGAAGGAAGAAGCGCTCATTATAGCGGGTGAGCTTTCTGGCAAACATGGCTGCAGACGTCCTGCGCTCGCTCACAATGGGAAAGCCGTAGAGCTCCATGAGGAACTGATAGACAAACTGTCTGTTTCTGGCATAGCCCTCGTTGTCATTGTGGCGGAACTTGCCAATGTTCAGGCCAAAGCGCTTCAGGACGGAGTCAATGTCATTGGTAAATGAGGCAAAGATGCCGCTGATGGAAAATCTGCCTGCCGGATCTCTGGAAATGACATGGGCCCTATCCATATTGACAAGATAGGGGGTCAGGGCAGGGTAGAGGGAAATATCGGTAAGATCCTTCTTGGCAAATTGCTGACGAAAGACATCCTGATGGACTCTGGGCAGCCTGGCCAGAAAGGTCTGCAGATTCTGGGTCAGGACCTGCTTTTCCAGAAGGCATGTGTCGGCACTGCTCGCCGTAGGATAGAGAATATCGTACTGAAAGCGCTCCTTGAAGTACTGCATCTCCCTGTCAAAGGCTACCATGGAAAAGCCCGGCAGGTTCTTGTACTCGAACATGGCATTGTCAAAGGAAGGCAAAAGCTCCCTGGCCTCTACGAGGGGATAGTTGCCCGTTGTCTGATAGGGGCGCACAAGACACAGACGGATGTGCACGGCATCCATGAAATTCTTGAGATCTTCCAGCGTCTGTATGCCGTCAAAGTCCGCCTCAAGGTCATAGCCGCTCTCCAGCCAGGGCATGCCGTTCTGCGAAAATGTATCCTGCCATCTGATCACTGTACTCTCCCATGCTGCCTTTTGCAGACCTTGCCTTGTCAGGAACTGAACGCCTGATGGAAAGTCTGCCCAAGTCTGGTCTGGATGGGCTTCGCGGTCTGAAACGGCGTGCCTCTGATCCTGCCTTGAGCTGTCTGTCAGTAGTTCACCTAGTCAACTAATATTTCTAAGTCTTTCCTGTAAAAAAGCAAGAGTCCCGGTTCAGAAATTTGAACTTTTCTTCGCTTACTCCGTGCTTTTTTTCGTGCCCGAGATCATTTCGAGTTGTTCTGAGGCGGAAAAAGGTTCTTCTGGGAGCAAAAGAATGTCTTCAAAAGGGACGGTGGTACAGCGTTTGACCTCGCAGAAGTACAAAAATTGGAAACACCATGAAGCTCTTTTGTACTCTTGCAGGTACAGCAAGCCTTTGGTACTGTGCCTTGATCACATCTGCTTTTGTTCCTGATCGAGCACCCGAGCTGCTGCCTAGGGAGTTCAAGGGCTGTCCTTGGAGCTTCCGGTGCAGGCGCATCATTAATATATATGCCTCTGTCCCTGAGAGGCTCCAGGCTGCTCCGGCTCAAAAGGCAGAGCCAGTGTGTTTGCCTTCAGCTCTTTCAGCCTTGTTTGTCGAGAGCAGGTCTGGCCTTCCTTTCAGCTTGCTTTTTTCCTCGTACCAGGTCTTTTTCAGTCCGTCATCAGGTCTCCCCTGCCAGCCCGGTACAATGCCGGAGGACGCTTCAGACCGAAAGCGCCTCTTCCTGCTTGCGGAATGTTTTTGCGGAGACGTGCTGTCCACTGCCTTTTTTCTTCCTCCGTCCCCCTGCGGTGCTCTGCACTTCATGCTCCTGTGTCGTCAGGCCGGCCACTGAGAGGTTTATGCTGATGAATGAACAAATTTCCATCCTCGAGCAACAGATGCTCACCCTTATCGGCTGTGTCTTTGATGCCTATACAGTGACGCTTTTTCTTCCGGAAACGCCTGAAGCTGATCAGAGTGACGACATGAACTACAAGCTGGCAGCCTATTACAGCCTGGGCGATGCCGTGCTGCCAGAGACACGCATCCGTGCAGGGCTGGGGCCGGTCGGCTGGATAGTGCGCAAGAGGGCACCCCTGGAAGTTCCCAAGTACGATCAGCAGCAGGGCAGGCTCTTTTATTACGCTCAGGGAGAGGAAGAGACCATCAAGGCCTTCCTGGGCTGCCCCATGCCGTCAGGTGGTGCTCTGTGCGTGGATACCAAGCGCCAGTACTCCTTTACCGATCGCGAAGCCCGTCTCTTGCAGATGTTTGCAGCCATACTGGACACTGTACACTCCATGGGCACTGTGGACGAGCATCTGGGTGACATTCCCGTGTACTTTGCCCAGCTGGCCGTCTTTGACACGCTGCGCTCCAACTACAAGCGCTGGGGAGACTTTATCAAGGGCATCCTGCACGGTATTGCCGATGCCACAGGCTTTGACTACTGTGCCTTTGCCTCCGAGGAAGTGCCTGGAGAGTCCTATTCCATAACCGCTGAGAATCAGCCTGTTCTTGTACGAGAAGGCAAGCCCTTCTATCAGTCCATGGGATCGGGACTCGCAGGCTGGGTGTTCCGCAATGGCCAGCCGGTCTTTCAGACAGGCGAGGACGGCAGGGCGCCGGCCCTGTTCGGAACAAGCCAGGACCTGCCGGACTTTGCTGCAGTCATCTGCCTGCCCATCTTCATTAATAAGAGTACCCGTGCCTGCCTGTGCCTCGGACACACGGAGCCGAAAACAGTAGACGAGACCATGCGAACCTTCCTGCGCGAGGCCGTGGGTGTTGTGTCCATGCACTCGGAAATCCTTTTCCTGCGCAACAGACTGCGTTCCTTCATGGCCCAGGCCAAGGTCTACAGAAGCGGTCCTCGCGCCCACAATCCCGATACGGACCCCTACCAACCCGTCATGAGAACAGAAGAGTAGGCCATGGGCTTTCTGCAGCGACTCATAGGGAGATTTTCCAGGCAGTTTTCCCGGGATATTGCCATGGATCTCGGGACAGCCAATACCCTTTTGTACACAAAGAGGGACGGCATTGTTGTCAATGAGCCTTCTGTTGTGGATATAGATGTTCGCACCAACGAGGTTCTTGCCATAGGCACAAGAGCCAAGAGTTCCCGTGGTCGTACACCTGCCCGAATCCGCAATGTCCGTCCGCTGCGTGACGGGGTGATCGCTGACTTTGATGTGACCACCAAGATGATTGTGCACTTCATCCACAAGGCCATCGGTGCATCACACTTGTTCAAGCCATCCATGGTTATCAGTGTCCCCACCTGTATTACCCAGGTGGAGAAGAAGGCTGTCATTGATGCGGCCCATACGGCAGGAGCAGGAACAGTTTCCCTCATAGAAGAACCTATGGCGTCTGCCATAGGTGCCGGTCTGCCCATACATGAGCCCCAAGGTTCTCTTGTCCTGGACATAGGCGGGGGCACCAGTGAAGTGGTGGTGATCACCATGTCTGCCATTACAGTTGCCCAGTCTCTGCGTCTGGCAGGAGATGCCATGAATGAGGCCATACAGGCCGCCCTGCGCAAGGAATACCGTCTGGACGTGGGAGAGAACACGGCAGAACAGATAAAGATCAATATAGGCAGCGCCGTGGAGGTGCCAGGACTCAAGCCCATGCAGGTCTCGGGAATGGATGTGGCCCTGGGACGTCCCTCAAGCATGGAAGTGAGTCCGGAATTTGTGCGCAGGACCCTGAATGGTACAGTGGAGGCCATAGGCATGGCTGTCCTGCGCACGCTGGAGGCGACCCCACCAGCTCTGGCAGCAGATATCTATGATTCCGGTCTGCTTCTGGCAGGAGGCGGTTCTCTTCTGCGCGGTCTTGATACCTACCTTGCCCGCTGTACCGGCCTTGAAGTGCATATGGACACCGATCCCCTGACAACGGTTCTGCGTGGAACAGCTAAGGCGATGCAGAATAGAGTAGCGTATAGAGATGTATTTATAAATTAAGAGCGTATATATTTGTTATACTTGTAAATTATTAATATTTTTATAATTATAGTGAACGCAGAAATTGAGGAAGCATGCCTTCCGCCTATGCGTCAAAATTGAGCATCGATTAGTAGCAAGCTATACGCTTTTCTTGGGTGCGTATCAGCGTATCGGATCGCTACTCAAAGATTGATAATTTTGTCTTTAATCAAGTCATCCGTTTTGGCTTCTTATTGCGTTCACTATATTTATTGATCATTGTATAGAATAATTTATAAAGGTGTTAATCATGAAGATCGATATTTGGGGAAGTTGTGTAACAAGAGATGCCTTTGAATTTTTTGACGATTGTACAATTGGTTACTTTTCATCTAGACAATCTATTATTTCAGCATGTTCACCAATACCAGATCGTCATACCATCAATAGAGTTAAATTTTTACAAAATACTTCTGATTTTCATCGAAGAGTAATAATAGAAGATGTGAATAAAACAAGTATTTCAAAGATGCAGTCTTCAAGTAATGAAGATATACTAGTTATTGATTTAACAGAAGAACGAAATCCACTCCTCGAATCTCACTGCTGCTATATTACGTTGTCAGATGATAGTAAAAAATTTTCAAATACAAATTTATTATTTAATAACAAAATTATACCATTTTCCGATTTGTATATAGAATTATTTAAAAAAAATATTGAAAAATTTGCTAGGGAAATTTCCTATACTTCTAATAAATCAAATGAAAAGAAAATTCGTAAAAATATAATTATACACAGGGCTTTTTTTTCGGAAATAGATTTTGAACGTAAAAAAAATAATGAAATTTTGAAATTATTTTATGATTTGCTTTCGGAAAAAATACAAAATAGTATTTCAATCGAAGTTCCAAAATATTTTCGAATTTGTTCTCCTCTCCATAAATGGGGGCCATATCATCTTCATTTTATTGATGAATACTATAAAGAGTTTTCAAATATACTTTCAAAAACAATTTTAAAAAATCAAAAAATTAAAGAAATATACACTGTTCAAATTTGTAAATATGAAGTAAAAGAAAAATATAATATAGTAAATATTCAATATAATAAAAATTATTATGATTTGCTTGTTAAAAAGTATAATTTTTTAAACAAAATGTTATATAATTTTGAAATTGAGTTGGAAAATATTTATTTCAAAAGGAAGGATATTGAAAATCTGTCTACAAAAAATTTATTAAAATTTACAATTATGCATATTGTTAAAAAAACAAAGCAAAAAATTAAGCAAAAAATTAAGAAATTTCTTATTTTTTAAGAAAATATTGATTTCAAAGACATAGTTTAAGTAGTGCCTCCAAAGAAAAAAGGAATCATTGTGAAATTGTTGTAAATATTGAAATCAATTCAACTTACTTATCACGGAATAGAGGACATTCATCGTATCCGCTCAGGGGGTAGCCACGGCTAGGGGCATGGTGTCGGAAATCTTCAGCTCCTCTCTGATCTGCAGATAGCGCTGTCTGATGGCATCGTACTTGGTCAGATCTTGAGGCTGCCCTGTGAAGCTTCTGGCTATTGCGTCACGCAGCAGTTCAAAGTCAAAGAAGGACCACCCGTTCTGCCGGCAAGTCAGGAGAACGCTGAGGTGACGTTCCATCCAGCGGAATCCCTTCTCCGACGTTGAACCGAGCGAGATCTTGCGCCGAACCACCGCTGCCCGGATCTGTCTCTCTGCATGGTTGTTGGTGGCAGGAATATGCTCTGACGCGAAGAAGGTGAACAGGCAAGGCCAGTTTCTCAGCAGACGACGGCACAGAACACCGGAGTCGTCGGAAGCTTCGGCGTTTTCGAGAAGGATGTTGTAAAGTCTTCCCTGCAAGCGCTTCCGTTCTGCCTCGGAAGGCTCTGTATCTTGCCATTTGGTCAGGCGGCAGAGAATTGCATGCAAGTTTCTGCCGCATTCGGCTATGTCAGGATTGGCGTACTCTGTCAGCCTTTTGGCGGCACGGATGAGATGCGCAAGGCAGGTTTGCCGGTATGCTTGTGGCCAGGAGACATAGACGGCGTAATCATCTGATACCAGATATCCACCCCAGCCGCCTGTGAGCTCCAGGAAGGCATCCCTGCTTCTTTCCTTGTGAATCATGAAGACGGTCACCAGCGCTGAGGCCATAACCCAGAGCAGATAGGGGATGCGCCCCAGGGGGCCAAACTGACGCCAGCTTGTTTCGTCAATATTATTGACCGGTGAAATTCTGGCCAGCCCAAGAAGGGCTTCATAATGCTCGCGCAGTGCGGTACTGCTGCGATCCAGCATCCGCTGGATTCCACCCTGGGATATGCGGATGGGTTCGCCGTGATTTGTCACGAACAGGCCGGCATCCCGCAGCAATTCTTCAACGACGCGACGAGAGACGCCATGGCTCACCAGCGATGCGACAAAGGCGGTGAATCTCGGCCCGTAGAAGTACTGACTCCCCTCAGGAATTTCACCCGTGACCGAGTGGCCACATGAACTGCACGTGCCGCTCTGTGGAATATGGTCGGTCACGTCAAACGGAATTTCCTTCAGTTCGACCTGCTGGGTGGGGGTGCCATCCTTGAGGTTTACAAAATGGGTTCCCCCACAGTGAGGACATCGTTCCGGAGGGTACCGCTTCTCTGTGTCTGGAAGGAGCCGTCGCTGGTTGCCGCCGTTGTGGCCCTTGCGTTTTTGTGACGT
>CALVHF010000153.1 GCA_944327295.1 uncultured Desulfovibrio sp. | reverse complement strand
CTCCGTAAACTGTTCGGTATTGACAATGTTGACCGGCATGAGTTCCTCCTGAAGAGCTTGCTGTCACTGTTGCAGGGTTTTCTCTTCCTCTAACGCAATCCTTCCATGCAAAGGCCAACGCATTTCGGGAGAAAAATTTCGGGAGAGAGAGCAACCACAAAGACAGGGCAAGGCTTTCGCTCTGGCAGTTGAAGCTCCCCCGTTTCACAACGGGGGATTCTCTCCCAGAACAAGAAAATGGCTTTTTTGCAAAACCTTTCGGCCAGCAGCTGTCACCATCTCGGATCCTTGTACTCTTTGTGACTTTGAGGCGGAGCAAACAGGCACTAGGCTCCTTTGGGACCAGCCTTGCGAAAATCACAAGGCCCTCTCTCATTCAGGCAAGAGTGGACCAAATCTTGCGGAAACTCCTGCCCTGTGGGGGCAGAACCTTCCGCTTCATGTATGCACTCTCCGAATTCGCGACAGCCCCCTTCCCCGTTCCCGGAAATTCCGGGCTCGTGCGTCTCGGCACATCTGGTGATGGCCTCGATCGTACAAGGTTGATGACGGCACAGACCTGTCGCTCGGCAGCGCTTTTCGCAGCCTGCCACTTGTCCAGCAAGAGGGCTCGGTCGTGCCGGTTTGAGGTGGCAGAGCAGGTCGCTCCAGAGTGGCTGTACTCCACCACAGCCTTACTGTAAACAACAAATTTGAGGGTAGTCCACACCTCGTGTGGACTAAAAAGCATGAGACCGCAAAACAAATTCAGAGCGAAGCTTGCGGTCTCTTCTGTCTGCGAGCCGTGCCCTGTTTCGGTCACAGAGTGCGCGCACAAGCATGTCCAGGTTCAGGCACACTCTCGCAGTGCCCCTCCCTGCAAGCATGTGGGAAGCCACGTGCAAAGCCTGTCTTGATGACACCTCTGCTCTGAGCACTGCCCAGGCAGACGCCTGAAAACGGCTTGACTGCGTCCCCCTCAAGATCGGACACAAAAAAACGCAGCGGCGCATGGCGGAGAAGAAGAAAAAACGGCGGAATCACGCTTGCACAAGCGGAGGCTCTGGCATAGATTTCTGGAAAGATTGTGTCTTGTTGTGCCTTTCTGCACATCTTTGGGCATATCTCCTGTGCCTTTTTCTGGAAAGAATCTCCTTTATAACGGACTCTTCGTTATTTTATAAGGTGAAACTCATTGGAACTATTGCAGTGAAGATGTCGAGCAGGGAGACTTTTTTCTTTGTGAGACGCCATTCTGCGACCAGATGCCCACCAGCACAGGGACTCGGCAGCCGTCCAGATACACGAACGGGACATTTATGTTGGATTTTATTTTTGATTTCTTGCACTTGTCGGCAGATCAGGTAACAGATCTGTTTGTATTTTCTGAAGATAAGGTAACATATCTGTTTATATCTATTACATTAGGAATGTTTTTGTTTCTTGCTATATCAATAATTATAAAAAGTAGGAAACAGTATGCTCTTATTTCAAATACAAGCAATAAAATTGGTTCTATCTGTTCTGACAATTCTGGGGAAGTATATCTTGGAACTGATAAATTATATGAATTTAAAGGTATTTCCAGGGAAACTTCCGCTTTCAGTACGATACTGCTGGATGTAAATGGCAAACTGTATGCCACCCAGGATGTGGAAAGTGCCGTGGAATCCCTGTGGTCTCCGTCTCTCCTGCAGAACAGATTCTTCCCTGCGGGTGCTGCGATTCTGACAGGCCTTGGCGTACTGGGTACCTTTGTGGGCCTGCTGCTTGGTCTGAGCGGACTTCATCTTGATGGCAACATGCAGAATCTGCAAAGCGAGATTCGTGGTGTGGCCCAGGGGGCCTCCGTTGCCTTCGAGACCTCTGTCTGGGGCGTCGCGCTGAGTCTCATACTGACCCTGTGTGAAAAATACTCTACAGAACGCCTCAGCCGTCATTTTCACGAGTTTCAGAAAAAACTCTCCGAAATCTTCCCGCCTCTGCCGATCGCCCATGTTCTTATTGATCAGAGAGACCATGCCAGGGAGTCTTCTGAAGCACTGAAGGAACTTGCCGAGAGAATCGGGAACAGCCTCCAGCAGCATCTGAGTGCTGCCACCAGGGATATCAGTCAGAATTTGCAAGACTTGAGCATCAAGATGGCAGAAGAATTGCAGACTGCTCTCTCCACGACACTCAGGAGTGCTCTTTTGCCCCTTATCCAGGAATTGACAGGAACGACCCGGGAAATTTCCAGACAGAGTGCCAACGGCGCAGAAAAGGCTCTGGAGCAGCTTCTTGAAACATTTATGGAGCGTATGGGGGAACAGGGATCTGCCCAGAGGCAGCTCATGGAATCCTCCGCCCAGAACGTGCATCAGCTCCTGTCCGGATTCAGTTCGTCCATGAATGATCTGCTGGGAAGCATTCACAGGGAACGTGAAAGCTTCAGTAAGGAACAGGCGGAGCAGAGAGCGAATCAGCATGCCGTCCTGGAGGAGATGGGCAAGGCTCAGATTGCCAGCATGAGCAAGGCCAGCGAGGAAATCTTCAAGGCCTTGGAAGCCTTCAGAGGCGGTGTGGGCGAGGAGCTGCAGAAGCAGACCTCGACCATGCAGGCCTCCACTGCGTCCGTGCAGGCAAGCATGACGCAGTCGGCGGCGAGCCTGCAGGAATTTCTGACAGGCCTGAAAAACGAGCAGGAATCCCAG
>CALVHF010000152.1 GCA_944327295.1 uncultured Desulfovibrio sp. | reverse complement strand
GATTCTTCCTCATCGGCAGGAGCTTCCATATACAGTTCATCCTGTTCCTGCACCATGCGGGCCGCAAGTTCCTCGTTGACCAGGGCCTGGGCCAGCTGGAACTGCTTGGGCGGCGTGTCGGCCTTGTGATCGAGCTTGGCCACGAGCAGCTTGCGCAGGATGCGGGCATAGGCAGGTCCTGGCTCAAGGCCCATGCGCTTGAGGTCGTTGCCGCCCACATCGGGTGTCATGTTCTTCCAGGTGGTGATGAAGCGCGACAGCGAGCGCCGGATTTCCGGATTGTTGTCCTCGGCCATGAGATAGAGCACGCACTCCAGGGGCAGATCCTTGAGCAGTGCACAGACTTCGCTGGCCTTGGGCTGTCTCTTGACAAAGAGCTTGCGCAGGGTGGGGCGTAGGGCCCGCATGCGCTCGCGACCCTGCATGACCGTCAGCTTGAGTGATTCGGGAAGCCCCAGACGCCTGAAGCAGGTCAGGGAGTCGTTGTAGCTCAAAGAGCCTGTCAGCACGAGAAAATAGGCAAACCAGGGTCGAACAGGTTCGTCCAGGAAGAGCAGCTTGAACCAGGCAAGGACCTTGGACATCCTTGGCAGAATGCGCTGCCTGGAGGGATTGAGGATGAGCATTGGGTGGAGCTTTTGCAGGATGCCCAGCTCCTGCAGCCTGAAGATGGCTGCAAGGGCCCGCTCCTCGCTGCAGATGTGCTCGAACTCGTGGAAGATGCGGGCTGGCGAGAGCTTGTCTAAGAGCTGCATGGCCAGGGCATTGCGCACAAGCTTTTCCGTGTCTGCGCCAAGGCGGAAGAGGTAGCGCTGCTCGAAGCGTACGGCCCGCAGGATTCTGGTGGGGTCCTCCACAAAGCTCAAGGTGTGCAGCACACGGATGATCTTGTCCTTGAGGTCGCGCTGACCCCCGAAGAAGTCCACAATCTGGCCCATGGGCTGGGTGTCTAGGCGTATGGCCAGGGCGTTGATGGTAAAGTCCCTGCGGTAGAGGTCCATCTTGATGCTGGAGTGCTCCACTGTGGGCATGGCTGCCGGAGACTCGTAGTACTCAAGCCTGGCCGTGGCCACATCCACGCGTTCCTCGCGGCCATTGGGGCCTGGGTAGAGTACAACGCTCGTGAGAAACTTCTTGTGCACGCGCACCCGGCCGCCCAGACGTTCGGCCAGGGCGGCCGCAAAGCCAAGGCCGTCGCCTTCCACCACAAGGTCTATGTCCTGGTTGGGGGTCTTGAGCATGAGATCGCGCACAAAGCCGCCAACCACATAGACGGGTGTCTTGCGCTCCCGGCCAAGCTCCGAGGCCAGGGAGAGGAGGGAGAGCAGAGGGGCCGGCAGCTGATCACGCAGGGCCTTGCTCACATTGCGGCTTCGGCCCTCGCGGCTCTTGCCGCCCTCGTCACTGTCCTCCGCGCTCTTGTCCATGCGGCCTGGCTCGGCCGCAAAGATGCCGATAAGGTCCGTTCTGGTCACAACACCGGCCACGGTGCCGTCCTCCCGGACAATGGGCACCAGGCGCTGCCTTGACCCCACAATGACCGTGGTCAGGTCCCGCAGGCTGGCCGTAAGGGGCAGGGTCTGCACAGGCCGGACCATATAGTCGTCGATTTTTTCGTCAGCCAGGCCGTGGGACATGGCCCGCTGGGTGGTAGAGGTGTCCAGAAGACCTATGCAGGTGCGTGTCCCCTGGGCAAAGATGGGAATGCTCTTGAGGGAGAAATGCACCATGAGCTCGTCGGCTTCGCGCAGGGTATGCCCGGTTTCCATGCCGACCGCCGGGGCAGACATGTAGTCTGCGGCCTTCTTGTCCCCGGACTGCTGCATGTAGAGGGCATTGAGGATGGCATCGTGGACCTGGCTCAAGGACTTGTCGCGAATGCTGGCCGAGGCGGCGTAGATGTGGCCGCCGCCGCCAAGCGAGGAGCACACGGCCCCGACATTGATGGCCGCCGAGCGCGAGCGGGCCACAACCTGGATGCGGTCGTCCATGCGGCCAATGGCAAAGAGCACGGCAAACTTTTCCATTTCCATGAGCCTGTGGGCCAGGTAGGCAAAGTCGCCCAGGTAGTGCTCCAGGGTCGTCTCGGCCAGAACGACCTGCTCGCCGTTGAAATTGAAGATTTCTGCCGACTCAAGCAGGCTGTTCAGGGCCTGCACATGGGTGCGGGTCATTTCAAAGGCCAGGGTGTCGCTGATGTTGTTTACATCCATGCCCTGCCGGAGCAGCCAGGCCGCAGCCTCGAAATCCTCGCTCTTGGTGGAGGAATAGGAAAAGGATCCTGTGTCCGAATAGAGGCCCATGCCGAGAATGGTGGCGGTCCAGGGCGTGATCTGCAGGCCCTTTTCCTTGAGACGGGAGACAAGGAGGCTTGTGACGGAGCCTGTGGCCGCATAGTGGGTCATGTGGGGGTGGATGTCGTCGCTTGTGTCCGGATGATGGTCCCAGGCCTCCACCCGGATGCCTGGATTGTCGAGCAGGGGCCAGACATGGTGCAGCCGCGAGCGCTGGCGGGTGTCCACCACAATGAGAAAGTCGTACTGGCTGAAGGTGCAGCTTGAGGCCTCCACAAAGGAGCAGCCTTCCAGAAGATCGTCCTGACCGCGCACCGTCTCGTAGAGCTTGTTGAGATTCTTTTCCTGGCTTCCCGGGTAGAGCAGATCGCAGGGCGCGTAGAGCCTGCCTGCA
>CALVHF010000151.1 GCA_944327295.1 uncultured Desulfovibrio sp. | reverse complement strand
ATGCACGGCCACTGAGAAGAAAATGGCCTGGGTGCATCGTGAAAACGCCATGTCACGCTCCTCGTTCCGGCAAGGGCAACTGTGGTGCCACAGCGCCTGCCTGGCCTGCTGAGGAACCTGCTGTCGGATCGGCTGACGGCCCTGCTGCAGGCTGTACCGAAGGCTCTTGTGCACTCTCGTCCTCGGCGTCAAAGGCCGAAGTGGTGACCAGGCCCACATCCGTGATGCCTGCGCCGCGCAGGCGATCCATGACAGTCATGACAATGCCGTAAGAAACGGACTTGTCTGCCCGCACAAAGAGCTGCTTGCCCTGTTCTTTGACCTGTTTGGTCACGACATGGACCAGATCGTCCAGACCGGTTTCGTATTCGTCCAGAAAGAGCACCCCCTCTGCCTTGATGGTGAGGATGGCGTGATCGTCTTCGGTGGGCAGGACTTCGGAGGTCTCGACTTTTGGCAAGGCCACGTCCAGGCCCTCGGTCATCATGGGCGCCGTCACCATGAAGATGACCAGAAGCACGAGCATGACATCCACAAAGGGCGTGACATTGATGTCGGCCACAAAATCGTCATCTGAAGCGGCCATGAGCTATTCCCCCTGCGCAAAGTTCAGTCCTTCGGGATGCCTGCCGCCTTCCTGCTGCAGGCGGTTGAGCAGATGTCCGCCAAAGCTTATGCACAGGCCCTCTATTTCCGAGAGCCGGGCCTTGAAGATGTTGTAGCCGCACACGGCCGGGATGGCGACAAAGAGGCCCACGGCCGTGGCCACCAGGGCCTCGGCGATGCCTGGCGCCACGGTGGCCAGGGAGACGCTCTTCATCTGGGCTATGGCCGTAAAGGACTGCATGATGCCCCAGACCGTGCCAAAGAGCCCGATGAAGGGGGCCGTGTTGGCTGCCGTGGCAAGGAGTGCGAGCGAGGACTTCAGTCTGGCTATTTCTCCGGCAATGCCAAAATGCAGCGCGCGGCGCACGTTTTCGCTGGCAAGACGCTCGACATCCCCTGTTCTGCACAGACGGTTGAATTCTTGAACGGCACCGCCGGTAATGGAGTACAGGGGGGACGTTCTGTCTCTGGCCATGCACTGCAGGATAGCCTCGAGATTGTGTGCCCTGTGCGCGCTGTCCAGCCCGGACAGGACACGATTCTTTGCCGACCTGAGCGCCAGATGCCTGGCGAACATGAAGGCCCAGCTGGCAAGGGACATGAACAAGAGCAGCACAAGGACACATTTGGAGACAATTGTGGCCTGCAAGACGGCATGTATCAGGGTATCCATCCTTCTCTTCTCCTCGGCTCAAAAAAGGAAATTCAATTTCGAAAAAACGACAGACAGAATGTCTGGCACCTGGCAAAAGAAAGGGGAGCGCACTTGCAAAACGACAGTGACAGCGTCTTGGGCCGGCAGGGGCAGTCTTGGTGCCTGCCGGCCAGAGACGGTCGGCCGGGAGTGCTGGCCAAAACTTACCTGGCCAGGCGTTCGTGGGCTGCCGCAAAGTGATCGGCTGCAAGCGCGCCCATGATGGACAGTTCGCCGGCAAGGCAGAGGGCAGCGCAGACTTCCGCCAGGGCAAAGGCCGCCCCCTGCCTTGGCAGCTGCAGCATCTTGAGGCCTATGGACTGCGTGGGGAGCCTTGTGCCGCCGCCAACGGCCCCCACGATGATATTGGGCAGGGTCAGGGCCGTATAGAGAGCACCGTTGTCCTCAAGCTCCATGCGCAGGAGGCCTGCGCTCGACTCGGAAACGCAGGCGGCATCCTGTCCGGTGGCAAGATAGAGGGCGGCAAGACCGTTGGCGCAGTGGGCCTGCGAGCCCACACAACCGCTCATGAGGCCGCCCATGGTGACCATCAGCCACAACTTGTACATTTTCTCGGGTTCGACGTGCAGGTATTTGCGGACAAGTTCTTTCGAGAGCTCGACTTCTGCCGTCACCTTCTTGCCGCGAACAGAGGTGAAGGAAAGAAAGGTGGCCTTCTTGTCCCCGGAGAGATTGGCTTCCACAAAGACATGGGCAGGTGGCACCGGGCTATGGACTTCAATCCACTCCACAATGGCCTTGGTGGCCAGGGTGACCATGTTCTGGCCTGCCGCTTCGCCCGTATAGTAGTCCATGTTCAGGTAGACATGATTGCCTTCCACCGTAATCCGCATGTCCACAAGCTCTCCGTGCCGCGTCTTTGTGGAGGCCTGGGCCCTGAAGTTGTCGAAGTTCTGGCTGGCCCACTGCACAAAGGCACGGGCCTCGTTGAGAGTGCGGAAGGCAAAGCCCGGAGCCCGCGAGACCGCGTTGTCGCACAGCATGGCCCTGCAGCCGCCGGCTGCCGTGATGAGCCGCGATCCCCTGTGATAGGAGGCCACGAGGGCTGCCTCTGTCGTAGCCAGCGGCACATAGTACTCGCCCCTGGCAAAGAGGCCTTCCACGCGCAGGGGACCTGCCACGCCCACAGGCAGCTTGAGGGTGCCCACGCAGTTTTCGATGTTCTTGCGGTAGGCTCCAATGGAAGCACGCGTCTCAACGTCCGCAAGGCAGGCCTCGTCCTGCTCGTCCAGGGTAGTGTGGCGTCTGAGAATTTCCCAGTTCCGGGCAAGGGCCCTGTCGTCCAGGGGCCGTCTGTCTCTTAGGGGTCTGGGCGAGGAGGCTTTGGCCTCGTCTTCGCCGGGAGCAGGGACAAGTCCGTCCAGAAGGGTCTCAAGACGCAGGAATCGGTTGAGCGCAATGGGCATGTGGTTCCTCCATTTGGGGGGCAATTGGGG
>CALVHF010000150.1 GCA_944327295.1 uncultured Desulfovibrio sp. | reverse complement strand
AACAGGATGAAAGACTGGCCGGAATGCCGGGGCCGGCAGAAAAGTCGGAAGAAGACAGGGCGGGACTGTGGACAAAAGCGGGAGACTGTCCCTTTGGGAAAAAAGGCCTCTGGCCCGGGCAGCGGGCCAGGACCGGAGCGGAACAGCCAGGATCAGAATGGAACAGGCAGGGTGTTCAGGGAAAGAAACGTCTTTCCCTTCCTCTCGGCCATGCCACCGGGCTTTCCCGGCTCTTCTCCCCGGATGACGGTGTTCCTCTCATTTTTTCAGCTCGGCAAACAATTCGTCGAGGTCATGATACCCCTTGACGGACGGGTCCCTGGCAATCCTTTGCGCTTCCAGCATGGCGGCAACGGTTTCCTTGCCGGGCTTGTCCAGCTTCACCTCGAAGGGGATGCCACCCTGGCGAAGCGACTGGCGCACAAAAATGTTGATCGCCGTCGTCAGGCTCATGCCCAGCTCATTGAAAAGAGCGTCGGCCTGCGCTTTCAAATCGGCGTCCATGCGGATACTGAGATTTGTGGTCTTCCCGGTCATGGCATCACCCCCTTGTGTTCTCTCTCTGTATGGATTTGCACGAAAAAGGCAAGACATTGCACGAAGATTTGCCCTGCAGGGCCCATCTCTGCGGCCTGAGCCGCCCGGCCTTCCTGGCGGCAGCCGCCAGGGCAGACCAGTGCGGTCCGCAGGCAGGGCCTGTTCGTAAGACGTACCCGAGCCCGCTCTTTGGGATCATTGGGCTGCCCGCAGGAGGGGCAGCCGCTCCTTGTGTATGGAGCACGACGGACAGGCCCGACCATTGGCTGGAAGACTGACAGCAGGAAGACGTGCAGGAAGACTTGCTGGAAGAACAGCCGCAGCATTCTCCTGCCTTGCTGCGACGCACACTGCGCGCTCCTGCCCGGATGGTGCGTCGCAGCGATCGCCAGGACAGGACACTGTGTCCCGACGCGTGCTGTCCTCCCGCGCCTAGGCGAACAGGGCAAGCCCGATGCGGTACACGCCAAGGGTGACAAGCCAGGCCACGGCCAGCTGGAAGAAGGCCGTAAAGCCCATCCAGGCCCAGCTGTCCGCTTCCTTGCGTATGGTCATGAGCGCTGCGGCACAGGGGATGTAGAGCAGGCAGAAGACCATGAGGCAGAAGGCATTGAGGGGACCAAAGCCTATGGCTCCCAGGGCCTGGGCAAAGGCCTGCATGCCGTCGGGCGAGCTTGCGTTGACCACGCCAAAGAGGATGGCGCAGCTTGAGACCACCACTTCCTTGGCGGAAATGCCGGCAATGAGGGCCACGCCAATCTGCCAGAAGCCAAGGCCCACCGGCGCGAGCACGGGCACAAGCCACTGGCCGACCAGGGCGCCGTAGCTTGCGTCCATGTTGCTGGAATAGCCTGCAGGACCAAAGTTGAGGAGGAACCAGATGACGAGGGTGGCCAGGAAGATGGTGGTACCGGCCTTTTCCAGGTAATCCTTCACCTTTTCCCACACGTAGATGGCCACGGTGCGGCCGTCGGGCAGCTTGTAGTCCGGAAGCTCGATGAGCAGATAGTTGACATCATGCCTGCGATCCACAAGGTGGATGAGGGCTGCCACGCCAATGGCTACCACAATGCCTATGAGGTACATGGAATAGGCCACGTACATGGCCTTGTCCGCAAAGAACATCTCCGCAAAGAGAATGTAGATGGTCAGACGGGCATTGCAGCTCATGAAGGGCGTGACCAGCATGATCTTGAAGCGATCCCTGCGGTTTTCCAGCACCCGCGAGGCCATGATGGCCGGCACCGTGCAGCCGAAGCCGAGCAGCATGGGAATGAAGGCCCGGCCCGAGAGGCCGAGCCGGCTCATGATGCCTTCCATGACATAGGCCACTCTGGCCATGTAGCCGCTGTCCTCAAGCAGGGCCAGGCAGAGGAAGAGGATGAGAATGTTGGGCAGGAAGGTGAGAATGGTGCCCACACCGCTGATGACGCCGTCCACGATGAGGGAGGAGACAAGATCGCCTGCCTGCATGGAAGCAAGGCCTGCTTCCACCATCCCTGAGAACCAGTCGAGGCCAGCCTCGAAGTAGCCCTTGATCCAGTCGCCAATGGTGAAGGTGAGAAAGAAGATGACGGCCATGATGCCGAGAAAGACCGGAATGCCCCAGGTCTTGCTGACAAGCACGCGGTCCGTGCGCTCGGTGAAGACGTCCTGGCGCTCCTTGTAGAGCAGGACCTCGTTCACGACTTCTTCGATGAAGGCATACTTTTCGTTGATGATCTCGGTCTCGTAGCTGCGGTCCAGCACTTCTGGCAGATCCACCGGATACTTTTCGCTGATTTCCCGGTCGCCCTCCAGAAGCTTGAGGGCATGCCAGCGGTAGTTGGCAAGGTCCGGGTAGCGCACCTTCAGCTCGGCCATGATCTGATCGAGCTTGTCCTCTATGGCATCCGAATAGACCATGGCAAATTCGGCATGGTGGTTGTGCTGATGGCCGGAGGTTGCCTTGTGGTTGTGAATGAGGCGGTCGGGGTGGAAGTGATCCTTGTGATGGGCTGCGGCATGGAGCAGGACATCAAGGCCCCGGCGCTTGCGGGCGGAAATGGGAATGACGGGGATGCCCAGCATCTCCGGCAGTCTGTGCAAATCGATTTCCATGCCGCGCTTGACCACGATGTCCATCATGTTCAGGGCCAGCACCACGGGCCGGCCCAGTTCCAGAAGCTGCAGGGTGAGATAGAGGCTGCGCTCCAGGGCCGAGGCATCCACCACGTTGATGATGACGTCCACGTCGCCGCTCAAAATGTA
>CALVHF010000149.1 GCA_944327295.1 uncultured Desulfovibrio sp. | reverse complement strand
GCTTCTGCCGTCGAAGAGCACGGTACCAAGCTTTACCAAGGTCTTTGGCCAGGAACTGGTGCGCCTGGGCCGCAAGGATCCCAGGGTCATTGCCATCACGGCCGCCATGCCGGACGGCACGGGCACAACGAACTTCCAGGTCTCCCTGCCCGAGCGCTTCTTTGACGTGGGCATCTGCGAGCAGCACGCCGTGACCTTTGCGGCGGGCCTCTCCTGTGCGGGCTACAGGCCCTATGTGTGCATCTATTCAACCTTTTTGCAGCGCGGCTACGACCAGATCGTGCACGATGTCTGCCTGCAGGATCTGCCGGTGATTTTCTGCATTGACCGGGCAGGGCTTGTGGGCCAGGACGGCGGCACCCATCAGGGCGCCTTTGACATTGCCTATCTGCGCAGCATCCCCAACATGCACATGCTGGCCCCCAGGGACGAGAATCTGCTCGCCCGCTGCGTAGTCACAGCCGCAGACTTGGGGAAGCCCGTCAGCATACGCTACCCCAGGGGATCGGCCTTTGGCGTGGCCATCGATCCCGAACGCACGCCCTTGCCCTGTGCCCAGGGCGAGGTGCTGCACGAAGGCAGGGATCTGGCCGTGCTGGCCGTGGGCTCCTGCGTGCATCCGGCTCTGGCAGCAGCCAGGGATGTGGAAGAGCGCTACGGCTGCTCCGTGCTCGTCTATGACCCCATCTGGCTCAAGCCCCTGCCTGAGGAGGAGATTGCGGATATCCTCGGACGCTTTGCCTGCGTGCTCACCGTGGAAGAGGGTGCACGGGCAGGCGGCTTTGGCTCTGCCGTGCTGGAGCTGGCCGCAGACAGGGACCTTCTGGGCAAGACCCGTGTGGTGCGCCTAGGCATACCGGATCTTTTCATAGACCATGCCACCCAGGCAGAACAGCGCCACGACTTAGGCCTGGACCGCGAGGGCATAGCCCAAAGGCTTGGCGAGCTGGCCGAACAGGCGGGCTTTGCCAGCAGGAAGGCTGAGTAGCATTCCTGACACATTGTGCAGAGTTCAGCATCTGCAGTGCAGAAGGACCGGAACAGAACGTGGTCAGATCCCGGAAAGAGCTAATCAGGATCTGTTCCGGCTGCCCCGGAACAAGGACGGACAAAAAACGATCAGAGCAGGCAGGCCCGTGCCTGGATCAGAGCCAGTATGCTGAAAGGCAGGACCAGAGACACGCAGGATGGTTCACTTTTGCCTCTTCATGCCAATGGCAGGCAGCAAACAGCAATCATGGCAGGGTTCTTCATCGGGAATATCGTGCGGGGCCTGCGCAAGGCAATCATCCGTATTGTCTTTTTTCCGCATTGCTGCTAGACAGCCTCCGTCACCTCCTTGCGCGAGGGAACGCGAACAGGATCTTCTGGCTTCCGCTTGTTCGTGCAACCAGTAAGCCGCAAGGAGCGCATGCATCATGGCATGGATAGCCCTCTGTATTGCTGTTGTTACGGAAATCGTCTGGGGACTGAGTCTCAAGTGGGTCCCCACAACCACGCGTCCCCAGCTGGCAGCTCTGGTTCCCATTGTGCTGAGCTTCCTCAACATGGGACTTTTGGCCTACGCCATGCGATCCCTGCCCGCAGGCACGGCCTACGCCATCTGGACCGGTCTGGGCTCCGTAGGCGTCGCCGTCGGCGGCATGATCCTGTTTCAGGATCGCATATCGTTGCCGCAGGCGGGCTTTTTGCTGCTGATTCTTGTCGGCGTTGTCGGAGCGCGCCTCACTGTTCCCCAGCAATAGGCAGGAGCAAAGCCTCACACTTGCCGGCAGACGCGCATGCGAGGGAATCGGGGCCGCTTTTGAGTTGTCCTTGTCTTGAAGAGGTTCGCCTGATCCAGGTCGTGCAGCAGGGGGCTCGTCTGCCAGTCCCCGAGCCCTGTGTTCTTGGCAATATCGTGGTGCGTCTGGGCATACCGGACATGTTCATCGACCATGCTACCCAGGCAGAACAGCGTCATGACCTTGGTCTGGACCGCGAGGACATAGCCCAAAAGCTTGGCGAGCTGGCCGAACAGGCGGGCTTTGTGTGCAAAAAGGCCGAATAGCTTTTCGGACACATTGTGCAGAGTTCAGCATCTGCAGAGCAGGGAGGCCGGAACAGAAGGTGATCAGCTTCAGGAAAGAGCTGATCGGGAGCTGTTCCGGCCTCTCACCAGGAAGGGAGCAAGGCGCACCGATACCTGGCGGAGTATCCCTGAATGAGAGCTACCCTGTTGAAATGTATGCCGTATTTTGAACAGGGAGAGGGAGAACTTTTCTCTTGACGTGACACAGGGCTTCGGATATAGAGCAGTCAGTTAAGCCATATTGGTATTTGGCTGTGTTGTTCCTGCTGGTATTGGAACTTGCGTACAGGAAGGTGGTCTGCACCTTTTGCTTGCGAGTTGTCTTTTGACCGGCAGGTTTTTTTGTATGTTCTCTCTCTCTCAAGTAAATAGGGACGCTGCGGGCGTCTTCCTTTTCTGCAGGCCTCGTACCGGCACAGACAACTGCCGGCACGGGGCTTTTTTGCGTCTGAAAACAAGTAGATAATCCCTCGATATCGCTTCATATATACAACTTTGAGTCTTCAGCCTTCAGGAGTTCATCATGGCCGACATACGCCTTGTCAAGCCTCAGCCGAATACCGCACAGACCGTTTCCTGCGCAGCAGACAGCCGCTTTGTCTTCGAGTTCCCCTCGGACACGGCGCTCTTTGCCAAGGACGGCAATGACCTTGTCCTTACCTTTGAGGACGGTTCTTCCCTGCGCCTGCAGAATTTCTACACCACCTACTCCAAGGAAGAGATGCCGACCTTCGAGATGGAAGGCACGGAAATCTCCGGCGAGGACTTCTTTGCGGCCTTAGGGAATCCCGATCTCATGCCTGCCGCAGGTCCGTCTGCCTCTGCCCAGGGCAACAGCAGCTTCAATGTCTATGACTCTGCT
>CALVHF010000148.1 GCA_944327295.1 uncultured Desulfovibrio sp. | reverse complement strand
GACCGGCTGCTAGGCCAGCAGATGACAATTTACCCCCCTATCTCCAAACAGAATTTACACAGTATACTTGACACTCTATGATGATGATCAGAAAGAGTGTCCTTTCAGGGAGTACTGTGCCTGAAAGAATCCTCTTCTGATCTCGTTGGCCGGCAGGAGGCATGCAAAACGCCCTGTTCTCCCTTGCATTTCGCCTGCAAGGACAATTCAGGGGCGGGGTTGAGAAAATTTTCACAATACAAATTGCCTTGAAAGCTGTTTTGTGGCATGCTCCTTGGGAACGGATGTTTCCACCCTCTCCTCTGTCCTGCCGGAGAAATCCATGTCCTTCCAAGCCGCCCTTCCTGCCCGTCCGTCCAGTTCTTCCCGTACGTCCAGCCCTGGCCTTCTGCCTACCCTGGCCCTGGCTGTCTCCCTCGCCCTTGCCCTTGTGCTGACAGATCAGGCCTGCGCGCATGACGAGGAGGCGGGATCCGCACAATCCGCACAAACAGGCGGGCTGCAGGGACAGCTTCCTGCGCTGACATCGCCGCCCGGAGAAATAGAGGATGTGGTCCGGCAAACCATGCGCCAGCGCTACGACAGCCTGCACGAGGGCCTGCGCCTCCTGAGCGGTCAGCACACCCTGGAAGTCTTCACAAACGGTGCCTCTGCTGCCTCAGAGGACGGGCAGCAGACGCAGACCGGGACAGAAAACCAGGCAGGCGGACGGAAGGTCGGGCAGGAGCGCATGCAGGGAACAGCCTCCGTGCGCGGCGTAGTGGAAAACCATCTGCTCCACGAGCTTGTGCTGAAAAACGGAGAGCCTTGGGCCATTCACGAGGACGGACATGAGCACCCCCTGCCCCCCGAGGTCTATGCGGTGCACCCTGTGCTTGGCTCGGACCTGTTCTTTCTTGGTGCCGGCCATGGCGAGAGCGAGTTCATGATCCCCAGGGGCATCTATCTGTTCGACAAGAACGGTGCCCAGACAGGCTACATCCACCTGGCCACGGTCACTCCCTGCCTGGCCGCCTATCTCTCGCCGGACAAGACCCTGCTTGCCGTGGACATGGGTGGTCCCGTCAACCACAGCCTGCTCCTCTACCGCTGGCCGGATCTGACTTCCCTGGACATCAGGCTGCGCTACTATGTGCCTAATGGCGTGCTCATCGGCGCGCAGACGAGAGAGCTTGAACGCCGCGCCCAGCTTGCAGCCGCAGAGGAAGAGGCAGCAAGGGCTGCGGAACAGGGCAAGAAGCGCAAGGCCAGGAAGGCCAGAAAGCCTGCCAAGCCAAGGTATGCCCTGCGCTTTGAGCCTCTGGCCTGGTACAACGGCCACAATCTGCTCTACCGCATCCTGAATACGGACACGGCCAGACCCTGCGGCTACGAGCCCTGCGGCGTGCTCTCCGTGCGATCCTATGAGCCGGATCAGGACAATGAACGCGTTATCTGCGCCGGCACGGAGCTCTGCGATTGCGCCCTGTTCGAGCTGACAGAGCAGGATCATGTGCCTGTGGCCGAAGTGGGCATGCAGTGCACAAGCTCCATCAGTGCCTGGCGCACGCATGACGACAAGAAGACCACGCTGAGCCTGCAGATGCCCCTGAACTAAGTCCCTTGCGATTGTTCCCGAAGAGCGTCTCTTCTCGATGCCGGCACAGGCTGAAGGGTACAGGCAAGGCCCTGATCGCGAGAGGACTGCCAGGCCTGCCGCCGATTCCGGCTCTCGCCTGAACAGGCCGCACAAGCAAACAGCCCCTTTGTGCAGGATGTCTTGCAAAAAAGGGCACAGGCTCTGAAGACGCCGCTCTGGAAGAAGTCCTTGTTCATCCGTCCCGAAAGCCTGGCCCTGCGGCCTAGTCTGTCAGCAGTTCAGAATGTTTTCCCGCTGCTGCAGCGCAGCAAAGAGCTCAGGACGCTCCTCGTCCCTGAACAGAAAGTACAATTCGTCGGACATGGCCTTCGGTCTGTCGGAAAGGGTGCTGGTCATCGCGAGATCTCCTTGAGACATGCCGGGGGGGGGCTGTCCCTGGGCAGAAAGACACTCTTGCGCCGTGCACGCTTGCCAGCCACGCCCATGCGTTCCCTGCCTTCGGGGAAATGGTTCTTGTTGCGTGCTGCCGGCCTGTGGCCTGTTTTTCGGGCGTGGAAAAAGCCACAGGACCAGCAGATGGTGCACAGGACACAAGGCTACAGGCCCTGCTGTCCCTGTCTCTCCCTCGCGTGCTGCGGGGCTGTTTTTTTTGCAAAAAGTGCTCCGCTGCAATCAGGAGCCGGATGCCGTTCCTTCCGGCAGAAGCAGCTCAAGGCCCCAGCCCGTCTCCCTGAAAAAGGCCTGAAGGCTCGTCTCTGTCGCACAGATTGTTCTCCAGGGCCATCTGGCAGGCTCGGACACATTCCTCAGGGGTGCAGCGTGCCCCACGGGCCCACAGCGTGGCTGCACTCTTTGTGTTCCCTTTCTCCAGGAGCAGGACGAGAGGCGTCTTTCCTGCTGCATCTCTGAGGTTGGGGTCGGCCCCCATTGCCAGCAAATCCGGCACGTGCTCAGGCCAGGAGTACATGAGGCAGTGGTGGAGAACGCCTCTTCCCTCCTTGTCCACAACACGAGCATCCGCACCATGGGCAGCAAGAACCTGTATGTCTGCCCTGTAATGGTGGATTCCCAGGACATGCATGAGGGCCGGGCAGCCTTCGGCGTCCCTGATGTTGGGATCGGCGCCCCTGCGAAGCAAAAGCTCCATGAGTGCGGCCCTCCGTCTGCGCAGACCAGGGTACATGGCAAGCTCCATCAGCGCTGTCCTGCCCCTGTTGTCCGTCGCATTGATATCTGCTCCATGGTCGAGCAGAAACTCAAGCTGATACTCTTCGTGCATGTACATGAGAGCCGTTTCCCCATAGTTGTCCC
Source organism: uncultured Desulfovibrio sp. (assembly GCA_944327295.1). Taxonomy (GTDB): domain Bacteria; phylum Desulfobacterota; class Desulfovibrionia; order Desulfovibrionales; family Desulfovibrionaceae; genus Desulfovibrio. Next base: position 51 of record CALVHF010000148.1, on the reverse strand, counting down.
GGGCGTCGATGTCCACCCCGGCGTCAAGCAGCGCCTCCATGATCTCCGTGC
>CALVHF010000147.1 GCA_944327295.1 uncultured Desulfovibrio sp. | reverse complement strand
GTGTAATTTTCTGCTAAGGAATCCTTTTGAGCACCTCTGAAAGTATGGTTCTACTTTTGCTCAACTCTTAGGTTATACCCATATTCAGCACAAGGAAGAGGTGTACAGACAACGACAGCGAACGTCCTCTTCGGATGATCAATGTCCGCGAAAGGGTCGGCAACAGCTTTCGCAGTGACTTGGCCGCCCAGGGCTGGTGCCTGTTCGCAGCTCCCTCACGATGTGCCAGCTTCATGGGCTCACCAATGGACGGGAAGTTTCTCGAGAATCTCTTCAGGGGAGTCCTGCCAGAGTTCATGACCTTTTCAAACACCTCCCGGCGCCCATGTCGGAGCGCCTTTCCATCACCTCCTCCGGCCTCGCCTCAGGCGAGCACGGGCCAGGCGATGCCCAAAGCACCGTCGGCCTTGAACCTGCAGTCCCCTGGGAAACCATGGGGCCGTGAGGGCTCTGCCATGTACTGAGCAAGTACTCTGGATTCCAAACCACTGAAAGGCACGAGACGGCACGTCATTCCTCCTGCCCCGGAGTCCTGTATGCACCTGGACTGCTGGTGCTGTGATATAAACTGGAAGTTTATACAGAGAAAACTTTTTTGCTCTTCTCTGCTCAATTCACTTGCTTCATAAAGGACGTGCTGGCACGCAGAAGGGGCCATTTGGAGAGGATACGCCGCTCCTGACAGGCTCAACTGTCTGCCGGCAGGGACCGTGTGCACAAGACCGGGATCGCTCGCAAAGCAGTTCCCGAGGTGCCCGTCCCTCTTTCCGGCGTTCCCTGTCCCCATGCCTGCAGTACGCCTGTGCCCTGGCCAGCCAGAGTCCTCGTCTGGTCTAGAGGGATATGTCCAGGTTGGAGCAAAACCCTTGCCCAGAAGCTCCTGCCTCTTGGGGGCGTCACCTCAAGCCTTGCGAAAAGCTCTTCGCGCCCCATGCTCAAAAAGATACGCGTTGTCCTGGCTGTCCTTGTCCTTTTCTGCATGACAGCCCTCTTTCTCGACTTCACAGGCTCAGTACAGCCCCATCTGGGCTTTCTTGCCAGAGTCCAGCTTGTGCCGACCCTGCTGGCCCTGAATTTCGGGGTGGTGCTGGGCCTTGTGCTTGTGACCCTGCTCCTTGGCCGGGTGTACTGCTCCATCCTCTGCCCCCTTGGGCTCTTTCAGGATATGGTAGCACGCCTTGTCCGCAGGCGCAAAAAACGCGCCTACGCCTTTGCCAGGGCACATACAGGCCTGCGCCTTGACATGCTCGCCCTCCTTGTGCTGGGCCTTGTCCTTGGTGCTGGATCGCTTGTGGCCCTGCTCGACCCCTACGCCTCCTTCGGACGAATGATGACGGCCCTTGTGCAGCCCCTGGTCCAGCTTGCCAACAATGGTCTCTCCGTTCTTGCGGATCACATGCACAGCTACGCCTTTGCCCCTGTGGAGGTCTGGCTCAAGAGCGTGCCACTCCTGGTCATTGCCCTGGCAACCCTGACCCTTGTGGGCACTCTTGCTGCCAGGCACGGCCGGCTCTACTGCAATGCCCTCTGTCCTGTCGGCACCCTGCTGGGCTTCTTCTCCCGCTTTGCCCTGATACGTCCCCTCCTCAACGGCTCCAAATGCATCAGCTGCAAGAAATGCGAGCGTGCCTGCAAGGCTTCCTGTATCGATCTCAAGACCAGGACCATTGATGCGAGCCGCTGTGTGGCCTGCATGAACTGCGTGGATCAGTGTCCCACAGGCGCCCTTGTCCTTGGGCTGGCCACACGCAGGGGCACGGAGGCCCGGAAGAACTCAGGCCCAGGTCTGGTCAGTCCAGCCAGTTCGGTCAGTCCGAAGAACAAGGCCCCCAGAGCATCCAGGGAATCCAAAGACTCCAGAGGAACCAGGACTGCACAGGGCGTCTCCAGGCGCGCCTTCGTGAAGAGATCGACCCTTGCCGCAGTGGCTGCACCGGTGGGCACGGACAAGGCGGTGGATGGCGGGTTTGCCCGCATCATCCCCAAGAAAAATCCTGTGCGTGCCACAGGACTTGTGCCCCCTGGCGCCCTGAGCCACGCCAACTTTGCCAGGCATTGCACAGGCTGCCAGCTGTGCGTGGCAGTCTGTCCCACGGCCGTCCTGCGCTCTGCAAAGGGCCTTGTCACCCTCATGCAACCGGAAATGGGCTATGAGCGCGGGTACTGCAGGCCGGAATGCACGCGCTGCGGCGAGGTCTGTCCCACAGGCGCCATTCACCCCGTCACAAGGGCCCAAAAGACGGCACTGCAGATAGGCCGAGCCGTGTGGAAGCGGGATCTCTGCGTTGCCGTCACAAGCGGGCACCCCTGTGACAACTGCGCCAGACACTGTCCTGTGGAAGCCATCACCATGGTGCCTCTGGACGCGAGCAGGACGGACTGGCCAAGGATTCCTGCCATCAACGAATCGCGCTGCACAGGCTGCGGAGCCTGCGAGAACCTGTGTCCGGCACGGCCCCTGAGCGCCATTCACGTGGAAGGCCTGCTGGTGCACGCGGAGATCTGATATGGAAAACACGTGCTGCAAGACAAAGGACAGAAAGGAGCAGGACTCGATGAAGTGCAGATGTTCCAAGACGCCCAGGATCGGAAACGAGGCTGCGAGCGCGCAGGGAGGCCTTTCCAGACGGCACTTTCTGCAGGTGGCCGGCATTGGCGGACTGGGTGCCATGGGAGCCGGCCTTGCCGGCTGCGGGAATGAGGAAAAGAAGGCAGAACCGGCCGGGCCAATGACCATGCGCCTCAATCCGAAGAACGGCGAGAAAGTCTCCCTGCTGGGCTTTGGCATGATGCGCCTGCCCTCTGTTGGCGGCCGCAGCGCCCGTGAGGGCAACGAGCCCATAGACCAGGACATGGTGAACCGGATGGTGGACTATGCCCTGGACCACGGTGTCAACTACTTTGACCGAGCCTAACTCGCCTGCGCATGCCCCATTCGTAAGAGTGGGGTAAGCAGGCGCCGTTCCGCCTGTTTCT
>CALVHF010000146.1 GCA_944327295.1 uncultured Desulfovibrio sp. | reverse complement strand
TCAAAGAGCCACAACACCCCCTATCTTGGCCAGACCCTGAAAGGCCGGGTCCGCCACCACTGGCTGGCAGGCGTTCAGCTCTTCTAGGGCGCCCTCTTCCCAAGAGAGACCGTTCCACAAAGACGTCGCAAGACTCTCGGCAAGTCTGAACCACCGGAAACGAGAATCACGGCACGGCAAGGGTGCAGGGGCAACTGCCCTCCTGCCCCTGTCCCTTTCCGGCCAATACAAAGAGGCACCATGATCAGACCCTTTCTCAAGTGGCCCGGTGGCAAGTTCAGGCTTCTCGACCGCATCCTGCCGCACTGCAGCACCGTGCCTGCGCGCTTTGTGGAAGTCTTTGCCGGCTCCTGTGCCGTCTATCTTAATGTTCCTGCGAAAGAAGCTCTCGTCAATGACGTCAATCCCGACCTCATTGCCCTCTACTCCTGCCTGCAGAAGGAAGGAGAGGCCTTTGCGCGCTTCATGCAGGGCTTTTTCACGGCAGAAAACAACTCGAAGGAAAACTACCTGTACCTGCGCAGCGCCTTCAATGCCGGCAGGGACGCCCGCGTACGGGCCGCGATCTTTCTCTATCTGAACAGGCACGGCTACAACGGTCTTGTCCGCTACAACCGCAAGGGACTCTTCAACGTGCCCTTTGGCAGATACAAGACGCCGGCCTTTCCGGCCAAGGCGCTGGATGACTTTCTGGACAAGCTTGCAGTCACGAAGACGCGCTTTGTCTGCCAGGACTTTCGAACCGTCTTTGCCGGCCTTGAGAAAGGGGATGTGGTCTACTGCGATCCGCCCTATGTGCCGCTGAGCACAACCGCAAGCTTCACGACCTACTCCGGCACGGCCTTCACGGCCAAGGATCAGGAAGACCTTGCCCGCCTTGCCGAAGCCGCCTATACGGACAGGGGCGCAACCGTCCTTGTCAGCAATCATGACACGGCGCACATCCGCACCCTGTACAAGAGGGCCCACATCATCCCCTTCGAGGTGCAGCGATTCATCAGCTGCAAGGAGCGAAAAAGGGCGCCGGAACTACTGGCCGTATTCAGGCCCTGACACAGGCATTCCACTCTTTTCCTTAAGGACCAAGACCATGCCCGATCGCAAAACTGTTGTTGCCGGACGCTTCTATCCGGGTTCCCATGACGAGCTGCAGGCCCTCCTGCAGGAACTTTTCACCACTCTGGAACAGACGGAAACAGAGGAAGACAGCCCCTGTGCCGTCATGGCCCCTCACGCAGGCTACATGTTCAGTGCTCCCGTGGCTGCCAGAGCCCTTGTCCGCACACATGTGCCGGAAACGGTGGTCGTGCTCTGTCCCAACCACACAGGGCTCGGGCGCTCGCGCTTTGGCGTGTGGCCCGCAGGTGCCTGGGAGACGCCTTTGGGTCCCGTGACCGTGAACGAGGATCTGGCAGGAAAGCTTATGGCTGCGGGCCCGACTTACGTCAGCGACTGTCTCTGTCACCAGAACGAGCACGCCATAGAAGTTTTGCTGCCCTTCTTGCAGTATCTGCGGCCCGATGTACGCATTGTGCCCGTGTGTATTGCCTGCCAGCACAGCCCGACGCTCAGGAATGCCGGCGAGGTACTGGCCGAAGTCCTTGGAGACAGCCTGACAACGGGCGCTGCCGGCATTCTGGTCAGCTCGGACATGAACCATTACGAAAAGGAGTCCGTGGCCCTGAAAAAGGACGAGAGGGCCCTGGAATGCGTCCTTTCCGAAGATCCGGAGGGGCTCATCGAGCGCTGTGCGAAGGAGCGCATCACCATGTGCGGTGTCGGTCCCATGGCCCTGACCCTGCACTGCCTGAAAAGCCTGCGTCCCAAGCCCGGCCGATCTGCCAGGCTTGTGGGGCACACCACCTCAGGCGTGGTCAACGGTGACTACGCCCGCGTGGTCGGCTACGCGGGCGTGCGCTTCTACGCCTGACTTTTTCCAAGGACTCCCCTGCAGGAAACAAGAACAAACCGGGGGAGTCCGTCTCCCCAAACAGAACACCCCAAAGCCCATTTTCAAAACGAGTACAGCACGCACGTGAACACATCCACAGCTCCCATAGCTCATGAGCTTCAGTCCCCTTGCAGGGACCAAACTTCTCATGGCTTGCAGGAGAGCTCGGCACGCCGCTCTATGTCTACGAAAGGGACGTCATCCTGGCTCAGCTTGCCTGCCTTGAGCGAATTTTTCCCAAGGTGACCATTCTCTATTCGGCCAAGTGCAATCCCTTCGAACCTGTGTGCCGGCTGCTGACAGGGCGGGGTTGCGGCCTTGATGCCGCATCGCCTGGCGAAGTCCGCCTGGGCCGTGCCTGCGGGCTCTCTCCTGAACACATTCTCTACTCGGCCCCTGGCAAGAGCGAAGAGGACCTGCAGCAGACTCTAGGGCTGTGCACTCTCATTGCCGACTCTGCCAGCGAACTGCATAGGCTCAATGCCCTGGCCTCTGCGGCAGGCAGAATCCTGACCGTGGGCCTGCGCATCTCGGCCAGCCTTGCCTGCGGACCAGGGACACGCCCCCAAATGGTCCAAGCCGGGCCCGACAAGTTCGGGGTGGACGAGGAGGCCCTGCCGGAACTTGCCAAAGAGCTGGCAAACCTGACCAGCCTGCGCCTTGCAGGCCTGCACGTGCATGTGCGCAGTCAGGTGCTCTCGGCCGAGGCCCTGACAGCAATCTTCAGGCATGTGGCCCGCATGGCCCGCTTCTGGGTGCAGGAGCTGCATCTGCCCCTCGATTTTCTCAATCTGGGCGGAGGCCTGGGCATCCCCACTGTCTGCGGAGCAGGTCTTGATCTGGATGAACTTGCGGCCGGGGCAGGCAGCCTTGTGGCCGATCTTGGGCAGTCGAGAACTGCGGGCACAGGGCACACGAACAGCTCCTTGCGCCTTTTCATGGAATCCGGCCGTTTTCTCGTGGACCAGGCAGGCTCCTTTGTGACCCGCATAACGGATGTGAAGACCTCGCGGGGCACAACCTTTGCCTGTGCGCCAGGGCTCATGAACCACTACCTGCGCGTCTGTCTGCACGACTCATGGACGATCTGCCTCTGCCGGACTCGTTTGCAGGGCC
>CALVHF010000145.1 GCA_944327295.1 uncultured Desulfovibrio sp. | reverse complement strand
AGGCTGTGATGAGCTCATTGTTCAGGCGAAGGGAATCTCTTGAGGATCCCCGGCCTGTCATCTGCCTGATCATCTGGCGCATCAGCTGCCTACCGCAGGCCTCGTTCTCTTTGGCCTTCAGCACTTTTTTCGATCTCTTTTCCCTGCGATCGGGCAGGCCCTGAGCCTGCAGCAGATGCCTGCAGGCCCGGGCAGCCCGATCGGACGTGTTCTGCTAGTTGCCGGCAGCGGCAGTGACTTCGATTTCCACCAGGGCACCCTTGGGCAGGGCGGCCACGGCGACGCAGGAGCGGGCGGGATAGGGCTCGGTGAAGTACTGGGCGTAGACGGCGTTCACCTTGGCAAAGTCGTCCATGTTGGTGATGAAGACCGTGGTGCGCAGCACGCTGTCGGGGCCAAGGCCGGCAGCCTTCAGCAGGGCCATGACGTTCTGGCAGCAGCGCTCGGCCTGGGCTTCGATACCGCCCTCGACCAGGTTGCCGGTGGCAGGATCAATGGCAATCTGGCCGGAGCAGAAGAGAATGCCGTTGTAGAAGGTGCCCTGGCTGTAGGGACCGATGGCGGCAGGGGCCGTGGTGGTGGAAAGAATGGCTTTGGACATGATGTCGCTCCTGAATGAATGGATAAGATGGATATCGAAGGGCTGTCGGATGGCTCCCGAAAAAACGGTTCCCCCGGGTGTTCGGGGAAAGCGTTCGGGAGGCGTTTTCCGAGGACGGTCTTTTGCTTCGCGAGAGGCACGGCCGCACGGCCATCGACCGCAGGCCCTGGGACGGCACTGTGGCCGGGCACAGTCTTCAGGTTAGCTCCAAGCCTCAAGTCTGCGCAAGCGGCAAATGAACCCATTTTTTGTACATCCCGGGAAATGTGTTCCGCATTGCAGGCAGTTGTAGAATGCGCTCCCGGCCGCAAAAAAAGGCCCGCAGCTGGCAGCCACGAGCCTGACAACGCCTGTTTCAGCAGGAGACTAGTTGATGTCCCAGTCCAGTCCGAAGGTGTCGTGCAGGATGCGCACGGCCAGCTCCAGGTACTTTTCCTCGATCAGGATGGTAATCTTGATTTCGGAGGTGCTGATCATGAGGATGTTGATGCCTTCGCGGTTGAGGGCAGAGAAGGCCCTGGCCGCCACGCCGCTGTGATTGCGCATGCCCACGCCGATGGCGGAAATCTTGGCCACGTTGATGTCGTGGGCCACTTCGGTGGCGCCGGTCTTTTTGGACACTTCGGCCATGAGTTCCAGGGTCTTCTTCAGTTCCTTGCGGGAAATGGTGAAGGTGATGTCCGTGTGTCCGTCCTGGCTTGTGTTCTGGACAATCATGTCCACCAGGATGCCTGCCTCGGACAGGGGACCGAAGATGGCTGCAGCAATGCCGGGTACGTCCGGCAGGCCGTGCAGGGTCACGCGGGCCTGATCCTTGTCAAAGGCAATGCCGGAAACGAGAAGAGCTTCCATGGTTGAATCCTCCTGAGTCACAAGTGTACCCGGATCATCTGTAAAGGTTGAACGGACATGAACAGGCACTTTGTATTTCTTGGCAAATTCCACTGAGCGGATATGCAGGACCTTGGCGCCCATGCTGGCCATTTCCAGCATTTCCTCGTAGGAGATCTTGTCGATCTTGCGGGCAGTGGAGCAGATGTTGGGGTCCGTGGTGTAGACGCCGTTCACGTCGGTATAGATTTCGCATTCACAGGAGTCGAGCACTGCGGCCAGGGCCACTGCAGAAGTGTCCGAGCCACCGCGACCCAGGGTTGTGATGCGGTTGTCTTCGGTGACGCCCTGGAAGCCGGCCACCACGAGCACGTCGTAGTTCTCGAGATGCTTCTTGAGCACATCGGCATCGATTTCGTGGATGCGGGCCGAACCAAAGGCATTGTCCGTGCGCACGGGAATCTGCCAGCCAAGCAGCGAGCGGGCCTTGATGCCGGCATCCTTGAGCAGCATGGAGAACAGGGCAACGGAGATCTGCTCTCCGGTGGCAACCAGTGCGTCGCATTCTGCGGGATCGGGAGTCGCAGACCATTCCTGGGCGAGACCAAGCAGCTTGTTGGTGTCGCCGGCACGGGCAGACAGTACAGCCACAACCTTGTAGCCCTTTTCAAGGCCCTGGCGAACCTTGCCAAGAACCTTCTTCATGCACTCAAGATTGGCTACGGATGTACCGCCAAACTTTTGAACAAGAACTTTCATCAATTTTCGGCACCGGGCTCCTGGCCCCTGCGGGCAGGAGAGGGAGCGCCGCCTCCTTCAGTCTGAATGAAATAGGAGTCCTGCAGTCCCTGAACGCGCATCCGGCATGAGAGGCTGAAGAAAAAACGACAGGTGCTGCGGACGAGAACGAAAAAAAGGCTCTGGATGCTCCAAAACCTTCATCCCCTCTCAACTCCCTGCAATCCAGTGCTGTTTTGTTCAGGCCTGCTGCTGCCTGCCTTTGCGTCTCTGACAAGAATGTGCAAAGGACATGCCCTGTTCCTTCAGGCCCTGCGAGTGCGGGGGATGCGGGCGAAGGCGGGCATGAGGCATGCGCGGATGGCTTGCGAGAGAAGGAAGCGCAGGACAGGGCAGGGCTTGAAACCCCCTTCCCATGGTGCAGGAAAAACTGTGCTTCCTTCCTGAAAAGGAGGCCACCCCACACGGTCCCGGAATGTGATGCCATTATGATGCCCTGTCCCTTCGGGGGGACAAAGGGACACGCACGAGGCACAGGTTCTTCAAGGACAGGCGCGGAGCGGCGCGGGGCGGCAAGAGCCAGAGGGCTCCTGGAGGAACCGCCCAAAAGGATGCAGCCTGATGCCCGGAGGCTGTGCAAAAACGGCCCCGAGCGGCAAAGCGCGTTCCTTTTCGCCCAAAAGGAAAAAAATGTCAAAAAATTTGTCCTTTGTAACATAAGGACAAAATTGTAATGTTTACATGAAGATAGAAGGGGCTTGGTGACGGATGTCCGACGGGTCGGTGACATTTTTGGTGAACCAGACCTGCCTCCTGGCACAAAGCCTTGGCCTTCCCTGAGGACAGCTTCAGGCTTTTTTGTCCGCACGGGATGAGACAGGATGAGGCAGGGCGCAGACGCTTCTTCAGCACTCGCAGCCGTCCTGCCGCTCCATTTTTTCCCGCATGCGGGCAAGGACGCGTTCGGCATTGGGACCATGGGCCCTGAAGATGAGGGTGCGCACGTGTTCCTTTCCTTCCTTGGTGCAGGGAGATCGGAAGAGCGTCGTGTAGGGAAAGAGTGTAGATCTCGGTGGCCGCCGTATCATTAAAAAAAAAACAAGGAGGGCGCCATTGTCCAGCACATCCCAGGCCTCGTCGGGCAGGCGGGAGCCTTGCCCGCAGCGGTAGAGGT
>CALVHF010000144.1 GCA_944327295.1 uncultured Desulfovibrio sp. | reverse complement strand
AAGCCTCCCCGAGTTGCGGGTCCTGAGGGATCGCCTTGTGCCCATTGATGTGGCCGACAGGGCCGATGCCGCCAACAACCTGCCCGGCCTGCGGGCCGCCTTGCGCCACCTGGAAGAGGGCGGCGCTCTGGTGGTCTTTCCGGCAGGAACCGTGTCCCATTGGCAGAAAGGCCAGGGCATCAGCGATCCCAACTGGCGCACAACAGCCCTGCGTTTAAGCGAGCGCTGCAAGGCCAGGGTCGTGCCGCTGCACTTTGCAGGCCGCAATTCCCTGCCCTTCTGTCTGGCAGGCCTGGTCCATCCCGCTCTGCGCACCCTGCTGCTGCCAAGGGAGCTCCTCAACAAGAGGGGCTGCACGGTGCGCGTGCGCTCTGGCGCAGCCATAGACAAGGACACGCTCAACATTCTGCCTTCCCCGAAGCTGCGCAACGGCTATCTGCGCATGTGCTGCTACGCCCTGCGCGACGTGAAGCAGCAGCGCCAGGACAAGGCCGGCATGCAGCCCATAGCAGACCACGCCGACAAGGAGCTCGTGGCCCAGGCCCTGGAGGCTCTGCCCAGCGAAAATCATCTGGTGACCCAGGGCGACTACAAGCTCTATGTCTTCAAGGGCCAGGACGAGGAATTCCTCCTCTCCGAAATTGGCATTGCCAGGGAAGAGACCTTCCGGCCCTGCGGCGAGGGCACGGGCACTGCCAGGGACCTGGACGACTACGACAGGCACTACTACCACCTGCTGCTCTGGAACGCGAAGGATCAGGCCATTGCCGGTGCCTACCGCCTGGGCCTCGTGCCGGAAATTATGCGCATGCAGAAGGGCAGCAGGGGCATGTACAGTGCAAGCCTCTTTGCCCTGGATCCGCGTTTTCTGGAACGCTACGGCCGAAACGGCCTGGAGCTCGGCCGGGCACTCGTCACAGCACCCTACCAGCGCGACTTCTACCCCCTGCTTCTGCTCTGGAAGGGCATTGCCGCCTTTATCTGCAGGTACAACCTGCGTTATCTGTTTGGTCCTGCCAGTCTGAGCTTGGACGCCTCTCCGGCCAGCCTGGATCTCATCACCACCATGCTGGCCAGCCAGTACGCAAGCCCAGAGCTCGATGGTCTTGTGAAGGGACGCAAGAAGCCGAAGGCCAAGCGTCACGATGCCGCCCAGACGGCCATCCTGACAGCCATACGCAACAGGGAAATCGACTTCAAGGGCGTGGACAAGCTCGTCCGTGCGCAGGACGAGGGACGCGGCATTCCGGTGCTCTTCAGGCACTACCTGCAGCTCAACGGCACGATTGCCGCCTTCCACTGCGACTACAGCTTCAATACCCTGGATGCCTTCCTCTTCGTGGACTTGCCCAAGGCGCCCGTCTCCAAGCTCAGGCGCTACATGGGTGATGCCGAGGCCAGAGACTATTTGCAGCGGCAGCAGGCCTGAGCAGGCTGAAAAGGGAGCTGCAACATTTCCACAGGCCCCTGCCCGGAACAGGGCGGGCACAACATATCAACGGCCCCTCCTTGCGAAACCCCTGCTGCGTGCCTCTCTCCAGGCAGCAGGGGTTTTTCATGCCCTCTTGCCGGCGGCAAAAACCTGATCCATGGGCCTTCTTCACACGTTCTTCACACCCTCTTCACGTCTTTTCAACGGCTTCTCCACCATTTCTCCATGCAAGGAAGAGACGGATCTGGCATAGAGGGCACAGCAGACAGGCTTTTGGGCCTGTCTGGCCTGCCGCAAGGAAACTGCCATACGGGAATTGCCAGCCTGGGAACTGGCATGAAGGAGGGCTGCAGCCGTGGACTGCTATAGGTCGGTTTTTCTTTCGGACCTGCATCTGGGGTCACCGTGGTGCAGGGCGAGAAATCTCTTGAGCTTTCTGGACTCCTGTCACTTTGACAAGCTCTATCTGGTCGGAGACATCCTGGACAACTGGCATCTGAAGAGGGGGCATGCCCTGGGCAGGAATCAGCTGCTTGTCTGGGAGCGGCTTCTGGAACTCTCGAGGACCAGGGACGTGTTCTACCTCGTGGGCAATCACGATGCCTTCCTGGAGGAGAATCAGCCCTACTATGCCGTGTTCAGGCGTGCCTTTGCGGGCATGCACCTGTGCAAGCGTCTCATCCACAAGACCCACAACGGCCTGCAGTACCTGGTGGAACACGGCGATGCCTATGACCCCGCCCTGCGCTCGGCAACCCTGACCTGGGCTGCCACCTTGGGCTACGAAGTATCCCGCAATATCTTGAGCCGCCTCAATGCCTGGACCAACGGCCATCTGCTGAGCCCGGCCCGCACCGAAGCCAGGGTGCTGCGCTGGCAGACCAGGCTGACCAATGTCCTGAGCGACGGACGCAATGCATTGTTGAGTGAGGCTAGGCGCCTGGGGCTCAACGGTGTCATCTGCGGCCATACCCACCTGGCCGAGCTGCAGGACTACAACGGCATGACCTATGCCAACTGCGGCTACTGGACAGGCCCCTGCCACGTGCTGACCGAAGGCATGGACGGCACACTCTGTTTGCAGCTCTGGGGCCAGGCCTGGGGCCAGTTCGAGCAGACGGAACGCGCTCCGGCCGCTCTGACGCAGACACCTGGAGTATAAGACATGGCAAACATTTTATTACTGCACGCTTCGGCCGGCAGCGGCCATCGTTCCGTGGCCTGTGCCGTGGCAGAAGCCCTCTCTGCCACGGAGAACAAGTCTTTTTCCACCGTGGACGTGGTGGATATTTTGAGCTTTGGCAGTCCGCTCTTCCGCCTCATGTACGGCAAGGGCTACGAGTTCAGTGCCAAGTATGCCCGCTGGTTTGTGCAGGGCGTCTTTTCCCTGACGGATCACCCCTGGGATCAGAGCCGTCTTGTGGATCTGAGCGAGAGCCTGACAGCGGCCTGCGTGCGCGAAGTGGCCACCTTCATGAAGGAAAACAGGGTGCGCGTGGCCTGCTGCACGCATTTTCTGCCTGTGGCCCTTTTGTGCAGGATGCGCAGGCAGGGCCTCTACAACGGCAGCATCCATGTCTGCGTGACCGACTACGATGTGCACGGCTTCTGGTACGACCCGGATGTGGATCTCTACCACGTGGCTTCGCAGCAGGCTGCGGAACGGCTCACGGGCTGGGGCATTGATCCGAGCAGGATCCTTCTGACCGGTATACCCGTGCGGGCCGGCTTTGCCGATTCTGCGCGACAGGGCGCGATCTGTGCAGAGGACGAGGCAGACCCCCTGCGCAGCAGGGCCCTGAAGATTCTGCTCATTGCCAGTTCTCTGCGCCTGGCCGAATGCCGGCAGATTTTAAGCGAACTGGACGAGGCCCATGTGCCGGCAGACGTGGACATCGTGACCGGACGCAATGCGCGCCT
>CALVHF010000143.1 GCA_944327295.1 uncultured Desulfovibrio sp. | reverse complement strand
AGAAAATCATTGCCGATCAGTGGAAGGAGCTCGATCTGCTCATCGGCTCGTCCGACGGCAAGAAGTTCCGCAACTTTGCCCAGAGCATCACCTTTGCCAGGCTTGTGGCCTGCGCCAACGAAGAATTGGCCAGTCTCACCGACCGCTACATCCTGACCCAGGATCCGGGCGATTTGCTGGAGTTCAATGTCATCGACACCTATCAGGGCAACGAGCAGCGCTCCATCAAGAACCTCTCCGGTGGCGAGACCTTTCTGGTGAGCCTCGCCCTGGCGCTTGGGCTCTCCTCCCTCTCCGGGGGCAGGGTACACATAGAGACCATGTTCCTGGACGAAGGCTTCGGCACCCTGGACCCCGAGGCCCTGGACAGTGCCATCAGCACCCTGGCAGGCCTCAAGGGCAGGGGCACAGGCCTCATCGGCATCATCTCCCATGTGGAGGCCCTGCAGGAACGGGTGGAGACGCAGATACAGCTCACCCGCGGGGCCGATGGTGTCAGCACCCTGGCAGGCCCCGGCTGCTCGAAGGGGCAGGAGTGAGAATCCCATGCAGGAACAGCCCCTGAAACAGGACTGTCATGGTCCCGACATTATCCTGGCTACCCGCAGGCTCTACCTTCGTCCCCTGGTTGCCAGCGATCTGGAATCCCTGTATGCCTTCATGCAGCACAGGGACAACATGTCCGCCTGGGAGCACGGCTTCAGCCGCGACGAGGTCAGAGCCTGGATTGCCGGGCAGAGGGAGCGCATGGCCCGGGATGGCTGTGCGTACTGGGCATTGCACCGCAGCGATACCCGTGCGCTCATTGGCCAGGCAGGGCTTTTGAAGCTGAACCTGCAGGGGCAGGATTTGCTGGAAGTGGCGTACATTCTGGACAAGCGGTTCTGGCATCAGGGCTACGCCACCGAAGCGGCTGCAGGCTGCCTCGACTACGCCTTTGCACAACTGCATGCCCCGGAAGTCTGCGCCACCATCCGGCCCGAAAATGCGGCCTCCCTGGCCGTGGCCAGGCGTCTTGGCCTGCAGGAAACAGGCCTTGTGGTCAAGGAGTACCGGGGCCGCAGCATGCCGCATCTTGTCTTCTCCCTGCGCCGCGAGCAGTGGCAGAACCGGACATGAGCGCACGATCCCTCATGCTCCCGCAGGCTCCATCCCCTGTGCTGCACCCCCGTCATCCCAAACCTTCCTCCCAGACCTTCCACCCAGACATTCATCCCAAAACTTTGTCCCAAGGCCCTGGTTCAGATGCACCCCCCAACCACGAGCACGAAAGCAGGATCTAATGCCTCATTACAACGAGCGTTCTTCGTGAACCACCAGCCCATGCCTCTTGAAGAGACCACGGAACAGCACACTCCCGAAAAGCCGGCAGCCGATCGTGCAGTCCCTGCCTCGGATCCTGTGAGCGACACGCACAGAGACATGCTGTCTGCCCGGGACTCGTCTGCCCGGGACTCGTCTGCCCGGGACTCGTCTGCCCAGGAGGCGTCTTTCCCCGTGTCTTGCAAAGAAGCTGACACAGCTTCGGACACGTCCCAGGACAGATCTTCGGATGAGCCCCCTGCCGCGTCCGAACCCCTGCCCGGCCTGCACAGCGCTCCTGAAGGAAACGGGCTTTTCCTGGGCCAGAAGAGCACACGGGAACTTGAACAGCTCCTTCAGCGTCTGCTGATCACAGGAGAAAACGAGGTCATAGAATTCAAGGAAGGCGGCAAGCACTTCAAGCTTTGCGATTTTGCCCGCTATTTCTCGGCCCTGTCCAACGAGGCCAACCTGCTTGGCGCCAAATGCGCCTGGCTTGTCTTCGGCGTGCGGGACAAGGGCCGGCAGATTGTCGGCACAAACTACGGCAGGGCCAAGGGCGCCCTGGACGCACTCAGGCTGCAGGTGCGGCAACTGACGGGCTCCATCACCTTTTCCGCCATCCACACCCTGACTGTGGAGGGGCACCGCGTGCTCCTCTTCGAGATTCCGCCGGCACCCCGCGGACTGCCGGTCTTTGTCTCGGGCCTTGCCTACGAGCGCAACGGCGACAGCATGCAGCCTTTGAGCATGAGCCGTCTTGATGCCATACGCTGCCAGGCCCCGCTGGAGGACTGGACGGCCCAGCCCCTGCCCCTGGCCAGTGTGGCGGATCTGGACGAGGAAGCCCTGAACATGGGCAGACGGCTCTTTGCGGCCACGCTTGCGCCAGGGATCGAGCGGGACCTGGCAGGGCAGTGGTCGAGCCTGACCTTTCTTGAGCATCTGCGCCTTGTGCGCGCGGGCCAGCTGACCCGGGCAGCCCTGCTGCTCTTTGGCCGACCCTCGGCCTGGGGGCATCTCTCTCCGCACCCGGCCCAGATTGTCGTGCGCACGATGGAGGCAGACCCCGAATCTGTTCCGACATGCCGGATCTTCGGACTGCCCCTGCTGTCTGGCCTGCGGCAGGTACTCGATTTTCTTGCACCGGAACAGGCGGAGAACGGGAGCTCTGCACCCCCGGCAGTCCCGGGCAGTCCGGACACGGCGGACGGGGCGCCTGCTGTGGATCGAAAGGTTCTGGCCGAGGCCCTGATCAACTGTCTTGTGCATCAGGACTATGCGGCCTGCGGCCGCATTGTGATCGAGCAGGGCAGGGAGGACACGACCCTTGTCTCTGCAGGCAGCTTCAAGGGCCGGCCGGCAGACTCTCTCGAAGGCACCACAACGCCGCTTGTGATGCGCAACGACTGCCTTGTGCAAGCCATGATGCGCTTGTCCCTGTGCAGGGGGCTGGGCCTGGGTCTTGCCACCATGTGGCGCCGCCAGGTCGGCCTCGGGCTTCTGCCCCCGGAGTACCTCTGCACGTCGGACTGTGTGCGCCTTGTCCTGCCTCGGGCCAGACTGGAGTCCGTGTGCAACAAGCCCTGCCACACGAAGGAAGCCTTGCAGGCGCTCTCCATGACAGAGCTCACTCATCTTGTGCAGGCCTGCAGGGGACGCCCCATTCCCGAGCACATGGCCGGGCTTCTGACGCTCAGGGGCCTTTTGCCCGCAGCGAAGGGTACAGGCGATAACCTGCCCCCGGTACTCCCTCTGGCTCCGGCAGATTTGGCAGAGACGGCAACACAGGCACCGCAGGCGTCCGAAGAAGACGGGACGTCCAGACAGCAGGCTGAAGGGGCGCAGGCTGACAGGAAAGCAAGGCTCAAGGAGCCTCTGGCCCAGCCTCAGACAGGGGACACGCCCGCAGATGCCCCCGCACGTTCGCAAGATTCTGCAGACAAGGCCCTCGCTGTCCCTGCGTCTGGCCCGGACGCTCTCAAGGACAGCGAGCACAAGCCGGATTCGGCGAACAGGCAGACTCGGGCAAGGAAACCACTCTCCGTGCTCCGGGAAAAACACGCCCCTATTTCGCAC
>CALVHF010000142.1 GCA_944327295.1 uncultured Desulfovibrio sp. | reverse complement strand
ACCCTATCTCCTCTACTCGTACTACCCTCTTTCCCTGGCCGTTGGAGGGAGGCTATCCCCCGAAATGTTCCACTCTCGTTACCCAGGCAGCAAGAAAACAGAGGATGGACAGTATGGGGGTGGGAAGAGAACGCAGATTCATGGCAAATACCTCCTGAGGCTGTCTTGAGGTGTTCTGGACAAGGGATAGAACAAGACAGGTTCCTTGCTGATCCTTGTACTTTTTGCGGGCTTGAAGTGGAGCAAACAGGTACTATGCTCATTTTGGACCAGGCCTGCGATACTCACAAGGACCCTGTCCCATTTCAGGCAAGAGGGTATCAAATTCTTGCGGAAACTCCTGCCCTGTGGGGGGCAGAACCTTCAGCTTAACCTCTGCACTCTCCCGAGTTCGCGACAGTGCCCTTCCCCGTTCCCGGAAGTTCCGGGCTTGCGAGTCTCGGCACATCTGGTGATGGCGTCGATCGGTACGAGGCTGCTTTCGGCACAGACCGCGGTCGCTCAGCAGCGCTTTTCGCAGCCTGCCACTTGTCCAGCAAGAGGGCTCGGTCGTGCCGGTTTGAGGTGGCAGAGCAGGTCGCTCCAAGAATGGCTGTACTCCACACAGCCTGCCACTGTAAACAACGAATTTGAGAGCAGTCCACACATGTGTGGACTAAAAAAGCATGAGGCTGCAAAAAAAATCCAGAGAGAAACTCTTGCGGTCTCTTCTGCCTGCAATCCCTGCCCTGTTTCGGTCACAGAGTGCGCGCACAAACATGCCCAGGCTCAGGCACACTCTTGCAGTGCCCTCGAAGCACAACACGGGAGTGCGTCTGGATGTCCTGTCTTTGCCGGCCCTGCTCTCTGCCCAACTCCCCAAAATCCGGCTTGCCTTTTCACTAGCGCTCTGACATAGTGCCTTGTGGTCATGAGCCCGGTACTGCCGGGCCTGAAACATACAAAAGGCACGGCCCATGAAGGACACCCTCGGGCGCATCTTCAGGAAGCCGCAGGCACGAACAGGGGAGGAAAACGGTGAGACGGGCACGCTTCATGCAGCAGACGGCATTCTCCCTTCCTTTCGTTTGGGCCGGGCGCTCCCTTCCGTGCTTCACTACCCACCATCTGCCCCCCTGCCTCTGCCCTGTCAGCGTCCGCAGTCTTCTTGCAGTGGTGTCTTCTGCCCCCCATGCCGCCATTCAGGGCGGTTTTTTTGTATCAGCTTCCCTTCTTCCCTTCAGCCTGGAGTGTGTGTTGTGAACACTGACAACCGTTATCTCTGGAACCACAAGGATCTGCTGGACGTCAGCCAGCTCAGCAAGGAAGATGTCCACCACCTTCTGAACCTTGCACAGAGTTTCCAGGAAATAAACAACCGTCCGGTCAAAAAGGTCCCTACCCTGAAAGGCAAGACCATCATCCTGTTCTTCGTGGAAAACTCCACCCGCACCAAGACAAGCTTTGATGTGGCAGGAAAGCGCCTTTCCGCAGACACCTTCTCCCTGGGCAAGTCAGGCTCCAGCATCAACAAGGGCGAAAGCCTCAAGGATACGGCCCTGACCCTGCAGGCCATGAATCCCGACATCATTGTCATCCGCCACTCGAGCAGCGGCGCGGCCCAGTACCTGGCCGATCTTTTGCCCTGCAGCATTGTCAACGGCGGTGACGGCTGGCATGCCCATCCCACCCAGGCCCTGCTGGACAGCTATGCCCTGCGCCAGGTCTGGGGCATGGACTTCAGCGGCAAGACCCTGCTCATTCTGGGCGACATAGAGCACAGTCGCGTGGCCCGCTCCAACATCTACCTTCTGCACCTTCTGGGCGCCAGGGTGCGCCTGTGCGCCCCGCGCACGCTGCTGCCCCGCCATGTGAGCCAGTGGGGCTGCGAGGTCTTCTCGGATCTCGACGAGGCCGTCCGCGGCGTGGATGCCGTCATGTGCCTGCGCCTGCAACTCGAACGTCAGGAAGCAGGCCTGCTGCCCATGCTGACCGAATACTCCAGACGCTACTGCCTCACCCCCGAGCGCCTTGCCAAGGCCGCTCCCGATGCCTGTGTCCTGCACCCGGGCCCCATGAACAGGGGCTGGGAAATCTCCGATGAAATCGCCGACGATCCCCGCTGCCTGGTGCTCAACCAGGTCTCTGCCGGTGTGGCCGTGCGCATGGCCATTCTCTATCTGCTCGGCACTCGCAACGATTAGGACCTGCCGCCACGGCAGGAAATACAGGTACAAACAATCATGAAATTCTGTCTTACCAATGCCCAGTATCTTGAGGCCGGCGTGGATGTGCTCGTTGAGGACGGCCGTATCGTGACCATGATGCCTGCCGGCAAGATGGAACTGTCCTCCGACTGCGAGAAGGTGGATGCCGGCAACCTGAAGCTGCTGCCAAGCCTCACGGACTGCCACGTGCACCTGCGCGATCCCGGCTTCGAGTGGAAGGAAGACATAGGCACAGGCCTGGAAGCCGCAGCCCACGGCGGCTTCGGGTCCGTCATGTGCATGCCCAATACCAAACCCGTGAACGACACGGCGGCTGTCACCCGCTACATGCTGGACAGGGCCCGCGACACCCATCCCCATGGTCCGCGCCTCTATCCCGTGGCTGCGGCCACTCCGGGCCTCAAGTGCGAAGGCCTTGCCCCCTTGGGCGAACTCAAGGAAGCCGGCTGCGTGGCCGTCAGCAACGACGGCAGACCCATGTCCAATTCCGAGCTCATGCGCAGGGCCATGGAATACGCCTGGGATCTCGGCCTCCTCTTCACGGATCACTGCGAGGACCCGCAGCTTGCCCCGGACTACATCATGAACGAGGGCGAAATGAGCGCCAAACTGGGCGTCATGGGGCAGCCCGTGGTGGGCGAGGCACTGCAGGTGGCCAGGGACTGCATGCTCTCCGAATACCTGGACATCCCCGTGCATATTGCCCATGTCTCCTGCGCCATGGCCGTGGATGTGATAGCCGTGGCCAAGCAGCGCGGCGCCAAGGTGACGGCCGAGACCTGCACCCACTACCTCATGCTGGATGAGACGGCCCTGGAAGGCTACAATACCTTGGCCAAGGTCAACCCGCCCCTGCGCACGGCCAGGGATCGCGACAGGCTGCGCGAGGCCGTGAAGGAAGGCATCATCGACATCGTTGTCACGGATCATGCCCCGCATGCCGCAGTGGAAAAGAACACCACCCTGGATCTCGCGCCCAACGGCTTCACGGGCCTGGATCTCTCCCTCACCCTCATGTGGCAGCTGGTGCGAGAAGGCGTGCTCAACGAGGCCGACATCGTCCGGCTCATGGCCGTGCGGCCGGCAGAAATCTTCAACCTGCCCTGCAACCGCTTCAATCCCGGGGATCCAGCGGACTTCTTCCTCTTTGATCCGGAAGAAGAATGGCAGGTGA
>CALVHF010000141.1 GCA_944327295.1 uncultured Desulfovibrio sp. | reverse complement strand
GGAGGAAAAATGAGTGAAAAACAGGGTTGCTAGCAATTGCAGTCGAAGCTTGCCACACCCTCGATCTGGAAATGCTCGTTGATCTCCTTGATCTTGGTGTCGGTCATGCCCTCGATCTCGCGCAGCTCTTCGTACTTGGTGAAATCCCCGACATTTTCACGGTATTCGACAATCTTTTTGGCGAGTTCGGCGCCGATCTTGGGATCGGCTGCCAGTTCCTCTTCCGTGGCCGTGTTGAGATTGGCCTTTTCGGCCGCAAAAACCGTTCCTGTGCAGCACAGGGCTGCAATCATGCAGCAGGCAAAAAAGCGTTTGATTCCCATGTCACATCTCCTCACTGCGTGCCTTAGCGCGCAGCTGGCAAAAGCTTTGCCGCCACTCCCATAAACGGGCGGACAAAATTCCCCTTAGCGTTTTTTTCTGCTTGTGTGAAGAGGTGATGTTGCCAAATAAGTCGCAATTTACAAGGGATTGGCAGGATTTTTTCCGATAAGTATCTGGTTTTTGTGAAAATGTTCTCATGCATCTTTTGCCAGGCCCCTTTTCTGCAAAAGAGCGCCCTTTCTGTCGCCGGATTCAGGGCAGATCGCCTGCACAAGGAGGTCTCCATGTTTCACGGATTGCCGCCTTTGCCGACAGTGGCAGAAGCACCCAGGAAGCCAGACAGCACCTGACAAAGGCTCAAGAGGGGGATTGCGTCCCTGCCCGCAACGCTGGAGCGCCACAACAGTGCGGATCACTCCCGCAGTCCCGGGCTTTCCGGGAAGCCGGGTCTGGTGTCAGTTGTTGCCGTTTTTGCAGCAACTGCCCCGACGAAAAAAGCCCTTGTGCAGGGCAGGGGACACGTTTCCTGCTGATCCCGGACAGGCATGGGAAAGGGCAAAGAAAAAAGGCACTGCCTGTCCTGACGGCCGGAACGCCCATCTGTTCAGGGCGCAGGAAGCAGAACTCCGTGAACGGGCCCCCAAAAAAAGAGAGAGCCGGCATGGGGTGCACACGCACGCCATGCCGGCTGAAAGACTCATTGGTCGGATCCGTCTCAGAGACAGAGCCTTCCCTGCCTGCGGACTAGATCATGGGGCGCAGGGAATTTCTGTAGATGCGCGCCACCAGTTCCCTGTCTGCCTTCACAGGTGCCAGGGAGGTCAGAAGGCTTAAGGAAGGAGTCTGTTCCACAAGATCGCACAGACCGTTGATGTCCTCTTCGCCAAAGCCCATGTCCTCGAGCTTTTCGGTGACGCCCAGGCCGAAGATCCACTGCTGGACGGCCAGGGCGACCTTGTGGGCCTCGTCCGGCATGCCGGCAAGACCGGGGACAATGGTCCTCAGGATATAGGCCAGGGGCTGGGCGCTGGCCGGATAGATTTCCTCGATGACGGCGGGCAGCAGGATGGCCAGACCAAGGCCGTGGCTCAGCGAGGGCCTGACACCGCTCAAGGGATGCTCCAGGGCGTGGGTAAGGTGCAACATGCCATTGTCGAAGGCAACGCCTGCCAGCATGGCCGCGTAGGCCAGCTCGCCCCTGGTGGGCAGCTCGTCGGGATGGGCCATGGCCCTGGGCAGATTCCTGTAGACAGTGGATATCGCTTCTTCCGCCAGCATGATGGCAAAGGGATTGGTGCAGGTGGTTGTGGCCGCCTCAATGCTGTGGTTCACGGCGTCTATGGAGACATACAGTGTCTGCTGGGGCGAGAGGCCCGTCATGAGCGCCGGGTCATCGATGGAGAAGGTCGGGTAGATGCAGTCCAGGGCAATGGCCGGCTTGAATTTGAGCGACGTAACGGTGGCGACGGCAAAGCGGTTCACTTCCGAGCCCGTGCCATGGGTGAGATTGATGGCCACGATGGGCACGGCCTTGTCCGGGACCACGCGGCTGCAGAAGACGTCCTCGCCGGTATAGTCGGGGTTGGCGAGCAAAATGGCCGCACCCTTGCCACAGTCGATGGGGCTTCCGCCACCGATGGTGATCACAGCGCCGGCACCTGCAGCCCTGCCGCAGGCTGCGGCCTCGTCCACAGAGTCGGTGGTGGGATTGGGCGTCACCTTGTTGTAGAGGCTGAGCTCTATGCCATGGTTTGCGGCTGCGGCGCAGACCTTGTCCCAGGCACCGGTCAGCTTGTAGGAGTGGCCGCCGGTTACGCACAGGACGGAATTGATGCCCCGCCTCTTGAGTTCGGCCAGGATATCATCAATCTTGCTGATGGCGCCAACGCCAAGATAGGTTGTCACCTTTGTACGAATTTCACGAACTTGCGAGAAACTGTTCTTGCGAGAAAAGAGCATGACACATCTCCTGATCATGAAGAACGAAAGACTGTGACGGGCATACGGGCCTTAAGGGCTGCCCTGCCGTGTGGTGTTGAAAAAAATCTAAAACTGGCTGGTCAAACAGTCAAGAACAATTTTGTGACAATTTTCACGATGTCGTTAATTTTTGACTTCTTTTTATTGTAACTATTTGAAATACATCTTTCTTTTGTTTTGTGATTTTTTTCATAATTTAACGTTGGGCAGCGCAGGGACGGACTTGCGGGCACGCCTTGTGCCGTGCCCTGGCTGTGCAAGGCCTTTCGCAGCCTTTCTGCGCCTGGCAGGTTGTGTCCGAGCCCACCAGGCGCCAGAGCAGGTTCCACACCCAGTCCCTGCCGGCAAAGGGCGGAGAGCGCAGGGGAATATCCGCAGTGAAGCGCGCCGCAGCTGGCTTTTTTTGTGGGAAAGGGGCTCGAAGCCCCAGCGGCCGTGGGAGCTGCCCATGCCGCTTTGCCCACTCCGCCAGAGGGGAGCCTTGTGTTGATATGAGACGGGAGAAAGTGTCGTTCACGCAGTCGCCTCCG
This sequence comes from uncultured Desulfovibrio sp., assembly GCA_944327295.1. Taxonomy (GTDB): domain Bacteria; phylum Desulfobacterota; class Desulfovibrionia; order Desulfovibrionales; family Desulfovibrionaceae; genus Desulfovibrio. The sequence continues at coordinate 589 of CALVHF010000141.1, read as the reverse complement.
AAGTGGCAGTGCGGTCCATACCTGTCCGCCTCTTCCCGGCTTTTGGAAAAGAGATAGGGGGCCAGGGGGGCACGGCTGTTGATGTGCCGTATGGCTTCGTCGAGGGAAGGACAGGAGAGAATGGGCAGGACGAGTTCTGGCCGTGCCCAAGCCTCCACGCTGGTCAGAGCTGTCTTGAGCTTGTCGAAAAGAAGCACGCTCTCGCAAAGAACGCTTTCCATGCGGCAGCGGCCAAGATCCTTTTTCAGAGCCTCTTCCACATCTGTCTGGCGGGCGGTGAGGACCGTGTGCAGCCGATTGAGGGCCTTTTTGCGTTCCTCGATCCAGGGTGCGTCCGGCCGCAAAGAAGGCACGCTGTTCGGCCACAAGGTGTGCAGGATCATTGGAGCTGAGTCCTTGCCTTGCAAGCTCTTCTCTAGGGGTGAGTTTGCTCATCCGAATCCTCCGAGGTAAGCTTTTCCCCCTGAGCGGATACTCTCAGCAGACGACGACACAGAACACCGGAGTCATCGTCGGCTTCGGCGTTTTCGAGAAGGATGTTGTAAAGTCTTCCCTGCAAGCACTTCCGTTCTGTCTCAAAAGGCGCTGT
>CALVHF010000140.1 GCA_944327295.1 uncultured Desulfovibrio sp. | reverse complement strand
AGGCTGCCAGAGAGGCGTGCAGATCCGGGGAGGGCCGCACGCAGAAGTCCTGGCCTAGGGCCAGATAGTAGACTGTGCCCGGATCGAGCTCCACTTCGGCCACGACAGGCACAGGCCCAGGGTGCTGTTCGAGCAGCTGGCGCAGGGAGAGGATGTCGTCCCGGCCCAGGCGGCTTGAGGGCAGCAGGAAATGCAGGGGGTGCAGATCCGCCTGGCAGGCGTCGGTGAGCAGGCTCGCCTCGGAGCCGATGAGCTTGAGCTCGCGGCTTTTCTGGCCGTCCTCGTCCTCCTCGCTGTCCGCATCGTCTTGTGCCTTGCTGTCGATGCGGGCCGTAAGGTACAGGGGCGAATCCGTCTGCAGCAGTTCTTGCAGCTCGGGTGTATAGGATTTGGGGAAGAAGGTGACCTCGGCGTGGCCGGTCAGGTCTTCCACGGTCACGAAAGCCATGCGCTGGCCCTTGGCCTTGGTCACCACCTCGCGCACATTGGTGACCAGGACGGCCAGGGAGAGATCCATGCCCGGAGGCAGATCCAGGGCATTTTCCAGAGAAGTGCAGCCTATGCGGCGGATTTCGCGCATGTAGTTCTGCAGGGGATGGGAGGTGAGGTAGAAGCCCAGGGTTTCCTTCTCGTAGCGCAGGATTTCCTCCTCGTCGAATTCCGGCAGGCTCGCGTCCTCGCAGTCTATGCCCACACCGGGCAGCTTTTCGATTTTCTGGGTCCTGGGCATAAAGTCAAAGAGCGAGGGCATGCCCACGCTGGCGCTCTTCTGCTTGCGCTGCGCCCTGGCAAGGACGGCGTCCAGGCTGGCCATGAGGGCTTGCCTGGTGGCGCCGAGATCGTCGCAGGCACCGCTCTTCACCAGGGCTTCCAGCACCCTCTTGGAGACCTTGCGCAGGTTCACGCGTTCGCACATGTCCAGCATGGAGACATAGAGACCGCCGGCCCGGCCGCGGATGATTTCCCGGGCCGCCTCGTCGCCCACGCCCTTGATGCCGCCAAGTCCGAAGAGAATCTTGTTGTCGTGCACGGAGAAGGACATGGTGGAGTAGTTGACCGAGGGCGGCTGCACGGCCAGGCCCCGGTCCAGGCAGCAGGAGATGTACTTGAGGAGCTTGTCCTGGTTTCCCACTTCGCTGGAGAGCAGGGCCGCCATGAACTCGCAGGGGTAGTGCACCTTGAGATAGGCCGTATAGTAGGAGATCTGGGCGTAGGCGGCCGAGTGGGACTTGTTGAAGCCGTAGGCCGCGAACTTTTCCATAAGGTCGAAGATCTCGTTGGCCTTTTCGGCAGGGATATTGTTCTTTCCGGCCCCGTCCACAAAGGTGGCCCGCTGCTTGGCCATTTCCTCGATCTTCTTCTTGCCCATGGCGCGGCGCAGAAGGTCTGCACCGCCCAGGGTGTACGAGGCAATGATCTGGGCAATCTGCATGACCTGTTCCTGATAGACAATGACCCCGTAGGTGTCCTTGAGACAGGTTTCCAGGGACGGATGCGGATAGGTGACCTTGAGTTCGCCGTGCTTTCTCTTGATGAATTCGTCCACCATGCCCGATCCCAGGGGACCGGGGCGGTACAGGGCGAGCATGGCTATGAGATCCTCGAAGCAGGAGGGCTTGAGCATGCGCAGGTACTGGCGCATGCCCGAACTTTCCACCTGGAAGATGCCGTCTGTGTCGCCCCTGGAATAGAGATCGTAGGTGTCCGGATCCGTAAAGGGCAGGGTGTCCAGGTTGGGCACATGCTTTTTGCCCCTTGTATGGGCAATGTTGTCCAGGGCGTCCTGGATGATGGTCATGGTCCTTAGGCCCAGGAAGTCGAACTTCACAAGGCCGGCTTTTTCTACCATGGGGCCGTCAAACTGCGTGACCTGCTCGCCGTGCTTGCCCCTGAACAGGGGCACATATTCGGTCATGGGCAGCTCGGAGACCACAAGGCCTGCGGCATGCATGCTCACCTGACGGGACAGGCCTTCCAGACGCATGGAAATGTCCAGCACCTTGCGAATGCGCTCGTCGCTCTGGTAGCGCTTTTTCAGCTCCTCGTCGTTCTTGAGCACATCCTTGATGTGGACCTTGGGATCATTGGCAGGAATGAACTTGACGATGGCCGAGCGTTCCTGGAAGGGCATCCCTAAGACCCGGCCCACGTCATGGATAACGGCCCTTGCCTTGAGCTTGCTGAAGGCGGCAATCTGGGAGACGGATTCCTCTCCGTAGATGTCGGTCATGTGGCGTATGACCCGGGAGCGCCGGCGTTCGCAGAAGTCCACGTCAATATCGGGGAGGGAGACGCGTTCTATGTTGAGAAAGCGTTCGAAGAGCAGATTGTAGGGCAGGGGATCCAGGTTGGTGATGCGCATGGACCAGGCCACCAGGGAGCCTGCGGCCGAACCGCGGCCGGGGCCTGTGGGCACGCCGTTGTTCTTGGCCCAGTTGATGAATTCCTGCACAATGAGAAAGTAGTCTGGAAAGCCCATCTGCAGGATGACGTCCATTTCGTACTTGAGGCGCTTGCGATACTTGTCCTTGTCCAGGCTCGCGCCGTCCGGGTGCTCGCGAAAGCGCCGCTCAAGCCCCTCCTCGGCCAGCCGGCAGAATTCGGATTCGATGCTTGCCCCCACAGGCAGTGTGTACTGCGGGAAATAGTGCTTGCCAAAGGGAATGGTGTGATTGCAGTCCTCGGCGATGCGGGCTGCGTTCTCCAGGGCTTCCGGCGCAAAGGCAAATTCCTTTTCCATCTGCTCGGGCGACTTGTAATAGAGCTCCGTTGTGCGAAACTTGAAGCGTCTGGCATCGGCAATGGTGCTGCCTGTACCTATGCACAGCAGAATGTCGTGGGCTTCCACGTCTTCGGGATTGAGGTAATGGCAGTCATTGGTGGCCACCACGGGCACGCCTTCGCTTTCGCCGAGTTCCAGCAGGCCGTCGTTGACAATGCGCTGCTCCTCGATGCCGTTGTGCTGCAGTTCCAGATAGAAGTTGCCGGCAAAGAGCTTGCTGTAGTTCTGGACCAGCTCGCGGGCTGCGTCCCAGCGCCTGGAGAGAATGGCCTGGGGTATCTCGCCCTGCAGGCAGGCGGACAGGCAGACAAGCCCCCTGGCATGGGAGGAGAGCACTTCCCAGTCCACCCTGGGCTTGTAGAAGAAGCCTTCCTGCCAGCCGGCGGAGACTATCTTGACGAGGTTGTGGTAGCCCTCGCTGTTGCGGGCGAGCAGGATGAGGTGGTTGCGGCGCCTGGCCCCTTCACTGGTCGTGTCGAAGCGGTTGCCGCAGACGTAGACCTCACAGCCGAAGATGGGCTTGAGGCCGAATTCCTTGCAGGTCAGCTGGAACTGGGCTGCGCCGAACATATTGCCATGATCGGTGATGGCACAGGCGGACATGCCAAAGTCCTTGGCCCTGGCACAGAGATCCTTGAGGCGGATGGCCCCGTCAAGCATGCTGTATTCGGTGTGGCAGTGAAGATGGACAAAATCGGACATGT
>CALVHF010000139.1 GCA_944327295.1 uncultured Desulfovibrio sp. | reverse complement strand
TTGCCAAGATTTTTTTGAAAAAGCCCCGTTGAGCTCCTGTTCAGCTCCGGGGCTTTTTTGTGTCTTTTTTGCCGGAACGTCCCAAAAGCAAGCCGGCGCAAGGCGAGGGGGGAACACGCCAAGGGCACCACAGGCCAGAACACAAGGCCGTGCAGAGGCAGGAGGCCCACAGGGAACACTGCACTTTCGCTGGAGCCAGGCACCAGGGCAAAGGCAAGCCCACAGTGCACTCTTCCCTGCACCCATCCCCTTGGGCTCAGGAAAAAAGCGCTGCAGAAGAGATACGAAAAAGCCCGGGCTTGTACGGCTCGGGCTTTTTCACTTTTGAGCCCCCATTGTGCTCGGAACATGGGGAAAAGAGGCTTTTGGGAGAGGGCTCTTTTGGTAAGGAGGACCTGCTCCGGTTCCGCAAAGGATTACAAAAATTCGCTCAACAAAAAAGTCCTGAAAGTTCACATGATTTCATAGCATGATGAGAGAACGAACTTTTCTCCTTCTGTCTTCCCCCTAGGGAAGCTTCTTGTATTCCTCGTCGGTCACGGGTTCCAGCCATTCGTTGCTGGCATTTTCGCCAGGAACGGCAATGGCGATGTGCACAAACCAGCTGTCCTTTGCTGCGCCGTGCCAGTGCTTCACACCGGCAGGAATGAAGACCGTGTCGCCGGTCTTCAGTTCACGGGCTTCCTTGCCCCATTCCTGGTACCAGCCGCGGCCGGCCGTGCACAGCAGGATCTGGCCGCCGCCCTTGGTGGCATGATGGATGTGCCAGTTGTTGCGGCAGGCAGGCTCAAAGGTCACATTGGAGATGGGCAGACCTTCCTTGACCAGGGGCTGCAGATAACTTGTTCCGATGAAGTACTTGGCATAGGCCGTGTTTTCCGCGCCACGCGGGAAGGGGCCGAGCTGTTCTGTGACCATGGTTTTCTCCTTTTGCGCAGCCGCACATGCATCCTGCATCTGCACGGGACACAGGGAGAGGGCACAGACAAAGGACGCCAGCAAAAGACGTTTGGGAAGGGTGCGAAGTGCTATTGCCATGGATTGCCTCCTTGATCGGTCTTGATCGGCACACGATCGTTGTCTTTGCTCCTGAGAGGCTCGCATCACTCAAACTCCCGGCGCATGCCGGGAAAGCGAAAAAAGGTGCATTGGGGAAAATGCGCTTGTCCTTACATAGCGCATTCCGTCCAGTGAAAACCATGGGCAATTTGTTCTAAAACTTGCCTAATACTTGCACGACCTTAGTGCAATGCTTCTTTTCAATGTCTGCACTCTTTCCCCAGGCATATCTTCAACTCGTTGATAACTGTACTATTTTCTTAAAAATTTTCTCTCTCCGAAGGCTGGATTTTGCACGGGAGAACGTGTACAAAACTCTCACATGTACGGATTCTCTTCGCGTGAGGAATGCCTATGTCAAGTTGTATCATGCCCGAACACGCCCCCCAAAAACACTCCCTCAAGGAGCAGATGCTGGAGGAGCTGCGCGATCTTGTAGACAGACAGAGCCGCAATTGTGCTCCAGGCATCTCGGCCACGCCCATCAGTGATCTCTATGTGGCCCGTCAGTGCTGTGCGAACAGTGTGGACCACTGCATGGAACGGCCCCTGGCCTCCATCATCCTGCAGGGCAGCAAGCGCATGTCCTGCGGCTTCAAGGAAACATCCAGGGATTTTTCACTCTCTGCAGGAGACAGCGTACTCGTGGCCGTGGACATGCCGACGACCTCAAGCTTTCAGAGCAACCTGCCGGACAAGCCCTTCCTGGCCATCTTTCTCTATCTGAACAAGGACAGCCTCCTGGATTTGAGCCTCAAGATGTCGGCCGAAGCCGGGGACACGGAAGACGATGCCGCTGACGGAATCGCTGACCGGCGCACGGTGGAGAGCCTGGATGGCGGCATTCCCTCCCTTGAGGACGATGAGACGGACGGCATTGCCGTGGCCAGTGTGGACGAGGACTTTCTCTCATGCATGCTGCGTCTGGCCAGGCTCTGGGAAAAGCCCGAACAGATAGCCGTGCGCGCCCCCATCATTGCCCACGAGCTGCACTATGTTCTGCTTTGCAGCTCCTACGGCCACATGCTGCGCCGCATCTACCGCCGCGGCAGCCAGAACAGCTCCGTTGTGCAGGCCATAGCCCTGCTGCGCCGCAACCTGGCCATTCCCCTGCGCGTGGACGAGCTCGCCCGTCAGGTCAACATGTCCGTCTCAAGCCTCCACCGCCACTTCAAGCAGCTCACAGGCTACAGCCCCCTGCAGTACAGAAAGCAGCTGAGACTTCTGGAAGCCAGGCGCCTCATGTTCTCGGAAAACGAGCAGGCAGCCAGGGCCGCCCTGACTGTAGGCTACGAGAGCATCACCCAGTTCAACCGCGAGTACAAGCGCCTCTTTGGCGAATCGCCCCACCGCGACATCCGCAGGCTGCAGACAGCCTAAGACAGCCTGATGGATGGGCAGGACAGAAGATACAAAGACAGGACGCCGCATGCGTAGGTCTTGCGGCGTCCCGTCCCTTGTGCGCATCTGCTGCAGAGGCATTATTTGTGGTGCTTGCCCTTCGTGCTCTTGCCCTGCTTTTCGATGAGCTCGCGCAGCTCCTTGCCGGGAGCGAATCTGGGCATCTTGCGAGCCGGAATGATCAGAGTTTCGCCCGTGGAAGGATTGCGCCCCTTGCGCTCCCTGTGCGTGCTGAGCTTGAAGGTACCGAAGCCTGGCAGGGTAATGGCATCATCTGCAATCATGACCTCGGAAAGTGTGGAGAGAAGCACCTCCAGAACCTTTGCCGCCCGAACCTGGGTAATGCCAGCCTTTGCAGCTATCTGTTTGACGAGTTCAGCCTTGGTCACAAAGACACCCCCTTTGCTGATTTTGTGTTGATGTTTTTGTGTTGATGTGGCAGGGATATTGCCCCGTATCCCCGCAGAACAATTGCCGGTAAAAAATCCGAAAACCTGCCGTTTGTCACACGGCTCTCTGGACGAAAGCTGTGCAACGGCACTCCAGTGTCCCTCCCTTGCACAGGGAAGCAGGAATGTCCCCTTCCTGCCGGAAAGCCATGCTTCTCCGGCACGTCCCCTTCAGGAAAACAGTCATGTCCCATACACTCCGCATTGCAGGCCTTGAGGAAGAAAGCATAGTCGACGGTCCGGGGCTTCGCCTGGCCGTCTTTGTCCAGGGCTGCACCCACAACTGTCCCGGCTGCCATAATCCCCAGACCCATCCTCTGGACGGTGGCAGGCTCATGGAAGCAGAAGAAATCCTTCGCATCTTTCTCGCGGATCCCCTCCTGAGCGGGATAACCTTCTCGGGCGGCGAGCCCTTCCTGCAGCCGGAGCCCCTGGTCTGGCTGGCTCGCAAGGTGCATGAGGCGCACAAGAACGTGGTTGCCTATTCGGGCTACACCTGCGAGGAACTCCTGGAAAAGGGGGAGAAGGATCCCCATGTCGCCGAGCTTCTTGAAGAAACGGACTATCTTGTGGATGGCCCCTATGTGGAGCGTTTGCGCGACCTGGAACTGGAGTTCAGG
>CALVHF010000138.1 GCA_944327295.1 uncultured Desulfovibrio sp. | reverse complement strand
CCAAACAAACGCCAGCCAGTTTCGTCAATATGATTGACCGGTGCACTTCTGGCCAGTCCAGGAAGAGCGTCATAATGGTCGCGCAGCGCAGTACTGCTGCGATCCAGCATCCGCTGTATCCCTCTCTGGGATATGCGGATGGGTTCGCCGTGACTTGTCACGAACAGCCCGTTCTCCCGCAGCAGATCTTCAACCACGCGACGAGGGACTCCCCGGCTCACCAGTGATGCGACAAAGGCGGTACATCTTGGCCCGTACAAGTACTGACACCCCTCAGGAATGTCCCCCTTGACCTTCCTGCCACATGAACTGCACGTGCCGCTATGAGGAATATGATCGGTCACGTCAAGCGGGATTTCCTTCAGTTCGACCTGCTGGTGGGGCGTGCCATCCTTGAGGTCCACAAAGTGAGTCCCCCCACAGTGGGGGCATCGTTCCGGAGGGTACCGCTTCTCTGTGCCTGGCTGGAGACGTCGCTGGTTGCCGCCGTTGTGGCCCTTGCGTTTTTGTGACGTCTTCTTGCGCTTCTTGTCCTTCCTACCCTTGCTTCGCTCAAAGCCAACAGGATCCTTTGAAGGGGGCACACTGGAATTTTCCGAGTTTGCGGGTGGGCGGCCGCTGCCCTTGCCGCTGTCGTTTTCCAGTGCCTCAATTCTGGCCAACAATTGCTGGATCAGAGCCTTGAGGCTCATGTTTTCAATGCAGCCTGGCAATGTCGGCCTTGAGCCCCATGTTTTCAGCCAATACCCTGTCCAGGTAAGCCTTTACAGGTTCCGGAGCAAGGCCGAATGCAACCACCTCCTCTGGTGTCATTTGCACGGGAGGATGTGTCTTCGGCATCTGGCCGGCAGGTTGGCAGCTTCGGTTACTCATGTTTGCTCACTACCCAAAAACAGAGGATGTGGCACCCCCCCTGAGCGGATACAACATTATAACCAAGCTCTTTAAGCAGGCTGCTCAGTATATAGGTGCTCTTGGTCGTCTAGCACAAAGGGTCTCAGGATTCCCAACGACAGAGCCGTCAATCAGCCTTTTGAGTGCATCTCGCAGGTCAGGATAGAGCTCCCTGGCCGGTTTTCTGCCACCGCCTTCCCTTCGTATACGCTCATCTGTCAGCTCCCTGGCTGAACTGCGGGCACTTGGATCGCAGATAAGGAACCGTCCAGAAATTACTCAATCGTTTTTATGAACTTCATCGGCTATAGTTCCATCTCTGACTCTGATAAATGCGTTCAAATGAAACCAAGTTATTTCTGGACAAATCCTAAGCTCGGCGCATTCCCGGGACCTTTGGTGAGTGTTGGTTTCGAGAGGCCTGTGATATCACAGACCACCTTGCCTCCTCCGTGGCCGAGCGTATTTGCTATTGCGGCCGCGAAGATCCGGCGATTCTGTTCATCAAGTCTGGGCATCATCTAACCAATGCACCGAGTGAGCGATTCATGCGTAACTGTGTATTGCTTTTCCATGCGTATCGCCTATCATAGATGCCCATAAAAAGTAAACAATATTTTGGTGCAACTCCTTACGGGTCATGACGGGGACGCAAACACATAGGCGATGTCGTCCGGCGTGCACAGAGGTTCCTTGGTGAACCTGGATCGAGAGGAGCTCAGAAGGCAGTGGGCAAGCATCAGCTCTGTCTGGCCATGAGCTCGAGCCTTGTCTGTACGGTGAATACCCTGTATATTCGCCGCAGAATATGCGGTGAATAATGGGAGCAATCGCCGCAGGGGGATGCCTGGGATGATACGATATATCCACGAAAGGCCGGACTGGCCCAATTTTCGATGGGACAATGCCCGCCTGACAGACAGGCTGGCAGACGTCCGCTACAGGCAGGGACTGCTCCTGGGACGGATGGCATCCCTTGGTTTCTCCATACGTGCCGAGGCCGGACTCGAGATGCTGACGCAAGATGTTGTCACTTCCAGTGCCATAGAAGGAGAACGCCTTGATGTCGCCCAGGTGCGCTCGTCTCTGGCACGAAAGCTGGGTCTTGATATTGGTGGTCTTGTTCCTGCCACCAGGCATGTGGATGGCATAGTGGAAATGATGCTCGATGCAACACAGCGATATGACGAGCCTCTGTCGGCAGAACGTCTGTGGGGCTGGCATACGACTCTTTTTCCTGTCCCGTACGGGCTGGCAGGGAGGATCACCGTTGGCGCCTGGCGCAGCGGGGAGAATGGCCCCATGCAGGTTGTCTCCGACTACACCGGACATGAAAACGTCCACTACGAAGCGCCTGCGGCCGACCGTCTGGACGTTGAAATGCAACGTTTTTTTGCGTGGTTCAATACGCCTTCCAGTCTGGATCCCTTTCTGAAGGCAGGGCTGGCACATTTGTGGTTTGTGAGCATCCATCCTTTTGAAGATGGCAACGGCCGCATTGCTCGGGCCATTGCCGACTGTGTTCTGGCGCGATCCGACAGATCCCCCCCAGCGTTTCTACAGCATGTCCAGGCAGATAGCGCTGGATCGCAGGGAGTATTACTCTATTTTGGAGAGCACCCAGAAAGGGGATATGGACATCACTCCCTGGCTTTACTGGTTTGTCGACTGCCTGGGGCGGGCCATTGATGGCGCAGAAACGGTTTTGGACGCAACCTTGCACAGGGCCAGGGTATGGCAGCACGCGGAAAAGTTCCCCCTCAACGAGCGGCAACGCCGGGTCATCGGCCGTCTGCTGGACAACTTTCAGGGTCGGCTGACAAGCGGCAAGTACGCCAAACTGGCCAAGTGCTCTTCGGACACCGCCCTGCGGGATATCCGCTCCCTGATGGAATACGGGATCCTGCAGCAGATGCCCGGAGGAGGACGGAGCACAAACTATGCCCTGGTTGAGCCGGGGCATGAGGTCGAATAATGGAGAGTGTTCATTCACGGTGGTGGCGATTGTCCAGCTCGTTGATATTGCTCAATCCTGTTTCCTGATTTCCAACCGTGGCTGAACACTCTCAAGAAGTCGTGCATGGCCCTGCTGCAAGCTGGAAACAGCACATCATGCTGCTCAGCACATCAAGAACGATTTCGAACATGGAGCGGGAGAGACAGGAATACAGGATGGTCCCCTTGCCGATGTGCAGGGACGCGTTGCAGTCCAGTGTGGCTGCACAAGACAGGTATTCCTCCTGCGTGCCCTTATCTCGACACAGACAAGGGCAATCATGATGAGCGGGGCATCCTGCCCGTCAGGGTCAGGATGATGTCCTTGCCCATGTGGCACTCTTCCAGTCTATGCGCTGCAGGATGACGCCAACGAAGATGCGGGCAGAGGAGAGCCGAGTCCGCCCAGCATGGTGCAGGTTTCGGTCACAAAGTGCGGCACCGGCACGTTCAGAAGCAGGAGGGCAATGCCCGTCAGGGTGCCCAGGAGCGGCGCCGAGAAAATCCGTTGCAGGATTTCCCTCTTGGTGAGTCTGTGGTCGGCCTTTGTGCCTTCCTTCGCTATGGCAAAGTTGCCAATGGTCCAGAAGAAGAGGGTGTTGCCCAGGAAGTAGAGCAGAAGATGGGTGATGGCCTGTTCCCCGAACAGGGCATTGTTCACAGGAATGCCGATGAAGATGGTATTGGAGGTGGCGGCC
>CALVHF010000137.1 GCA_944327295.1 uncultured Desulfovibrio sp. | reverse complement strand
CAGGAAGGCCATGGAAGCCTTGCGCAGGGCCTGGGAGCAGGATCGAAACGCGTAGCATCCCGTACGCCTTCCAGGGCTCGCAATTCCGGCTATTCTCCTTATCAGAGCTTCAAGGCGCACGACCTGTCTTCCAGGATGTGCCGGCAGCTTTCGTGATGCCGTGCTCGCAAGCCTTCCGGCACAACTGTCCGACACAACGGCCAGCGCAAGGGGCACGCACATAAGGGGAGAGGCCTTCCGTTACTCCTGACTGTCTGAAGAAATCAGGATGCCGCGGAAGGCCTTTGGGAGAGAAGGGTTGTGCTCAAGCCGGAGCGCGCCTGAACAGGAAACCTCTCAGGTATCCAAAAACGATTGCAGGCGTGAGCCGGCCTGGTGATGTGTCCCTGACCTAGAGAGACTTGGCCACGGCAGTGGCAAATTCCTCGATTTCGGAAGGAGCGGCGCTGGCGTCACCTTCGACTTTCAGGCCGCCGGCCACAATGGTGGCACCGGCATCCTTGGCAGCTTCTTCAATGACTTCCACGGCACCACAGAAATGCTGGTAGGAGGAGTCACCGGAAGCAAAGGCAGCCACTTTCTTGCCGGACAGCCCCATGGAACCAATCTGATCGAACACAGGCTGGAAATCGTCCTGCAGTTCGACGTCTTCGTCGCCCCAGCAGCTTGCGCCCATCAGAACGGCGTCGTAGTCCTTGGCAATGTCAGTTGCGTCGCTGATGTCGGCAGCGTTCTTCACTTCGGCAGTCACACCGGCACCTTCGAGAAGGGAACCGATTTTGCTGGCTATGCTTTCAGTGTTGCCGGTGGTGGAACCAAAGATGATGAGAACCTTGCTCATGAGAAGAACTCCTTGAGTATTGTTAAGAGTCGGAAGCCATCAGATCACAAACCATGTCAGTCCATGTCAGTGAAGATCAGTGAAGGTCCGATTGGGAGAGAAAAAATATGCACTTTCAGAAGAGTCAGTTCATGTGTGCAGTTGCGGCTCTTCTGAAGAGGAAATCCAAAGCTGTTTTCAAATTTTGTGGAACAAAAAAGGGGGATGCATCAGGCAACGGCTTCCTGCGTCTCGTCCTCGTGATGGTGGTGTCCCTTGCCGCCGCAGCAGGGGCCGCCTGTGACCTGGCAGCACTTGTCGCCGCAGCGTCCGCCGCACTTGCACTTGTGCTCTCTCTTGACAAAGCGGCGCTGGGCAGCCTCGGAGGGCGGGGTCTTCTTGCAGTCGTCTCTGGAGCGCACAATGAGCACGCGGTTGCCATCGCTTGCCAGGGTAAAGCCCAGGGGGCCCTTGAAGTAGATGCTCTGGGCCTGCATGGGGCTTTCCTTCAGAATAGTCTGCAGGGAAGAGACGGCCTGCTGGGGCATGGACTGCAAATCTCGCACGTCAAGGAAGAGGCGCGCATTGGGATCTGCGTATTGTGTGAGCAGGCCGGACACAGATTTCAGGGTATGGGCATCGGGCTCCTTGTGCAGACTGATATGCAGATTGTGGCCATTTCTGTGAAACTTGAGTTCGGGGAGGGAAAAAGTCTCTGCCATTATGAATCCCTTTGCATGGTATGGTGCAGCCTGCCACAGGCGTTTGAACAATGCCTGGCAAGGCCTGCACCGTGCTTGCCTGTTTTTCTAGATAATGAAAAAGGATTTCAAAGTCAATATCCAACCTAAAAAATTTCTTCTCTTTTCGGCCTCTGGCAGGCAGACAGGGCAGGTCCTGCCGAGAAGAGCGGTATTCGGGAAAGAGATGGAGCGTGTGCGGTACTGGAATGTGCCGCACAATTTTGCCGGAAACTCCACCGAATTGGGGAAGACTGCCAAAGGGCCTCCCCCTTGCCTTGTACCGGCAAATGTATCCTGCAAGCGGTCTGCCGTCTTGCAGGCCACACACATGGTGCCGTTCGGGAAAGAAGGCTGTTCTTTCATGGGCGCAAAAAAAGCCCCCGATCCCAAAAAGACACGGGGGCTTTGGTCCGCCTGCACTCTTGCAGAAGGGCGAGACGCCCTAGTTTTGCGGACTCTGAGCAGCTCCTGCCTGCTGTCCGAAGCGGGCCTCGTACTGCTGCAGGGCCTGGGTCAGTCCCTGAACCAAGCGTCTGGCTGTCTCGGGCGTCATGGCCAGGGCCTGCTGCGGCTGCAGGGCAAGGACTGGGCCCTGTTCGTCCCGCTCCTGCCTGGAGACAGAGGCTGTAAGCAGAATTTCGCCCTGGGCAAAGCTTGTCTGAAAGGCATTGGCATAGAGGGTGGTCATGCCAGGAGCCGGCAGAATGGCCACCCGCAGGGAATGCTGTCCAGACTGGGCCTGGCCCTGTGCTGCAGCTGCTTCAGGCTTGTCCTGTTCAGTCTGAGGCTCTTTGTGGAAGGGGGTGAGTTGTGCACACATGAATGGATGCCCCTACTTCTTTGCGGATTCTTTCTTGTCCTTGGTGTCAGAGGACTTCTTGTCCTGGACCTCGTCCTTGCCTGTATCGGCATCGGGTCTGGTACGGATGCTGACCTTGGGCAGCTCGGCAAACTCGACAGTGCCTGCGTCCATGCGGGTCTGGATGTCAGCCGTGATATCCACCGTGGCAGGAGCAGAGAGCAGGGACTGCCTGGCCAGGACGACCGTGTTGCCCTTGTCCGTGCGCCAGGCCTCGATCTGGGCCAGCATGTGCTTGTGCACCACATTGCGGGCAGCCGCCTGCTCCAGCACAAGCTGGCGGCGCAACAGGGCCAGGCCCTGCTGCAGTTCCTGCTGGCGCTGGGACTCAGGGCTTTTCTTGAGTTCTTCCTGATAGGCCTCAAGGCCCTTTTGCAGAATGGCCTGCACCTTGGCCAGATGATCATTGGCTTCCTTAGCCGCCTTGGAGTCGGTCATGATTTTTTCGACATCCACGCAGACCACCTGCGGATCACCGCTCTTGCAGCCTGCAAGAGCAACGGTCAGGGAAAGAAGGAGCAAAAGAAGGAAACGGGAAAGCTGTCTTGTACACATGAGAAAAAGCGTCCGTGCCTGAGGGCCTTGTGCCGCACCAGGCCTTTGTCAGAAGGTGAGGGGAGTGAACGGAACCAAGTCCCGTCTCACCCCATCATAGTGAAGCCGGGCTCCAGAATGCAATGGAGCACCGGCCTGCATTTTCAGGGTGCGGCAGGGGAGTCCCCTGCCGCTGCATTCATCCTGAAGGATGGGATATTCAGGGGTTAGAACTCGTAGCGGAACATGCCGAACACGCCGTGACCAGTGGAGTTCTGGCCAGCCTGCAGGGTGTAGTTCACGCCAACACTCACGTTCTCGTTGCCAAACTCAAGACCGACTCCGCCCTGCCAGGTGAAATAGTCCATCATCTGAGTTTCCAGTTCGGTGGAGTAGTCCAGACCAGTGAAGCGCACATCTTCCTTGGCCTTGATGTCACCGGCAGCAGGAATGACCGTGAAGTCAACGGCGGGCTTGAAGTACCAGTCTTGGCGGTATAAGAGAAATGATTTTTGAAATAGGTAGTGTAAGATCCTTTGTGTAAATTGAGGTTGAAGAGGTAGGGGAGCCGCTCCCCAGGAGAGGGGGTACCCCCTCTCCTGGGGGGCGACGCAGACCCACAGATGGAAGTTTGAGTTGGACGCAGCCTGTGATAGTTCACGCCTCA
>CALVHF010000136.1 GCA_944327295.1 uncultured Desulfovibrio sp. | reverse complement strand
CGGTCTCTTCTGTCTGCGAGCCGTGCCCTGTTTCGGTCACAGAGTGCGCGCACAGGCATGTCCAGGCTCAGGCACACACTCGTAGTGCCCCTCCCTAGAAGCATGTGGGAAGCACGTGCGAAACCTGTCTTGATGACACCTCTGCTCTGAGTACTGCCCAGGCAGACGCCCGGAAACGGCTTGACTGCGTCCCCCTGTGAGCGGACACAAAAATTGCATCAGCTCATCAGCCATGGGAACAGAAACAGGCGGAACGGCGCCTGCTTACCCCACTCTTACGAATGGGGCATGCGCAGGCGAGTTAGGCTCGTTCAACAAATTGTAAAGTACATACACTGCTTCCTTCTTGACTTTTTTCTTGTTTTCTTTTGTAATATCAATATCCTATGGAGTAACATGATCGATGTTCCAGCTGAAGGGACTGCTTTTCAAGAAGGAACAGTGCCGTCAGTGCGCTGGAATGGAAGTCCCTGGGACAGGAGAACGCAGCTCAGAATGCTTTTTTGCACGCGAGAAATAGGTCGCATGGACTGTGCGGGTTTCGGGCAAGAACCTGGCGTCCTCTGCGGGCATGAGCGCTCTCCAGGGAAAGGCGATCCTCTTCTCTGCACAGTCTGTTATGGTCCGGTCAGGGAGTTCGAGGATGATTTGCTGTAATGACAAGATGTTCAGGTGGGAGAGGTATGGATACTAATCTGTCTTCGGCTGAGGGCATTCAGGAGAGGCAACCATTTCCCAAGACAGAGTATCTGGCACTCTGGTTCCCGCTTTTATCAGAAACCTTCGTGTATTACGAAGTGGAAGGCCTGTGGAAGCGGAAATTTCCCGTCGCTGTCGTTTCCCTCTACGGAGAGCGCAGCAAGTTTCTTGCCGAGCACATGCGCAGGAGCACCATCCCCGTGCGTCATCTGGGCATACCTGCCATCCTGTCCATTGCTGCAGCCGTTGTGTGCAGACTTTTTCGGCAGCCGCGCCAGGTTGGTCGCATCCTGCGCACCATAGTCTTTCATTCCTGGCGTGATATGGAAATGCGCCTGGAAAACTACTGGGCCTGTTGCTGTGGCATCTATCTGGCCGAAAAGTTCCGCAGGGAAGGCGTGCAGCATGTGCACGGAGCTTGGGCTTCCGGTCCGGCAACAGCAGCCTGGGTCATTCATCAGCTGGAAGGCATTCCCTATTCCTTTACGGCCAGGGCAACGGATGTGCGGCCACCGGACGGATTTTTGGCCGAAAAGCTGGCCGACTGCTCCTTTGCCAGAGCCGACTCCTCCTTCAATGTGCCGCATCTTGCGTCCTTTCTGCCCGAGACGCAGAAGGACAAGGTCTGCCTTGTCTACAATACGGTCACCCTGCCCTCTAGTGAGCAGGCCCCTGTGCGCATGAAGCCTCCGTACAGGATCATCGCCATAGGCAGACTCATTGAAAAGAAGGGGTTTCTCTATCTTGTCCGGGCAGCCGGCCTGCTGCGCAGGCAGAATATCGATGTGGAAGTGACCATTGTGGGAGGCGGTGGACAGATGCATGCCCTCAAGTCCGAGGCAGATGCCTGGCACATACAGGATCATGTTCACTTCACGGGCGCCCTGCCCCATGATCAGATAGGCGGCATGCTGCGCCAGAGCGACATCATGGTCATGCCTTCCATTGTGCCCGAGGGCACGGAAAAGTCGGATGGTCTGCCCACAGTCATTGTGGAAGCCATGAGCATGGGTGTTCCTGTGGTGAGCACAAAAGTGGCCAGTATTGGCGATGTCGTCAAGGACGGCAGCACGGGCTGTCTTGTGGCACAAAAGGATGCCGCGGCCTTGGCACAGGCCATCAGAGGCCTTGTTGAGGACAGGGACAAGGCCCTTGAGCTGGCAGCCAATGCCAGAAACGTTATCAGAGAGATGTTTTCCGAAGAAAATACCCTGGGCAGGATGCTGGAACTGTTCTGCAAAAATGCCCTGTACAGGTAGACCGCAAGGAATTTTTCAAAAAAGAAGGGATGCCTCTTCCCCGGAGCCTCAGGTCTCACGGGGATGCGGCATTTCTTTGCTTGTCTGAAAGACGCTGCGTCCAAGAACAGTCAGCGCAGATCGATAAATTTGTGTGTCTGCAGGGAAAGCTTCCAGTTGTTCTTCATGCACAGCTCAATGCAGAGCCTGGTCGCTTCCCTGTTCTGGCTGACCGGCTGCAGAGAGACAAGGGGATTGTGCAGTCTTTCCAGAAAGGGGACAAAGACCTCCAGGTCGTCGGGCTGCAGCACCGGAATCTTGATTTCGCTGGCACGTTCCCAGTTTTCCGGCAGGGGGAGCCTTGCGAGCTTGGGAGACAGGGTAATCCAGGTTCTTGCCAGAGAGGGGACAGGATCTGGCAGAGGCCTTGTACCGCTGGTCTCCACCTGAACAGTGAAATGCTCCTGTTCAAGACATTCAAGAAGCGGGACAATGTCCTGCAAGAAGGGTTCGCCTCCGGTCAGGATGAGGTGGCGGATGGGGCTCTGTTTTGCCAGCAGCTGCCCGACCAGCCAGTCTGCATCGGTAGCTGTGTAGTGCGGGTCGCTGCCCTGCTTGGTCAGAACCTGTGTACTGTTGTCCGGCAGGCGGTCTTCGGCGCGGACGTTGAGGGCATAGCCCGTATCGCACCAGGGGCAACGGACATCGCAGCCCTGCAGACGGACAAAGACAGCCGGAGTGCCGGTAAAGTGCCCCTCGCCCTGTATGGACCAGAATATTTCGTTAACAAGCAGCTGTGTCATAGGATCGGGCTCTGTTCCGTACTTACTCGGCGCTTCTCTGCCATGTGGCGCAGTTGTTGTCCGTCTCGTAGACAGTCACTGCATGGACACAGACCTGGGCATCGATGCCTGCCGAACGCAAGAGTTCGGGGAAAAAGGTTGTGGCAAGATAGGCCGCCATGTTTTCAGCCGTGGGATTAAAGGGGACGGGACAGAGCGAACCGTCCTGCAGAATGGGTTCCAGGGCAAGAAAAAGGGGATCCTTGCTGAAGAGCAGGGTCTTGTGATCCCAGGCTTCGTCCAGAGCGGAAAAAAGCAGCTTTTTGACATCGCCGAAATCAAGGACCATGCCCAGTTCATTGAGGCTTGCGGCTGCCAGGGTTAGACAGATTTTGTAGTTGTGGCCGTGCAGACGCTCGCAGCGTCCTCCGTATTCAAAGAGCCTGTGTGCGGCTGAGATGGTATGCTGGCGGGTAATGTACATCATGATCAAAACAGGCACGAAACCCCTGCATGCAGGAGCTGCGCGCTGCCTCCTTTTCTTCTTTTCTTGTCAGTGTCAGATTGGTTGTGCTTGTGTGCTCCCCGAAGGGCGAAGATCAGCGCAGGGCGGATTTCGAGCAGGGAAACAGTGGCAGCTTGTTGTATCCAAGAGAGCCTGGGGAATCAAGAAAGAGAGTGGCTGCAGAAATCGGCAGGCGGAAAGTGGGAACGCAGGAGAAGTTTGCAAGATCGATAAAAATACATTTAATACAAATGCTACAAAAAATAAGTGAATGTTTGTAATATATCTGTAATTTTGTAAATTGTAGTGAAATATTTTGTAGTATTTTTGAGGTAGTGTAAGATCCTTTGTGTAAATTGAGGTTGAAGAGGTAGGGGAGCCGCCCCCCAGGAGAGGGGGTACCCCCTC
>CALVHF010000135.1 GCA_944327295.1 uncultured Desulfovibrio sp. | reverse complement strand
CGTAACCAGCCGTGTGGTCGGCGCCCATGGGGGTGGTGGCGTAGGTCACGCCCTGGCCCTTGACGGCACGCGGATCATAGGCGGGCAGGCTCTGGCCCTTGACGCAGGGCACGCGGCGCACGCCATAGACGCGGCCCGTGGTGGCCGTACCGCAGCCAAGCACGCGGCCAAGGGCAGTGCCCTCGCTGATCTGGGCCACGGCATCAAGGGCAGCCTTGGCATCGCCGTAGGGAATGCCGCCGCCGGCCATGCACACGCCAACGGCCACGCCCACGTCAATGGTGTCCACACCAAAGTCGTCGCACATGTAGTCGAAGCGGGAGACCGCATCGAGATCGTCGATGCCGCTGTGCGGGCCGAAGCACCACAGGGTTTCGTATTCGGGCCACTTGCTCTGGAACTTGCCCTTCTTGTCGGCGAGCAGGCCGCTGCAGCGGAGCATACAGCCGCTCATGCAGCCATGGGCCACGGAGCCTTCGCCGCCGCGTTCCTTGGTGACCTTGTTGAGGGTCTCGCCGGAGAGGTTTTCATGACCGTCGAACTGGCCCACGGTGAAGTTCTTCGTGGGCAGGCCGCCGGCTTCATGCAGGATGTTGACGAGCACGGCCGTGCCGTACTGGGCCAAGGCATTGCCCGTGATGGGATGGTCGGTGAGGGCCTTGGCAAAGCGCTTGGAGGCGCTGCGGAAGGCCTCGGGATCGGCCAGGGGAGCGGACTTGCCGTTGGCGGGGTTCACAATGATGGCCTTGAGGCCCTTGGATCCCATGACGGCACCGACGCCGCCGCGGCCGGCATGGCGCATGGGACGCAGCTCGCGGTCCGTGCAGGCAATGCTCGAAGCCGTGAGCTTGAACTCGCCGGCGCGGCCGATGGTGATGTAGCTGCACTTGTCGCCGTACTGCTCGACCAGCTTGGCCACGGCATCAAAGTTGTTGAGGCCTGCCACGGTGGAGGGCACAAGACGAGCCGAATCGAGGCCCAGTTCCAGCTGCCACCACTCGCCCTCGGGGGCCATGTTTTCCACAATGATGGCCAAAATGCCCAGCTTGGCAATATGCCCGCCAGGCTGACCGCCGGCATTGCTTTCCTTGATGCCGCCGGTGAGCGGACTCTTGCAGCCCACGGAAATTCGGTTGGAGTTGGGACTGTTGGTGGCGCCAAGCAGGCCGGGTGCAAAGACCAGCTTGTTGTGCGGTCCAAGGGCCGTGCAGGTGGGATCGACTTCCCTGGCAACAATGGTCGAGGTCAGCGCACGTCCGCCAAGGCCGGCATATTCCTGGGGTACCGGCTCGAAGGTACAGGTCTTGCTGGCCATGTCGACGCGCAGAAAACGAAATTCAAAGGACATATGTAAACTCCCGATGCTGTATGGTCCCTGAAAAGTGCCCTGCCTGAAACACCCGGCACGAAGAAGTCTGCCCCCTTCATGTCAGGCTGGAACCATTTTTAGCCGTCCGGCTGGCAAATGTACACTTTTGCAAAAAACAGTCACGCTTTGCAGGGCACCCGGCAAACGGGAGACGGCAAAGCAGGCTTTTTGAGTCCTAGTCATCGATTTCCACGCTGGAGGCCGCAAAGTGCAGCCACACCCTGCGGCCTTCGTAGAGCTCGGCCGAGTCCAGGTCGCCCCAGTCCAGGTCCGCATGCAGGGGGGTGCCGTCGCAAAGCACCGTGCTGGCAAAGCCCTCCACCGAGTCGGCGTGCAGGCCGGTCAGGGTGGCCTCCAGGCAGTTGTGCAGGCTCGTCGGCACATGATCCAGGGTGAGCACAATGCGCGAGGACGGAATGTGGAAGGAGATCACCTGCCTGTGCTCGCCAAGATCCAGGTCCTGGACGCGGTCAAGGCTTGTCTGGGCGTAGAGGACAAGAGTGCTGGCAACGGAGATCTCGAGCTCGGCCCGGCGCAGGCCCAGGCGTATGCCCGTGACTATGCCTGCCAGCACGTTGTCCCTGAACTTGCTGCGCTCGCGGACCCGGTCCAGCACGTGGCTGCGCACATCGCCGCCGGCAAAGTTCAGGAAGAAGGTCTTGGCCGGTCCTGGCTGGCCCAGGTACTTCTGCACCATGGACAGGGGCACGTGCAAACTCAAGAGCTCCAGGCCCCGCGCATAGCGCAGGGCTCGCGGAGCCGCCTTCTGGGGCGGCAGGCCGCAGAGTTCGGCCACGGCATAGAACTTCCTTCTGATGAAGCCCGTATCCAGGGCCAGGAAGTCCGCCTGTTCCGCTTCCGGCAGGGAGAGGATGCGGCGAAAGTGCTGCATGCAGCCCATGGGCAGCATGATGTCGCGGGCATTTTCGCCAGGCACGGACAAAAGCCCGCTCTGCCTGTCCAGGCAGGCCGTCACGGACATCTCCAGCACTTCCCTGAGCCGCAGGCCGCCGTAGCGCACCAGCAGAAAGACGAGGTGCAGCTTGGCGCGCACGATGCGGCGGGCAGGCGTGGAGACGGCCTGCGCCCATGATTCCCAGCACAGGCTCAGTGTGGTCAGTTCTTCGGGGGTAAGGTTCTGCCTGTCGGCTGGCTGCTGTTCTGACTTGTTCATGTTCCGGTTCCCCGGGGGATCCTGGCTTTGTTCGTGCGCGGCCTCAATGCCGTGCAGGGCTCCTGCGTGATCCGGGCCTGACTGCATGGGGCTTGTACAGAGCGGCTGAACAGGCAGACACGAAGGCACGAGCCCCGAAGCACGAAGCCCGGAGAGCAGGAGAGAAGACGCGCAGCGCGTGAGGGAAGGATCGGGCACAAGCTCCGGAAGGGGCACTCGCAAAGACGGCGCAGGACCTCATGTCTTCTGTACGAAAAAAGAGGCCGTGTCCGGGAGCAGGGATCTTCCCCGCAGGATCGTCCCAATGCGTTGAGGACAGTGTGTGTTCGGCAAGGGCTCCGGGGACACTCGTTTTTGCAGGGCAGGACAAAAAAACGTGACGCTGTCGTCGTTTTCCAGGGAGGCCTTGTCGTCCGTGAAGGGGACCGTCGCCAACATAGAGCAGATTGGAGCCAAGCACAATGAAAAAAACGAGGCTTGCACTGACCGGCCGACCCGGGGTTCGGGTCAGCCGAAAGCTCCAGCGCGGACGCCTCCAATGGGACTGACAGGACGGGGGAACCTCCGGGCGTTTCAGAAGCCTCTGGCGTTTCAGGCCCCTTCCCTCTTCCTGCCGGCTGCCTGTTCCTCCAGTTCGGTCACAATCTGTTCCAGAATGTCGACCGGTGCCTCGCCAGGCCGTGCTTCCAGGGTTTCGCGCCGGCGCTCAAGCTCGTCCTTGATGCTGCCGTCAGGATACGCCCTGCGCAGGACTTCCAGGGCCCTGGCGCAGCCAAGGCTTGCGTAGAGGCGCGAGCGCACGCGCATGTCCTCGGCCGTGGTGGAAAAGGCCCAGCGCGCATAGGCACCCACCGTGCAGGTGAGCGCGTGGATGGACTCGCCGCTTGAGGTACGAAAGAGGGCAATGAGCCCAGCCCCTGCCCGGGTTGGGCGGGTTATGTGGCGCAGGGCATGGAGGGCCGCCTGGTTGAAACCAAAGCGGGCGGCAATGTCCCTGGCTTCCTGGGCCGTGCCGCTGCCAAGGACATAGATGCTTGTGGCAAGATCCACGAGCACAGAAGGAAAGTCGCCCAGCTGCTGGGAATAGAGGCCGATGGAGAGGTTCTGCTTGCGGGATTCCCTGCTTGCCGTGGTGAGGTCCGCCAGGATCTGGCGCGAGAGAGGATTGTTCAGGTCCGCGCAGCTGGCCC
>CALVHF010000134.1 GCA_944327295.1 uncultured Desulfovibrio sp. | reverse complement strand
GAAACAGGCGGAACGGCGCCTGCTTACCCCACTCTTACGAATGGGGCATGCGCAGGCGAGTTAGGCTCGGTCAAGCGAACGTTCCAAAACTCCAAAATGAAAGAACATCCATCTCACTGCCATTTGACTCGGCTGACCGCAGCATTCCAGCCACTCTTTGAGCGGACAGACCATACCACTGCACATGCTGCCCGATCATCCCCATGAACAGGTTCACGTAACGAGTTGGCATGACAGATTTTTCAAA
The DNA here is from genome assembly GCA_944327295.1 of uncultured Desulfovibrio sp. Classification (GTDB taxonomy): domain Bacteria; phylum Desulfobacterota; class Desulfovibrionia; order Desulfovibrionales; family Desulfovibrionaceae; genus Desulfovibrio. The sequence continues at coordinate 3,504 of CALVHF010000134.1, read as the reverse complement.
CGGACGATTTGTTGCTTTGCCGACAAGGAAAACAGCATGTGCGCCCAGGCATCGAAGAGTCTGGAGAACAGAACCCCGAGGATAAGTCGCACATGTGCGCAGCATGGTAGGCAGGAAGAAGGCGTAGGCTTGCGGAATGGCAGAGACTTTGAGTGGTCCTGCCGGCAAGGCATGTCCTGATTCCTGACGCACACGCCTTTGATACAGCTTCAGGAACAGGTTGCACGCACTGGGCAGCAAAAAAGCCTCCTGCCGGACGCCATGAAGGAGTTCATGACTTGCGGGGCAGGAGGCTTGTATCGAGGTGCTCAGAGGAGGATAAGGGAAATTACTTTCTCATGGCGCGCAGACCATTGGCCACGACCAGGAGGGAGGTGCCCACGTCGGCGAACACGGCCATCCACATGGTGGCATTGCCCGTGAAGGTAAGGGCAAAGAAGAGGGCCTTGATGCCGAGTGCCAGGCTGATGTTTTGCACCAGGATGGCGTAGGTGGAGCGGGAGAGGCTGATGAAGCGGGGAATCTTGCGCAGGTCGTCGTCCATGATGGCCACGTCGGCGGTCTCAATGGCCGTGTCCGTGCCACCTCTGGCCATGGCAAAGCCCACACTGGCCTTGGCCAGGGCCGGAGCATCGTTGATGCCGTCGCCGACCATGCCGACCTTGCCGCTGCCGGCCAGGTCCTCGACCACATGCAGCTTGTCTTCGGGCAGCATGTTGGCCTTGAAGGAGTCCACACCGGCCTGGGCGGCAATGACTTCGGCCGTATGCTCGTTGTCGCCCGTGAGCATCACGGTCTGCACGCCCAGGGCCTTCAGTTCGCGAATGGCTTCGATGCTGTTTTCCTTGATGGTGTCGGCCACGGCCAGGAGTCCCTGCACACCATCGGGTCCAACCAGGGCCACGACGCTCTTGCCTTCCTTTTCCAGGGCAAAGAGGCGCTCCTCGATGGCAGTGGAGCACTTGTGCAGCTCTTCAATCATTCTGTGATTGCCAAGATACCAGCGAGTGCCGTTGATGAGGCCGGAGACGCCCTGACCGGGCAGAGCCTGGAAGTCTTCAACGCTTTGCACAGGGAGGCCTTCGTCCTGGGCCGCCTTCGCAATGGCTTTGGAGACGGGATGGTCGGAGCGGGAGGCGATGCTGGCAGCCAGGGAGACAAAGTCCTCTCTGGCCATGGGCCCCATGGGGACGACATCCGTCTGCCGCGGCTTGCCGTAGGTGATGGTGCCTGTCTTGTCCAGGGCAATGGACTTGAGCAGCCGTCCCTGTTCCAGGAACATGCCGCCCTTGATGAGAATGCCGTAGCGTGTGGCTGCGGCCATGCCGCTCACAATGCTCACGGGCGTGGAGATAACCAGGGCGCAGGGGCAGCCGATGACCAGGACGACCAGGGCCGTGTAAATGGACTCGGTCCAGGCGGCGTTCAGGAAGAGGGGCGGTACCAGGGCGGCGGCCAGGGCAACCAGGAAGACGGCAGGCGTGTAGTACTTTGCAAAGCTGTCCACAAAGCGCTGTATGGGGGCTCTGCTGCCCTGGGCCTCTTCCACGGCGTGGATAATGCGCGAGAGGGTGGAGTTGGTGGCAAGGGCCGTGACTCGGAACTCGAAGGAACCGGACTCGTTGATGGTGCCGGCAAAGACCGTGTCTCCAGCCTTTTTTTCCACGGGCATGCTCTCGCCGGTGATGGGGGCCTGGTTGACCGTGGAGTGCCCGCTGGTCACGACGCCGTCCAGGGCAATCTTTTCGCCTGGGCGCACCCGCACAATGCTGTCCAGGGCCACTTCGCGAATGTCGAGCTCGGCCCAGGAGCCGTCGGACTGCTGCACCGTGGCCTTTTCGGGCGCCAGGGCCAGCAGCTGCTTGATGGCGTTGCGGGCCTTGTCCAGGGACTTGGCCTCGATGGCCTCGGAGAGGTTGAAGAGCACCATGACCATGGCAGCTTCGGGGAACTGGCCGATGAGCACGGCGCCGGTCACGGCCACGGACATGAGGGCATTCATGTTGAGGTTGAAGTTGGAGACGGCAAGCCAGCCCTTTCTGTAGGTGGTGAGTCCTGCCAGGGCAATGGCCAGGACAGAGAAGAGCAGGGCCAGGGCCTGCAGGGCCGGGAAGCCCGCAATGGAGAGCGAGGCCACGTCAATGCCGAAGGGATGGGCCTGCCAGTCCAGCATCAGATGGAAGACTTCGGAGAAGGCGGCCAGCACGCCGGCAAAAGCCAGCTTTTTCCAGGCAATCTTCGGAGCTTCGATGGGCGAAGGCGAAGCGTCTTCGGTCACGACCAGGCGGGCACCCATGTTGAGGGAAGCCAGGGCCTGGGAGATGGCCGGCAGGGCATCGTCGGCGTGGCGCACCTTGAGGGTGCGGGTCATGAGGTTGAACTCAAGGCCGAGCACGCCGGGCATGGATCCGAGCTTGGAGCGGATGAGGCGTTCTTCCACGGGGCAGTCCATGCCGCTGACGGAGAAGACGGCCAGGGCGCCTTCGGTGACAATGGGCTCGGGCGCCATGTCAATGGCCCTGAGGGCGTCCTCGACGACCTTGGTGGACTCAAGTTCGTGATTGACCGTGAGCACGCGCTGCATGAGGTTGAACTCGAGGCTGGTGATGCCGGAGACGGAAGCAAGCTTCTTGCGAATCAGGGCTTCTTCCATGGGGCAGTCCATGTTCACGATGCGGTAGATGGCTCTGGTGGACGAGGAAGCGCCCAGGCTGGCGTAGTCGAGCTCGGGGACAGCCTCGCCGTGATCGTGGTCATGGCAGTGGCAGTGATCGTGGTCATGAGCATGGTCGTGGTCGTGCGCATGATCATGACCGAGGGAACAGGCATGGGCCTCATGCTCGTGTTCGTGCGCATGGTCGTGGCAATGGGCATGATCGTGGTCCTGCTCGTGGGAGGCAGCATCGCAGCGTTCGTGCCCATGATCATGCACATGGTCGTGCTCGTGACAGTGGGCATGATCGTGGTCATGTTCATGTTCATGGACTTCGCAGCGTTCATGCACATGCTCGTGTTCTGTATCTTCTTTCCTGGCCTTCAGGGCAGCGGCGCGCTCTCTGAGAATCTGCTGGCCCTTCTCGCAGATGTACCCCAGAGGGTGGCTGACGCCACAGGGGCAAAGGGCAAGGCTTTCGGAGCTCATATTGTTCCTCCTGTCAGGGAACTTGTCTGCGGAAAATGCCGGTGAGGGACTTTCCGATGAGGTATCAAGGGTAAGGCGGGGAAACAGGGGAAGGAGTGTTCCGTGTTTCCCATCGACAGGAAAAAAATAGGTCCTAGAGTAACTATAGGGTCAAGGGCCTTTTTCGATTTTTTTGAAAAAAAGTTCAGTTCTTTTGAGAGTTATGTCTTTTCAACGGGTTGCAGGATGATTTGCCCTTCCTTGAGTGCCTTCTGATAGGTTGGGGAGTGCTCCCCTTGCGCCCAGGGCGCGCATGCAGGGAGAGCATTCCCTGGGGGCACCAAGCTGTGAATTCGGAGAATTGGAGTTCAGGGTGGCTGACA
>CALVHF010000133.1 GCA_944327295.1 uncultured Desulfovibrio sp. | reverse complement strand
GGATCGTTATGCCTCCCTATATCAGTCTAGATAGCTGTCGAATGATGATTGCTCCTACACAGGCTTAGTGTAGTTTTTTGATAAGGAATCCTTTTGAGCACTCCAGAAAATATGGTTCTACTTTTGCTCAACTCTTAGGGTTTATGGCTCAGGTGGTAATGTCCGGCTTCCTTCTGCTTGGCGCATCCATGATTCAGTTCTGGAACAAGCCCGTCTTCCCGCCAAAAAATACAACAGACAAAAGCTAACCCCATCCCTGCAGCCCGTGGCTGCCTGATTGAAAAGAGAGGCTGCCATGTACCAGGGACTGTTCGGGACATTTCCGTTCACGGTGACGGATCTGGAGGTCTGCACCTTCCGGGACTTGAAGACGTCCAGGGAGCAGGCCTACGCCATTCACAACGTGATGAACGGCAAGCCCAAAGTGCAGCACACCGGCACCAACCTGATGCCCGTGACGCTGACCGTGCTCATTGCGCCCATGACTGCTGTCTCGACAGCAGGTCTGCGTCTGCGCCTTCTTGAAGCCCTGACCAGGAGTGGCGAGGAGCAGGCCCTGGTGATCGGTCTCAAGTACTACGGCCTCTTTGTCCTGCAGCAATACGAGATCACCCACAAGCAGATCCACTACGGCACCACGCTCTTTGCAGAAGTGCAGCTCTCGCTGCTGGAGTACAACTAATGAAGCGGCTCACTGTCGACATGTCCCTGCCGGCCACCGTGCAGATTGGCGCCACCGGCCTTGTTGGTCTGGCCCAGGAAATCCGCACCGTGCTGGCCACCCGCAAGGGGTCCGTGCCGCTGGACCGCGACTTTGGTCTCACTTGGGATCCGGTGGACATGCCCATGAACATGCAACACCTCATTGCCGAGATAGGTCAGGGACTGGAGAAGTACGTGCCACGTATCCGGGTGGTGGATATCCAGTTTATGAACAACGCAAGCGATCTGGACGGCGCAGTGGAAGGCAGGCTCATTCCAAAGGAGACTGTCGAGATCCGGGAGGAGTACTATGGCGACTTCCGTTAATCTTGCGGCTCTGCCCGAAGTCAGCTTTGCCACGCTTTCCGCCTCGGAGATTGAATCCTCCGTTCTGACCGCCTACGAGCGAATCGCCGGCGTCACCCTGCAGCCTGGCGACCCTGTCCGGCTCTTCCTGGAATCGCTGGCCTACCTCATCACGGTTCAGAACAACCTCATCGACCTGGCCGGCAAACAGAACCTCCTGGCCTATGCCCAGGGAGCGCACCTGGACCACCTGGGAGCGCTCATGGGGGTGCAGCGCATCCCTGCCCAGAGTGCCCGTGTGACCGTGCGCTTCTCTCAGACAAAAGCACTCCCGCTGTCCCTGGACAGGGCAGCGGGAGTGCTTTGATTGTGCCGCTTCCTCCTGCAAGGCGCGCACCCTGGCATCAGTGGCTCTGGCAAGGGGGCCCGGGAGGCGTGATGCGGAAGGCCTGCATGAGGGGAGGAAACGTCTGTAGCGTGTTTGTTCTGCGGACTCGTGCCGTGGCAGCGCAGAGGGCCGCGTCCCATGTGAAGCGTCAGACTGAAGCTTCAGGGCGCGAAGAACCAATGGGCAGAAGAGGGATGGGGAAAGACGGGAGGTGCGGCTACTCGCCGGCCATCTTCTTGCGTTCCCAGAGGCGCATTTCCTGCATCTTTCTGCGACGCATGCGCACCAGGCTCTTGGCAGCCAGGGAGGTGCTCTTCTTCAGGCCCCACTTGGCCTTGTACTCCTTGGATGTCAGGCCATGGAGCTTCAGATGACGGTTGCCCATCACCTTGAACTTCTTGCCGCATTCAAGGCAGGTCACATAGCTTTCGCCGATGGAGTTCTTGGGATCCACAGCGGGAACCGCCTTGCTCTCGTCAGGACAGATGGTGGATTCCAGAGCCGCAGCGAGCTCGTTCACGTAGGCAGCAACCTCGCCGGCGGTCATGGGACGGACACCGGCCTGTGCACGTGCAATTTCAAGAGCTTGCTGCATGATGTCTGCATTTGGCATGATGAATTCTCCTCAGATAGGTATGGATAGGTTCGCGTGACTCATTGTTCGAAAAAGAGATTTGCGCTGATTCCTGTTCCCTGCCATGTTTTCTGCAGCCTGTATCCTCCAGAAAATTAACAAAGGCACATGTTTGGCAGTGCAATGCCCCCTGTGGAATTCCGGGTGACCAGAAAGGGGTCTCTGCGACAAACAAAGAGTATCTGAGTGGATGCTTTGTCCTCCCAGGCAGCCGCAGGCCTCATGACAGAGCGGAGCTGCCGGAACGTCAGGGCTGAACAAATCGGTGAAAAAAAGAACAAATCGGAAAAAAGGTGGATGTGTTCTTGTGTGAAAAAAAGAACAAATAGTCGATTTGTCAGAACACTGAAGGAAAGAGGAATACGAGCCTTGCCTAAAAGCAGGGAGGCTGAAAACAAGGTGAGTTCAAATGAACGGCCCTGAGAACAAAGATTCTCAAATTCAGCTCGCTCATAACATAAAAAAGGATTGAAAATCAAGAGCTGCAATCACAAAAATATGAACTTTTTCTACAGACAATGCTCAGTTTCAAGAGCCCATGTCTGACAGAGTACAGAAAATTTTTTTTCATAAGAGAACACGAGCGTGAGATCCATGGTAATGTGCATGGGGAAAGCACCAATCTGTCTACGGTCTAATGTACCGGCAACACTCTTTTTTCTTTGTCGCAGTCCTGACTATGCAAAGAATGTGCGCAGTGTGCAATTCGGCTTTGCGGTCATGAAAAAAGGACGAATTTCATGACAAAAATTTGTATTCTGGTCTGTATCCCGGACTGTATCTTTGGGCGTCTTTCTGTGCGGACAACAGGCTCCTGTACAGGGTGCTTCTAGAGAAGAAGCTGCATAAAGTGTCCGCAAAAAGATCAGCAGACTGCAGTGCTGCAGGGGATTGCAGGCTCGAGCTCAGCAGGACTTGCTCTTTCAGAGTGATCCTTCAGTCAGCGCATTACAAAGAAGGTCTTCAGGTGAAGAACAGGGAGCAGTGTGTCGCAGTCATCAGAGGTCTTTTTTGATCATGAAGGAGCAGAGAGACTGCGAGGGCCGGCATGCCAGACGGCAGGGCGTTTTTTTTTGCAGTATGTCCAGAAAGAGCCTGCAGCGCATCCACTGGTACGCTTCCACTGGAGCTCCAAGCTCTTTGGCAAGTGTGTGCACAAAGAAAGCCTGAGGCTTTTTCGCCACAGTGCTGCAGAATTGGTCTTGTAAGGGTGGCCTTACGGTTCTGTGCAGCGCTGAAGCGCAAGCCGTAATCAGGCTGCGTGCACCATGAAGGAGCCGCTCTTTGTGTACACTTTTTCTGAGTCTGCGCGCCTTCTGGCCTCAAAGCGGCAGGCTTTCTTCTGACCTTCTGTCTGCCCGAGGGGCTTCAGTATGTCTGATTTTTCGACTCCTGAAGAAGCCGGATTGCCCCATCACTAAAACAGCCCCTGCACGGCACCGGAAAGGTATGGTACAGGGGCTGTTGACGGCATCTGCTAGTGCTTGCGGGCAAGGACAATGATATTTGTAAGTTTTGCGCTTTTGAGAGCTCCAGGGAATTTTTCCGGCCTGGAAAGTTCAATGGTGAAGTTGACCTTCTTCAGTCGTTCGGTAAATGTTTCGATATTGTAGAGACGCACATGATCTTCCTGGCGATAGAGACGAAGTCGTTCCTGAGGAGAGAGTGTCAAGTATACTGTGTAAATTCTGTTTGGAGATAGGGGGGTAAATTGTCATCTGCTGGCCTAGCAGCCGG
>CALVHF010000132.1 GCA_944327295.1 uncultured Desulfovibrio sp. | reverse complement strand
GGATGGCAGCCAGAAAGGAACGGGGCATTGTCTGCTGACGGGCATCGGCAAGATGACCAACTGTCCAGACATAGGGAATGCCTCGACGTCTGCCCTTGCCCATATAGGGACCAGTCAGGGCATGAAAAAGGGAACGAAGAGCGTCGTTATTGCGGGTCGCCGCAGGCAGCAGGCTCCAGACACCATTTTCTTCGATCAGGCTTCCTGGCAGATACTGTTCCCAGAGGGCGCGCAAGAGTTGCCCGCTTTCTCCAGGGCCGTTGCACAGATGTTTCCAGAGCAGGCCATGCAGGTCAGTCTGTCTCCAGCAAAGCGGAACACGTGTGGCAAGAAGATGTGCGGCACAGACAGGGGACAGTCTCTGGAACTGGTCTTCGCCAAGGAAGACTTTCGCCTTGATATGGGAATATCCGGAAAGGGGCAGGACGTCCTGCAAAAGATTAGTGGTGAGTGCCTCGCTCTCCTTCCATGAGTCGGCCACACGCTCCAGACCGTCAAAAAGCAGCATGAGAGACGTTTGGGCCTGGACAAGGCGCCTGTCCAGGTCCTGCAGGAAGCTGTTCACGGTTTCAGGGGATTGAGCGACCTGAGAGACAAGCTCTTGCCAGGGCATGGCGACAAAGGGGCAGAGACCGGCTGCCTCGGGCTGGCGGGCCAGTGCCTGCACAAGGACAGCTCGCCAGATATCGATTCCCCTGAACTCCTTGAGCAGGGCGGAAAAGAGTGCAGGCCAGGACAGCTTTCCAGATGTTCCCTGTGCGTGTGCACGCCAATCACTCGGAAACCGGTCAGTTCAGGCACATCCCGTAGCAGCATTTTCAGAACGGCTTCCTGCTGCAGGGCCTGTGTCCAGAAGGTCTTGCCTGTACCACGCACACCGGTGACGAGCTGGGCATAGGGACGCAGAGCCCGGATATGGGAGAGGGGGAGAAAGACATTGGCTGGCACTGGCGTGTCGAGCTGATCCGCATTTGTAGACAGCTTTTCAGAGGAGAGCTTCTCAGGGGGCAGCGTCCTTGTTGCGAGCAGCAGGGCCTTCTGAAGAATCGGTACAGGGATGGTCATCACTTTTGGCGCACCGGTCCTGCCTTTCAGCAGGAGCGCTGGCGCTACCTCCTTCTTGGTCCTTGCGTTTTTTCCGGCAAGGGGCTCGGGGCACCGCCGGCTCACTTTTTTTGTCAGACTGTGCAGCGGTTCTTGTGCCCGCTGCACAGTCTGTCGGAATCTGGAAACAGTGTCTCTTTGCGGCAGGCGTCTGGCAAGGTGCCAGACGCTGGCCTCGTGCCGAAGCTACCCTCTGGCTGCAGGCAGTATTCGTTCCTCAAAGACCTGCAGGGCATTGGCAATGGCCTTGTCCATGTCCCAGTAGCGGTAGGCTCCGAGTCGGCCGCCAAGGACAAGGCCGGGAGTTGCTGCAGCCCGTTGGGCGTACCGTGCATAGAGGGTATTGTTGCGTTCGTTGTTCACCGGATAGTAGGCCTCAAGACCGTTGTGGTAGGTCTGGGAATGCTCCCGGCAGATGACGGTCTTCGGGCAGTTGAAGGGGGTTGTGCGCTCGGGATGGTAGTGCTTGAACTCGTGAATGCGGGTATAGGGGACGTCCGTATCCGCGTAGTTCATGACCGTGGTGCCCTGGAAGTCGGAGACAGGGAGCGTTTCCCATTCAAAGCGTAAGGAACGCCACTCTAGTGTGCCGTACTCGTAATCAAAGAGCTGGTCCGGCATGCCGGTGTAGATCACGGTCGCGTCAGAGGGAATCTGCGACCTGATGGTCGCATAGTCGCAGTTGAGCTGGACGGAGATCAGGGGATTGGACAGCATGCGCTCAAAGAGAGAGAAATAGCCGTCCTTTGGCACACCCTGCCAGACGTCATTGAAGTAGTTGGCATTGTAGGTGGTGCGGAAGGGCAGGCGGGTGATGATCTCGGCAGGCAGTTCCCTTGGATCGCGTTCCCACTGCTTGTGGGTGTAGCCCTTGATGAAGGCTTCGTAGAGAGGCCGGCCAATGAGGGAAATGGCCTTTTCTTCAAGGTTCTTGGGGTCAGCAATGTGATCCCTGGCAATTTCTGCCTGCAGGAAGGCGGCTGCCTCTGTGGGCGAGAGATTCTTGCCGTAGAACTGGTTGATGGTGCTCAAGTTGATGGGCATGGTATAGACCTTGCCCTTGTGGGTGATGAACACCTTGTGCTGATAACTTGTGAAGGCTCCAAACTGCGTGATGTACTCCCAGACATTGGGCAGGGAGGTATGGAAAATATGTGATCCGTAGCGGTGGCATTCGATGCCAGTTTCCTCGTCCAGGGAGGAGTGGCAGTTGCCGCCAATGTGATTGCGGCGTTCAATGATGGTGACAGGAGCCTTGAGGACTGTGGCAATACGCTCGGCTATGGTCGCACCCCAAAAGCCTGCGCCAACGACAAAATAGGACATGGAGAGTATCCTGGCTGGATCCTGCGCCTTTGTGCTGTGCTTGCGAGCTTGTGACAGCATCAGGGACAGGTCGCCTGTTATGGTATGGTGAAGAAGATGCATGGGGAAAGAAGGAGGAGGAAAAGGCCCGGAGTCGGGACAGAAACCCGAAAGGAACCAATGGGGACGGGGCTCAAGGGTGGATTCAAGGGACAAGAGCCTGTGAAGGGGCTTGGTCTGCAGGGTGCAGGCATGGACAAAGGACAGACATCCGCATTGTCCTGCAGCGAGCCGTCTTGTCCCGCTCCCCGGAAGGGGCAAGGATGGACAGCTCAGGGCCTGGTGCCTATCCCTTGCGGGCTTTGAGACGCCTCCCTCTTGTGCAAGGCTTGTCCAAACCGCATAGGCAGCTTGTGAGACAGAGGCACCATGGCCAGAGCAAGAGAGGGGCAAGTCCTTGATTTTTATGAAAAACAGCAGGGATTGACAATTTCCCCAGAAGAGGATACCCAACTCGAAAAAATAAGCAAGCCAGAAAAAGAGGCAGTTTCTGGAGAGCCATCTGGAGAAACATGAGACTGTTCCTGATGAGCTCCTTTTGAAGATCGCCTTTTCGTGAAGAGTCGAAGAGTTGCCTGCTTCACAGAGCGGGGATCCCTGTTTCTCTTGTCTTGCGTACACATGGACAGAGTTGAGCCTGGGGGATGCGCAGGATATTGAGCGTTATCCCGGGATACTGCTCAGGATGCTGGGCAAGGCATTTTTGCAGCCCTTGTCATCGCAAGGAGGGCGTCTTTCGTGTCACTTGGGGTGCATTTTCCTGTCGCCAGCAGCTTCGGCAATATGAAAAACAACCCATGCGCAGGATATTGAGCGTTATCCCGGGATACTGCTCAGGATGCTGGGCAAGGCATTTTTGCAGTCCTTGCCATCGCAAGGAGGAAGTCTTTCGTGCCGCCTGCGCATTGGACTGCACAACTGTTGAGATTGGGAGAGAGTATATCCTAAGAGTTGAGCAAATTCAGATCTACACGGAAGGGCACGTCGGAGCTACCATATCCTTGTAGTGCTCAAGGCTGACACAGCTTGGCATGAGGATCCCAACTGCCTGCATGAATTTGGCTGCCTGTTTATTAGCCCTGCTGACAGTGAGCCTGTTCACTGAGGACTTGAAACAAGTGATAGAGCCAAGTTTGCCCAAATATTCAGAGATTGCCCTGTCTAGCGGTGTAGTTTCCTTGCGCAGCATGAGAATCACGATAGTAGCTATGATATCTGAGAGAATCTTGCCCTTGACCGTGAGATCTGTCCATTTTCTGAGTGGCTCTGGCGGAAAAGTGGTCTGCGACAAGCTTGTCCCACCTTCACTGGCTCTACTGAAGGTCGCTACACACAGCACTTGTGGCTCCAGCTTGTCTGCCTTGTTGAGCCATCGTCCATCCTGCCCTTCCATGCACATACTGGTTTTTCGCTAGAGCCATCTGAATTTGCTCAACTCTTAGGCCGTGTTGACAAAATCAAAATCCGACAATGGCAACCGGCATATGCCGATATAAATGGGGCGTACCAACTTTCATTAGAGCTCACTGTCGCACCATGACCCCGTCTGAAATCAGGCCAGATCAGGGCAACACCTAATTAAAATCGGTAAACCCCCGGCTCTGCCGGGGGACTCAAAAAGGCTTGGCCTATACTGCGGTCGGCACCTTC
>CALVHF010000131.1 GCA_944327295.1 uncultured Desulfovibrio sp. | reverse complement strand
GAAGATGCCGTGGGGCTTGAGAATGTCCTTGGCCACGATGTGCTCGCCGGGCCAGAAGGTCTTGTAGTCCTCGCCGTCAGGATAGCCCAGCAGGCTTATGTAGTTGACCAGGGCATCAAACCACACGTAGGTCACGTAATTGCTGTCAAAGGGCAGCTCAATGCCCCAGGTGAGACGGCTCTTGGGTCTGGAGATGCACAGATCCTCCAGGGCACCGGATTCCAGCATGCCCAGAAGTTCCTTCCTGTAGCGCTCGGGGCGGATGAAGTCCGGATGCTCCTCCACGTACTGCTTGAGCCAGGGCAGGTACTTGGACATCTTGAAGAAGTAATTCTTTTCCTTGATGAACTCGGGCTTGGTCAGATGCTGGGGGCACAGGCCGTCCACGAGTTCCTTTTCCGTGTAGAAGCGCTCGCAGCCCGTGCAGTAGTGGCCGCCGAACTCCCCAAAGTAGATGTCCCCGCGGTCGTAGACCTTTTGCATGAGAGCCTGCACGACCTTGATGTGATGGGGATCCGTGGTGCGGACAAAGCGGTCGTTGGCAATCTGCAGTCTGGGCCACAGATCCCGGAAGCGCCCGGAAATGGTGTCCACAAATTCCTGGGGCGACTGGCCGTGCTTGGCTGCGGCCTTGACAATCTTGTCGCCGTGTTCGTCTGTGCCCGTGGAAAAGAGCGTCCTTTCGCCCAGAAGCTTGTGAAAGCGGGCCAGGGCATCGGCCACGATGGTTGTATAGGCATGCCCCAGGTGGGGATTGTCATTGACGTAATAAATGGGCGTCGTGACATAGTAGGTGCCAGTCTGCACGGTGTTGCCTCCCGGTGTATGATGCCCGCCCCTCATCCCTGCCGCAAAAAAGCCCCTTGACGGACAGGAAGGGACAGGCTTGCAAATGTCGATTGCCTGAACCTCTTGGGGATGTCGCATCCCCGCGAAAAAAATATCAGCTGCCCTGGTCCCTGCCGGCTGCGGGCGCCGTTCCGGAACCATCCCTAGGCATATCCCTCGAAATATCCCCGGTCGTCTTTCCAGACATCTTTCCAGACGTGTCTTCGGGCATATCACGGACGACGCCGGCCTCGGGGCGCAGCGGGCACTGGCCTGCCGGAGCGGCATCCTGCACACCGGCCCCGCCCTGGGGACGGTGCTTCGAGCGCTGGGCCTTGCCGGAGCGCGCAGACTTCTGGGAGCCTGCTCCTTGTGATCCCTGAGCCCCCTGGGCACCTGGCCCGTGGGGCGCAGGACTGCCCTCGGCCGACAGATCGCGCACCCTGGTGCGCATCAGGGGCTGGTCTGGACGCCTTGGCTGATCCCCCTGCCGGGGCTGCTCGCGAGAGCCGCGGCCTGCGGCCTGGGCCATGCTCGCAAGGCCTGCAGCCTTCTTCCAGGTCTCCTGGGGCGCATGCCCCTGCTGGCGAAAGCTCACCCTGCCGGTCACAAAGGCCGGGCGGGCCGGCCGCTCGCCAGGCTTTGTGCCTGGGCGGTCCTGGGGGGCTGTGCCACGCGAGCGCCTGCCGTGCGGGCGCTGCTGGGCCTGGGCCTCGTCGCAGGCTTCCAGACCCTCGTCGCAAGGAGCGCCGCCCTGCTCCGAGTCCCGCACCTGGCCTTCCATGCGCCGTGGCTCCAGGGCATTCCACTCTTCCAGAGAGAAACGCAATTCCTCGCCGGACTCGGTCAGGCAGGTCACGGAATTGTGGAACATGTTGGTGCGGATGACCCTGAGGGGACCGTTCCTTGTCTGGTAGCGCTTGCCGAGCCTTGGCGACTCGTTGTGGAACTTCTCGTAGCTCTCCTGCTCGTAGGCAAGACAGCACAGGAGCCGTCCGCAGATGCCGGAAACCTTGGCCGGGTTGAGAAAGAGATCCTGCTCCTTGGCCATGCGTATGGTCACGGGCGCAAACTGATGCAGATACCTGCGGCAGCAGCACACCATGCCGCAGTTGCCCACGGCCCCTATCATCTGCGTCTCGTGGCGCACGCCTATCTGGCGAAACTCGATGCGCACCCTGTACTCGTGCACAAGGTCCTTGACAAGCTCCCGGAAATCAATGCGCGAGAGCGCCGTGAAGTAGAAGATGAGCTTGCTGCGGTCAAGAAAGACCTCCACATCCACAAGCTTCATCTCAAGGCCCCTGGTCTGCACGCACTGCTTCCAGAAGCGGGCGGCCTGCCCGGCAAACTCCCTGTTGCTCTCCTCTTGGGCCAGATCCTCGGGGCTGGCCTTGCGCACGATGCTGGGCACAGGGTCCTCCCCGCACGTGTCCCTGTCCTCACGGGGACCGGCCACCACGCGGGCAAGCACCTGCCCCTGTTCCAGGGCAACCACCACCCTGTCGCTGACTTTCAGGGGCTCGGAGCTGAAAAAACTGCTCTTCTGAGCAAGCTTATGATAACTGAGTTCGTATATGGGCATGGCACAAAGAGCCTTTATTTGCATGAAATCGTGGCAGCTATACTCTCCCATGTCCTTTTTTTTGTCAATTGACCTGCAATCCAGCAAGATTGCCCTCTTGTGAAACATTGCACAGCAGAATCGAGATAAAGACGACATTACTGGGCCTGAAGACAATTGCGAGCGCATTGTGCTTGTGCCCAACCGGAACAAGGTGACGGAATGCACTGCAACGGGCACCCGGGACAAGGACATGTTCCTGTCAGGGCACAGTCGGAACAGGGCAGAAGGAACAGACAAGCACATGCCCAGCAGGCATATCATGACATGCACTATAAGTAATTGCCTTTTTTTGACCTGCCCTGTATGCAGGGAGTGCCATTGCATACAGGGCAGCCCGAGCCCCTCTGCCTGGCAGGGCCACATCGCAGCCCCCGCCTTCTTCCTTTTCCTTTTGTGTTCTCTTCCCTAGACCCCAGGACCCGGCCCAGCTCCCGGGGCACCATGCCACATCCCATTTCTGTCAAGGACCGTCCCAATGATGGAACTCAGCGAACTTCTCAGGCGTCTTGATAAGGGGGAACCCCTTGTCGCAGGCACGGACGCCTATCGTGCCATGATCACAATCTCGCAGGAGGCCATACGCCTGTGCTGCGAGCTCAATACAGGCTTTCATACCCCGGAACAAATCCGCGACTGCATGAGCACAATCACGGGCCAGCCTGTGCATGCGTCCTTCCGGCTCTTTCCACCCTTCTACACGGATTTCGGCAAGAACATCCGCTTCGGCAAGAACGTCTTTGTGAACTTCTGCTGCTGCTTTCAGGATCAGGGCGGCATCCGTACAGGCGACAACGTGCTCATTGGTCACCGCGTGACCATCGCCACCATCAACCACGGCTTTCTCCCCGAGGAGCGCCACATCCACAACATTGCGCCGGTGATCATCGGCAACGATGTCTGGATTGGCGCCGCAGCAACCATTCTGCCCGGCGTCCATATCGGGGACGGCGCCATCATTGCCGCAGGTTCCGTGGTGAAAAAGGATGTGCCCTGTCGCACCATTGTGGGCGGCGTGCCGGCACGGGTGATCCGCGAAATCAGGGAGACGGATCGCACGAATCCGGAAGCACTCGCCCGCATCGCCGGCCTCGCCAGCGAGACGAAATAGACCATACTCTGCCCTGCACGCAGCCTGTGCCGCCCGTGTGCAAGGCATGTTTGCAAAAAACAGCATCTATCCTTCCCAGGGCTGGTCTTTTGGGCGGACCTGTTGTTATGCGATCTGCGCTCCTGATACCGCTTTTGTTCCCGTTCGCAAGTTTTGTGCTTGGCTGTGGCATAGGAGTTCAACTGCTCTGGGAGCGCTTCGCTACTCCTTGGCTCGTCAAAAGAAAACGTTTGTAACTCTGCAAACTCTGGCCCCCTATCCTGTTGCGTAGAGGGAGGGACAGGCCATGTACCAGGGACTATTCGGTATCTTTCCGTTCACAATGACGGACCTTGAGGTCTGTACCTTCCGGGACTTGAAGACGTCCAGGGAGCAGGCCTACGCCATTCATAATGTGGTGAACGGCAAGCTCAGTGTGCAATACACCGGCATTAGAGCTATTTACTTTTGATTATCGTTAAAATACAACATAAAACTGCTCTAGGATATAGCAGGAACCTAGAGCAGTTTACCTTTTTATACATCAGTATCGGAGTTGATAGCGATTTCAAGGCGTTCAGCTACGCCCCATGTAAGCATTGGACATAAAACCGCTCTAGGGCGTGTTGACAAATTAGGTGTCGCCCTGATCT
This sequence comes from uncultured Desulfovibrio sp., assembly GCA_944327295.1. Lineage (GTDB taxonomy): Bacteria > Desulfobacterota > Desulfovibrionia > Desulfovibrionales > Desulfovibrionaceae > Desulfovibrio. Next base: position 11 of record CALVHF010000131.1, on the reverse strand, counting down.
GACCTGATTTC
>CALVHF010000130.1 GCA_944327295.1 uncultured Desulfovibrio sp. | reverse complement strand
CAGCAGCAGGAACCCGTCGAAGCGACTGACCGCAAGGTCAGCGCAGTAGGGAATCCCCCTGCGTAAGCGGGGGGAGGGTGTCAATTTGAGATTGACTCAAGATGAGATACTTATTACTATCTTAAAAATTGGTATATTGTACCGTATAATGATATACAAACTTTTCAAGAGCCTTCCATGGATCAGCACAAGCGACGCATTGTCATAGGTGTGAGCGGTGCCAGTGGCATTCCGCTGACACTAGAACTGCTGCTGGCGCTGCGTGCCATGCCGGACATGGAAACCCATATCGTCATTTCCGACGGGGCCCGCAAGGTCATTGAGGAAGAACACAGGGATCCCCTCATGGAGCAGCTGGAAGCCTGTGCCGATCACGTGCACGAGAGCAGGGACACGGGCGCAGGTCCTGCCAGCGGTTCCTGGAAGCACGACGGCATGATCATCTGCCCCTGTTCCATGAGCACTCTGGCAAGCATTACCCATGGCTGCGGCAACAATCTTCTGCACAGAGCCGCCGACGTGACTCTCAAGGAGCACAGGCTCCTCATTCTGGTGGCCAGGGAAACGCCCTTAAGCCTCATCCATCTGGAAAACATGCTCCTGCTTGTCCAGGCCGGTGCCACCATCATGCCCTTCATGCCGGCCTTCTACACGGCGCCAAGGAGCATTGAGGACATGCTCCGCCACTTCTGCGGCCGTCTTCTCGATCAGCTGGGGCTTGAAGCTTTCTCACCTGCTGCTGGCGCAACAACTGCTGACAACTGCTCCTTCCTTCCGGGAACAGGTTCGCCCGGGCGTTCAGGGGGCTTCGCCCAGGGCTCGCACGCCTGTTCCCCTTTCCGGGGCCTGAACTTCCGGGCGCACCACAAAACACAACCTTATGCGCCGGGTGTTCAGGCCCCTCCTCCTAAAAATCTTCCGGGAAATCTTGTCCAGTCCGTGCCATCCATGTTTTTTTGCAGAATCAGAGCGCTGGGGGATGGCGCGGACAGGCTGCTGCGCATCCTTCTGTGCATCCTTCTGCACAGCCTTCTTTCCTTTCTTAAGACACAGGTCGCAGCCCATCTCTTCCTTGCTTCCCGACGAAAGACAAAAGGGCTTATTGTTCATCCTCGCAGGAAAGAAGGTGCCACCTGTTCCTGCCCTCCCGCTTGGACTGGTAGAGGCCCCTGTCTGCCAGGGCATAGAGCTCCTGGTAGCTGCAGGCCGTACCACTCCAGGCAACTCCGCAACTGCACGTCACTCTGAAGGAAAACTGCTCCTGACAGGCGAGCTCCTCCATGACGAGCCGGCACAGGCCTTCCACTGTTTTCAGACAGATCCCCTCTGCAAAGACGGCAAATTCGTCCCCGCCCAGGCGAAACACAAGATGCTGCCTGAACTGGGCCTTGAGCAGCTGGGCAAAGAAAAAGAGGACATTGTCGCCAGTGACATGGCCGCGGGTGTCATTGATGGCCTTGAAGTTGTCGAGATCAAAAAGAAAGAGGTACACCGGCCCGTCTGTCTTGTGCAGGCGTGCTCTTACAGCCTCTTCGGCTGCGCCCCTTGTGAAGACACCGGTCACGGCGTCGGCATCTGCCTTGCGGCACAGCCTGTTGCGCAGCTCCACCTCTTTCTGAATGGTGCGCACGGAACAGACGGCCCTACGCACATTGGGATAGATGGACACATACCTGTGCATGGCCACATGGTACCACTGCCAGTCGTCCAGACCGTCGGCAGCGCCCAGGTTGAGCAGGAGTTCCAGTTCTGCCTCGGCAACGCCCTGTTCCATGGGCGTGAGCATCTTTTCCTGCATGCGCCGGGCGTCCTCTTCCTTCAGCACGCCCATGCGGACCAGGGCCTCGGGAATATTCCTGATAGAGGAGGGGTGTCTGGCGGACTTCCGTCTTGAGGCCACAGTGTGCAGGTTATTGTAGATGGTGTGCTTGTCGATGTCGTAGAAGCAAAGCAGGGCCAACTGGCTGTCTATCAGGGAGAAGAGGCCATTCTGATACTCCCGGATGCTCTGCTCGGCATCAATGTGTTCGCTGATATTGTGCACAGTACAGAAGCAGTAGCCGTAGCAGGGACTTGTGGCCTGAATCTCCAGATAATTGCCGGACTTCGGACTTAAGGCCCTGCAGTGTGCCGGACGGCCCGTGGTCGCGACCCGGCCGTAGATTTCAAGCCAGGATCTGTCACCGTCGGGAAAGAGATCCCTGAAGAACCAGGCGCCCTGCACACGTTCGCGATCCACCCCCTCGATCCTGGCCAGTTCCTCGTTGCAGTAGGCAATCTGCCAGTCCACAGGCCTGCCCTGCTCGTCAAACACCATTCTGATGATGACAATGCCCAGGGGCGTCCTGTCCAGATACCAGGTCGGACTGCCCTGGGTGCACATGAATTCTTCTATGGAGGGGATGGCTGGTGCAGACATATAGCCACGCTCTCAACATCTCTGAACAAGGAAGACTGTGCAGTCTCCCGGTGTCGACCCTGCAAGGACAGGGAGATCCGTTTCAGCCTTTGTCCTGCACAGACTGAAAGAGCCATCGTGTCTGAAGAGAGCAGCAGTACTCCTGCACTCTACCTGACACAAAAAAGACACAATGACATCCAAACTCCCTAACCAAAGCCCCCCCACTTATCAAAGAAGAACAGGCACATGTGCATCTCTGGCCGCAAGAAAAGGCCGGCCCTGTGCAGCTCGCCCAAAGTCCTTGCAGACATCGGGAAGCCGCACAAGTCGGCCACATGCAGTGTTGTTGCCTGTTACCCTGGGGGGGCGGCCGTGTCTAGTGTCTAAATTGATAAATTCGCCTACTTATATCTGGTTGAAATTACTGCATTTCATTGTCTAGATATCATGACATAATTTTAAAATTAGACATTAGCGGGCCGTGGCAAAGTAGGCGGCCACTTCCTTCATGCGGGCCATCTGATCCACATGGAAGGGACAGCGGTGGTTGCAGTGGCCACACTGTGTACAGGCGTCGGCATGCAGGGCAAGGTGGCGGTAGTGATCGATGGCCAGCTCATCGCCTGCCCTGGCCAGATCGTAGTACTTGTTGATGAGCCCCACATCCAGGCCTGCGGGACAGGGCTGGCAGTGATTGCAGTACACGCAGCGGCCTTCCATGTCCCGGGGCGTCAGTGTGCTGATGACAGAATAGTCGCGTTCTTCCGGGGTTGCATCCAGGAAGCCCAGGACATCTCCAAGATCCTGCCTGTTGCGCACACCGGGCAGGACGGTGAGAACGCCTGGCTTGTCCAGGGCGTACTGCAGGCACTGCCAGGAGGTGAGTGCGGTTCCGAAGGGCGAGGTCTTGTCCTGCACGAGCTGTCCTCCGGAGAAGGGCTTCATGACGGAAATACCCACGCCCATGGTCTCGCAGCGCTGATAGAGGGCCATACGCTCCGAGGCAGAGCCATGGGCAAATTCACCGTGCTGATAGTCATAGCCGGCATTGATGCTGAACATCATCATGTCCACAAGGTCCGTGTCCAGAATCTGATGGGCCACGGCCGGGGTGTGAGTGGAAAAACCCAGATGATGCACAATGCCCTGGCTCTTCAGTCTCTCCAGATAGTCAAGGACGCCGTTTTTGCGGCAGGTCTTCCAGTCGTTCTCCTCGTCCAGACAGTGGATGAAGCCGTAGTCTATGTAGTCCGTCTTGAGCTCTTCCAGCTGCCAGGCCACGCTGCGCTTAATCTTGTCCAGGTTGAGGCTCCAAGCATAGTTCTTGTCCGGGGCATACATGGCGCCGAAATGAATCTGATAGTGCACCCTGCTGCGCACTCCGGCCAGGGCTGTGCCAAAGAGCCTGAAACAGCAGGACTCAGCTGTGGCCAGATCAAAATAGTTGATGCCCTGGGCATAGGCCATCTCCAGGGTGGCAAGCGCTTCCTCTTCGGAAGACAGGGGCAGGGAACTTGTACCCATGCCGATGATGCTGATGGCCTCGCCAGTACGGCGATTGATGCGGTAGTCCATGGTGTTTCCTCGTTGTCTTGTACATGCTCTCATGCATCGGGAATCCGGCCCCAACCGTCCAGGGGGCCCGGCCATTCCATCTGACAGCCCGAGACATTGTACCTGCCTTTGCTGCAAGGTCCTGAGTCTACCATGTACTTTGGATTATGGAACAGATCCAATTGTAGCAAAAATCTGCCTGATTCTCGCCAGGGATGCTGCACAGGCAACCGCATGAAGAGACAGGACAGGGAACCGGAAGCTTTGTTCTCCTACCCTGTGCCAGCTCAAGGCTTCTTCTTTCGTTTGGGCTTTTGCCTTCCGGCAAAAAAGACACAAAAAAGCCCCGGAGCTGAACAGGAGCTCAACGGGGCTTTTTCAAAAAAATCTTGGCAA
>CALVHF010000129.1 GCA_944327295.1 uncultured Desulfovibrio sp. | reverse complement strand
GCTCTCCGTATCGTTCCATGGAGCCCGAGCATGTCCACGCTTCCCTTCAGAGGCCTGCGCCTCTGCCCCTCAGTCTTTCCCGCCGCCCTTGCCTCTTCCTTTCTTGCTCTTTCCGCCTCCCTTTCCGGACTGCCGCAAGGCTTTCTTGTCCTGCACAACCGGGTGTGGCCTGTTTTTGCACGTCTGTGCAACTCCTTTCCGAGAGCACTCCTTTGCCTGTCTCTGTGTCTTGTCCTGCCTCTTTCTGCTCCTTCCCCTGTCCTTGCCGCTGCCGGTGGCAAGGAATCGGCAGGAACAGGGACCAATCACGCACAAGGAGCAGAAAGCCTCCTGGGCTCTGCGGACCCGCATGGGACGCCCATACCTTCAGGCACGGACGAAGACTTCATTGCCCCTGGCTACCCGCTTGCCCCGGGCGACCGAAGCTATGCAGGCTACGGCACCCTGCCCAATGCCCCTGTCCTGGACATGGCAGGCCTCTTTCCCGAAGAGACCAGCCAGGCTGCGGAGACGGGCAAGGACAGGACCAACAAGGCCGAGCCTGCGGCCGAACTGCAGGAGCTGCTCGATGTGCGGGGGACATCGGCCCCCAAACCCAGGGACAGGGTGAAGACACTCAGGGGCCGCATGCTCACCGAGGCGGCCGGGACCGTAGCCTTTCAAAAGGGGGTGCGTCACACCTATGCCGACCTTTTGGCAGCCTGTCACAAGCGGGCCCTGGCTCTGGATCGCATCTTCGGCTTTCAGGCCCTGCTCCTTCAGGGACGGGTGCTGCCGCCTGTACTGCGCTGGATAGACGCAGCCACGACCCTGGAGGGCCCGGACACGGCCCGCAGCGTGGAGGCGGCCTACCGCATAGAGCAGCCGGCGCGCCTGGTGAGCCGGGCTCCGACCTGGCGCGACTATCTCGAACACGAGTTCAAGGCCTTTGAACCGCGCCAGGAACTTCTCCCCCGTACCAGCGAGGAAGCCGAGCTCTGGCAGGAAGGAGTGCGCCGTGGCTGGGCCGAGGGCTGCGAGCAGGGTCGCCAGCTCTTTGCCCTCAATCTCGCCCGCCTTGTGGCGGACTTTCGGGGGATGCTGCGCTTCAACGAGCTCGCCCAGCAGGGCATGATTTCCCTGCCGGGGCTCTCGGAAGGCAAGCTTGGCATCCGGGTTGGCAACCGCAGCCTGCACATGAACGAGACCGTCTTTCGCATTACCGTGCCGGCCGCCTTTCTGCCGCCCGAGGCCTGGTCCAAAAACCGCCATCAGAACTGAACCTGCCATTCTCCCTTCTCGCCCAGGACCATGCCCAAAAGCCCCTTGCGGCATGGAGCACACCACCCTTTTGGGACAGGCCAGGTCTGCCCCTGAAAAGTCCTTGGAGGCCCTGCATGTCCGATTCAGCTCTGTACAACATGATGGTCCGGCGCGTTCGCGAGCTTGCGCAGCCCGCTGTGACCGGAGCCTGGGTCGAGCCCGGATCCGGCCAGGCGACGCACGTCCAGACTCAATCTTGTTCAAGGCCTGAAGTCCACGCCTCGATGCAACCTGCCTCGCCCGGACCTGTCGTCCGGCCTGCATCACAGCCGGCCTCACAACGCCCGGGCCCGTCCGCCGCCCAGTCATCCGATTGGTCAGCCGATCGGCCGGCCGCACCCTTGCGCTTCCCCGAACCCCTCATCCATGAACTGAGCGTGGATCAGCTTGAGCGCCTGCTCCTCTGGTGCGTGGAGCACCGTGCCTCGGACATTGTCTTCTGTCCGGGGGACCCTGTGTGGATGCAGAAAGACGGGGTCTGGCTGCCGGTCACGGATTCCGTGCTCACGGAGTCGGAGACGCAGGTTGTGGTCAACGAGAGCTCGGGCCAGTCCAACCGCGCCGGCATGGTCAAGACGGGGCACTCCCTGGACTATGCCTATGCCATCCGCATTCCCGGAGAGCGCCTTTTGCGCCAGCGCTTCAGGGTCAATGCCACAAGTTCCAACAAGGGTCTTTATGTGGTGCTGCGCGTCCTGCCCAGATCCCTGCCGCGTCTCGAAGACATGGAAGACCTGAGTCCAGACCTTGTGGACGCCCTCTTTCCCTCTTCAGGCCTGATCGTCGTCTCTGGCGTCATGGGCTCGGGCAAGTCCACCCTGCTTGCCGCCATCCTGCACAAGGCCCTCCTCAATCCCCAGGTGGGCCGCCAGATTCTCACCCTGGAAGACCCCATTGAATTCGACTTCAGCGCCATCGGAGCAGAGCAGCGCGTGGCTCCGGTCACCCAGTCGGCCGTGCATATTGACGTGGAGGACTGGCCAAGCGGCGTGCGCACCCTGACCCGCCGCAAGGGCGAGATTGTCATGGTGGGCGAGTGCCGCGACCGCATGACCCTGGAGGCCTTGCTTGCCACAGTGGAACAGGGGGTCACTGCCTACACGACCGTCCATGCCCAGGATGTGCCCCAGACCCTCACCCGCATGATACACGCCTTTCCCGAGGAAGAGCGCTCGGCCGTGGCAGCCGTGCTCAAGGCCAATGTCCGTGTGCTCATCCATCAGCGCCTGGTCCCTCGCAAGGTGCCGCGCAAGCATCCCTGCCTGGACCCTGGCCCTGAGATGAGCAGAAGGGACGTCCCTGGCCGCATTGCCCTGCGCGAGGTGCTCATTCTGGGACCAGAGCTGCGCCGGCATCTCTACACGGTCCCGGACGACCAGCTCATGCAGGAAGTGCGCGATCTGGTCACCCGGTACGGCCAGAGCCTGCTCGAAGACGCCCAGAACAAGCTTGCCCGGGGCCTTATCTCCGAGGAAACCTATGCGGCTCTTGTGCGCGAGCAGCAGGGCCAGCACAGGCGCCCGGACACCCGCGGCCGGGGCCAGGTTCCGGCCACTGACACGCCCCCGGACGTGGACAGCGTCGCTGGACCTGGACGCGCCGCCTCCCTGTTCCCACGTCCCGGGGGCGGCAGTCTTCCTGAGCTTGCGGCCGTTCTGACAGGGGACTCGGCACAAGCCCCGGCACAAACTTCCTGACAAGCGGCTCCTACTCCTGCAGGGCCTGACGCATCTGCGAGCGCACAAGGGCCACTTCGAGCACACTGGGCACAAGGATGCTGTAGCTTGGCCCCAATGTTTCGGCCAGGGAGCGGTTGGCACAAAAGTCCATGATGAAGGGCACGGCCGAGACAGCCACGGCATCCACCACCTTGCGGCCCGCAGGGCCCATGGGCCTGCGCAGCAGCACAAGCCAGATCAGGCCCACAAGGGCTGTCACAACCCTGGGCCCCATGCGGCGCAAAAGGCCAGGACCAAGCCGGGTCAGCTCCTGGGCGAGCAACTGTCCCAATCGTGTGCCCACGGTCCCCTTGAGAGGCACTTTGGCCAGAAGGCCGGCCACAAGAGAAGAGAGGCCAAGCTCTGCCCAGAAGCTTTTGCCCTTCTGACTGTTCACCTCCCGGATGAGGGTCTGTTCCTCTTCCTCGGTGAGGTTGTCCAGGGCAAAGGAGAGCACGGCCCACAAGAAGCGCTCTTCCACTTCCACATAGCCGTCTTCCATGGCACGCAGGCGCTCGCTTTCCGGCAGGTCCTTCAAGGCCTTTTCGTCCAGTCCCTGCGGCAGGGCAATGGAACAGTGCCTGGCCGCACAAAAGACGCACTGGGCATAGGAGGGCCTTGAGCCCACAAGAGGCAGGGCCTGCTTCAGCGAACAGGCAGAGGCCCTGATGCCTGCCAGGATATCCTCGGCCCTGTCGCTGTCAAAGCGGTTCCTGAGACTGGTCCAGGCCAGTGCCCTGGGCTCCATGTGTGCTGCCTGATCCAGCACAAGCAGCGTCTGCCGGTCGGAATCGCGCTCAACTGCAAAAGCCATATGCCCTCCCTGCAAGAAAAACATCCATCCCGAAAAACGAACAAAACCATCGGCGCCAAGCCTGCCAGAAAAGACGGCCCCGCACAACTGCCCGTACAAAAAAAACAAAAGTACAACCTTTTTCGCCTCTTGCACACAAACCCTGCAAGCAGCTCAAGGAGGAGGCACTCCCATGATCCTCGGCAAGAACGTCTGGCGCGACACGGCCCGTTCCGTGCGCTGCGGCTTTCTGGATGCCCGGGCCCTCACAGGCTTTTTCCTGTGGATGCTCTACATGAGCTGGCCCACCTTCTGGCTCTCCCTGGCCGTGCTGCTGCTCTTTGTGGTGCTGGAGCGCTTTGGCATCAGTGTGCCGGCGGCCTTGCGCTGGTGCAGGCAGAGCTTTTTCTCTCCCGTGCGCAGCCACGACTCGCACTACAGTCTGCGCACCCTTGGCCGCTAAGCCAGCCAGAGCCATCCACCCTCTTTCTCGCAAAAAGCGTCCTTTCCAAAAAAAAAACAGAAACGTCCTGCTCTCCAGAGCCAACAGCAAGGAGCACTCATGTTCACTTGTCCCGCATCCTTGTCTCCTGCAACCACCTTCTTCCGACCTGCACCAGGTTCACGGGCCTATGGGCCC
>CALVHF010000128.1 GCA_944327295.1 uncultured Desulfovibrio sp. | reverse complement strand
GGTCATCGTGGGCGGCGGCGTTGTGGGCACGGAACTGGCCTTCATCTTCCGCTCCTTCGGCAGCGCGGTCACCATTGTGGAAGGCCAGAACCGCCTTTTGCCCATCCCTTCGGTCGACGAGGAGATGAGCAAGCTTGTGCTGCGCGAAGCCAAGAAAAAGGGTATCAAGGTGGAACTGTGCCGCACCGTGACCACGACCAGGGTGGAAAACGGGGTGGTATACACAGACCTTGGTCCCTCGCCCTTCCTCGCGCCCGAACTCGTTCCCGCTTCTGCCAAAAAGCCTGCCACGCTTGAATGCGACTGCGTCTTCATGACCATTGGCCGCGTGCCCAACTGTGACGGTCTTGGCCTTGCCGAGGCCGGCATTGCCACGGACAAGCGCGGCTACGTGGTGGTCAACGACCAGCTTGAGACCTCCGTGCCCGGCATCTACGCCATTGGCGACGTCCTTGGACCTGCCCGCATCATGCTGGCCCACATGGCTTCTGCCGAAGCCCATGTGGCCGTGGCCAACATCTTCGGAGCAAAGGAGACCCCGAACTACAACGTTGTGCCCTCCGGCATCTTCTCCTCGCCCGAAATCGGCGATGTGGGCCTCAGCGAGAAGCAGGCCCGCGACCAGGGCTATGACGTGATCACCAGTGCCTTCCAGGTCCGCGAACTGGGCAAGGCCCAGGCCATGGGCGAACTGGCCGGCGTCTTCAAGCTCGTTGCCGACAAGGCCACAGGCAAGCTCCTTGGCGCCCACCTGGCCGGAGCCCATGCCACGGATCTCATTGCCGAGTGCACCCTTGCCCTGCAGATGGGCGCAACAATCCAGGACATCGCTGCCACCATCCACGCTCATCCCACACTGGCCGAAGGCATCATGGAAGCCGCCTGCGGCATGGAAGAATAAGGAGCCTCACATGGCCAAGACTCTGGAACAACTGAACCTGCCCGCCAATCTCAAGTACACGGCCGAGCACATCTGGGTGCGCGCCGATGGCGACGAACTGGTCATCGGCATCAGCGACTTTGCCCAGGATCAGCTTGGCGAAGTCGTCTACATCGATCTGCCCTCCGAGGGCGACAGCATAGCCAAGGGCGCCGAATTCGGGGAAGTGGAGTCGGTCAAGTCGGTCAACACCCTGTACATGCCCGTGGCCGGCACTATCGCAGCCGTCAACACGGCCCTGGAAGACAATCCCACCCTGCTCAATGCCTCCTGCTACGAGGAGGGCTGGATTGCCCGCATCACCCCTGAGGATGCAGCCGCAGCCGAAGCCCTTCTGACTGCCGATGCCTACAAGGCCGGCCTGAACGGCTAGTGCAACAGCCTTCCGTCAGAGCCCTTGCCTGACAAACCGTCAGACAGGCCGCCTGGCTCACACATCAGGCAACCCATCCTTGCCAGTCCGGGAGAGCGGATCAAAAAACGCTCCCCCGGATTTTTTTGTGCAACTGCCAGAATAATCTGCAGGGCCCTGGCCTTTCAGCGAGCCAGTGCCAGGATCTCAAGGCAAGGCTCATGCCCTTTGCGTCCCGCTCGCTCGCCTGTCCATCTGCTCCTCTGACCTTCTTCCTCTGACCTTCTGTGCCCCTGCCTCTTTCACCAGACGCACCCTCAGGCTCTGTCGTCACTTCTTCTCCTGCTCACTGCCCCCAGGAGATCTCGAAGGAAAAGGACAGGCCTGAGCTCCGCTCTTTCCTGCACCTGTCTGTCGCGATCTCGCAGACAGGTGCAGGCTCAGGCTCTGTCACGACTTCGCAGGTCCTCGCAGGTTCCTGCTTCTGCATGACCTTGCACGCCTGTTCCTGCTCCCATTCCCGCTTCAATTTCCTCAGAATTGCCTCAAAAAACTCCAGCTGTTCCTCTGCCTTGTCCAGTGCCTGATTCAGTTCTTCCCGCTCCTCGCGCAGCCTGCGGTTTTCCTGGGCCAGTCTGCGGCGTTCCTCGCATTCTGCCTGCAGTTCCTGCGCAAGCTTCTGCAAAGTCCTGTCTGTGTCCGCAAAGCCTGCGGCCTTGTGCGCCTCTGAGGGTGCAGCCTCAGGCGTGCCGGAACCAGTCTGCCCATCGGTGACCTGGCCTGCTCCGTTCTGTTCTGTGCCTCTCTGTTCTGACCTGTGCTGCTCCGGGCTGCTGGATGCTTCCACCTGAACATCGGGGCTCTCAAGTGGTGTCCCGGACCCGCGTCCAAAGAGGATCCAGTCCGCAGAAACATTGTATCTGAGGGCAATCCGCTCCACCCAGGAAAGCGGGATCAGCCTGCGCTTTTTGGCGCCCCCGACGGAAGGGGCCCTGATGCCCAGAATCTGCGCCAGATCACATTCCCTGCTTGTCCTGGTAACCGCACAGATGCGGGCGAATCGGTCCTCAAAGGAATGGGAGACTGTCATGGTACCTCCGTTTGGGAAAAAGGGTTTGTTCCTTTGGCCAGGCAGGCCTCTTTCTGCCTGCCCTGGCAGACAGTGTCAGAGCAATTGCACAAGCCTGAGGCTGTGCCGGTTCCTTTTGTGCCGCCAGGCTGACCGGCAGACTGTACCCAGGGCTTGCTCCGGACAGGAGCGCCCAGAAGACGTGGTTTTGTCCATCACTGAAGCGTCCTCTGCGCGACGCCCCAAAGCCGTCACCCGCATCTGTGCGTGCTGCACATCCCGGGTGTTCTGACGTCCGCTCCTCCTGATCCCAATACCCGGCATTGCAAGCGACGCTGTTTTTTGTTGTGAAGGCATATTTGCGAGGCTTGCCTGCCCGGACAGGAACGCACCCCGACTAGCACAATCGATCAGCTTTTGGCAAGATCAAACAAATGCCATGTCAGAAAAATTTTTGATAAACCAGAGAAGAAAGGCTCCGGAAAGACAAGGGAACTGGCAGAACAGCCGGCAGGATACATTGTGCTTTCTCTGCTCTTTTTCTCCAATCTGACATGCCGCAAGAATGAAAGCCCAAGCCTCAAGCGTTCCCATGATCTGTCCCTTTCTGAAGCTGTTCCCTGGCAGCTGCACGCTCCCTGGGCTATCCTCCGTCTCCAGGGCATCCTCTTCCCTGTCTGTGTGTGCAGGCACAGGCGGCAAAAGGTGTATCAGCCAGAAAACACCAGACGATAGCACAGCGCACCAGCACTGCGGCAAAGACGCTCCCGCTTTCCCACAGCACAATGCCCCCACGTGATGCAGGGAGCCTTCTGCTCAGGGGACACTGCCTCAACTTTTTTCTGAAGCAGATTTCTTTGACTGAAAAAAGCATTCTCTCCATAAAAAACTTCTTATCTCAAACTTTTACAAGCATGATCTTTTGCAGATATCTGTGCAATCAGGATATTCTTTTCACAAATATGAATAAAGAGGAACAAATTCTCCATTGTTTGTCCTTTTTGACATCTCCAATATATTTTACCATAATATCAAACACGTAGAAGTTTCATAAAAAACAAGCACTTTTTTCTTGAAGAGATCAGAGCTTTTCTGTATGTTCGCCTGGGACAGCTTGTCTGGAGGCCAGAGCCTTATGATGCCCAAGGTTCCCCCTCCAGAACGCCTCCGGATCCCGCACTCCATCCCCCTGCGCCAGCAAACGAAGCTGTGCTTCCCCCACAAAGCCCAACGATTGTGCCAGCTTCTGTCCACACGGCACAGGACGCAGGATGTCTGCACAACTGTCCTCACATCCTGGGCCTCTTCCCCCCGCTCCGATGACCATGACCATATACCTGCCAGCAAGGATTTTGCCCATGAAACAGCTCTTCTGCCTTTTCCTCATGCTTGGCCTGCTGGGGCTCTGCCCGCAGGCCCGGGCCAGTTACGACCACCTTGTTCCCGAGGAGACTCCTCTCTTCCAGCTGCACATTCTTGAAAACGGAGAAGAGAATGCCTACTGGGAAGCAGATGCAATCGGTGAAATAGACGAGAAAGCCCTCTCCAGCCTTCGCGCAGGCCTTGACTATTGGGTACGGGCCCTGGCTCCGCAGGCTGTCAACAGAAAGCCCGTCTCCATCCTTCTCTACCATGACATGGAGGACAATGCCTCGGCGATAAGCTTCTCCCTCGAGGGGTTCGAGGGACTCACGTTTCTTGCAGCGGCCCTGACCCTGGAAGACTACGAAGCACGCCTGCAACACTTCCTGGCTACGACCGATGATGAAGATCTGGCAGGAGTGACCCCGAGCTCGTTCACGGCTGCTGCCATAGAAATAGGCGACTTGGACTGGCATTACGGACCGCTCACGGCCCTGCCCGAGAATGGAGATCAGTTCCATCTGGCCGGCACCATGGTGCACGAGGTTGCCCATGCCCTGGGCATCTCGGCGATCGCGCAGGAGAACGAGAGCGGCACGTATGTTTTTGATGCAGCCTTCTTTGGCCTCTGGAGCAAGGGGCTCTACGACATGTACGACAAAAAGGCCGAGCCCGGCATGGAAATTTCCTGGGATGGACAAAAAGACTCTGAAAAGTTTGTCCTGGCCAATGCCGGCAGCTTTTCCGGTGCCTACTTCACGGGTGACAATGTCCAGGAAGTCCTTGGGGAAGGCACAAGACTGTCCTTTCCGGAAAGTGACCTTTC
>CALVHF010000127.1 GCA_944327295.1 uncultured Desulfovibrio sp. | reverse complement strand
GGCCTGCTGAGCTTTTCCCGGACGTTCGGAGTTGCACGCAAATAACGCTCACTTATTACGCTGATAACCACTTGAAATATTTTAATGGTATTGCTGGTAAAGACAGCGTTATATCGGTGCGAGTCCTTAACGCCCGGATCGGCGATCCCTTGCGCCTGCAAAGCGGAGGGGGCCCTTGTCTGTGAGCACCCTGTGTCCGGCCAGATCTATGGCCACAACCCGAAAGTCCGTGGTACGGCCCCCTGCGACCACGGTCCAGGCCCGGCCCTCGGGGTCTGCCAGCACGGCCCGGTTGTCGCCAATGCCGGCCACCGTCCAGCCCTTCAGGGCCTCAGACACCTGTGCCCTGGCATGTTCCCCTGTGCGCGCCCGGGTCGTGCGCCGGCGCTCGGCCCTGCGGGCCTCTGCCTTCGTCTCCCGATCCTTCCGCGCCCGAACCTTCAGGGACGCCCGGGCACTGTCCTTCCGGGCCTCCTTCGGAGCCTCCTTGTGGACATCCTTGCGAACGTCCTTCGCAGGGCCCTTCTGCTCAGGCGTCTTCTGCGCGCCCCAATCCTTCTGCACAGGCTCCGTGTCCTGTGCCGGATTTGCGGTCTTCGGCCGGACGGTCCCCGAAACGGCGGGAAGCGCAGACGCCGCTGCGGCTGAAAGGGCTGCGCCCGAGACAAGGGCTGCAGAGGCCTTCCTGTCGGACTCTGTTTCGGAAGAGGCTGCTTCCTGGGGCTGTGCGTCAGAATGCGATGCGTCAGGATGCGATGCGCCAGGCTGAGGGACATCAGAGGCACGCCCCCTGGCGGCACGACGGGCCAGTTCCTGGTACAAGGGCTCTTCTGCGTGCAAAAGCGCCTGGTAGCTTCGGGCCCACTGCCGCATCTGGGCGCCCAGGCCCTCGCAGCGTTCCAGCATATGGATAAGTTCCGCACCAGAGGCCTCATCAGCGAAAGTCAGCCGGGCAGGCCCGGTATCCCCTGCTCCGTCTTCCGCCTCAAGGGCTTCTTCCAGCCGGGCCAGCAGGGTCATGGTGTCCTGTGTGGTCAGACGCAGAAGACGCAGCTCCAGGGCAAACTGCCGAACCTGCTGTCCCCTGTCCTTTTCTGCGTGCTGACCGGCAGGAACAGGGGGGACAGACGCATCGATGCCGGCCTCTTCGTCAGCAGGAACACCGGCGTCCGGACGGATCTTTCCGCTTCCGGCCTGTTTCTCTTCTGCCTGTCCGTTGTCCGGCAGCCTGTTGTCTGCCCTATCGTCCCTTGCAGGCTTGCTTTCGGACAGGATCTCGGCCCACTCCCGGTCCGTCAGGTCAAAAGGAGCGTCAGGAGCCTCAGTTTCTGCGGCATTTTGTGCTGTCGTCCACGGGACAGGAGCAGGTGCTGTTCCGGCCTTGCCCCCAGAGCCCTTGAGACCAGGAAGGAAGACAGACGGTCCAGCCTGGCCAGACAGGCCAGACAGGCCAGGCGTGCCAGTCAGGCCCCTGGCAGGGATGTCAGACTCGGCCTGATTCTGCAGGACAGACATCCCGATCAGTCCGATGCCCAAAAGAACCAGGACAAGGACGACCAGCATGAGACGGGAGCGGCCGGACAGGGCCAGCAGAGGGCGTTGCGGGGACGCTTCCTGCACCGCTGCCTCTCCTTCTTCTGTGGAACAAGGCTCTGTTTCGGTGGTCTCTGCCATGACTGTCCTGCCAGTTGCAGCAGCCGCGGTGGCCGATTCTGACGCAGTGGCAACAGCGCCCCTGGAAGGTCCGCAAGTCTGGGTCGCTTCGACAGGGCTCTGCTCCCGGAGCTTGTCCAGGGACTGGCCAGGGGCCTTGTCAGCGTCCTTGTCCGTGTTCTGACTTGTGTTCTGGTCGGGATTCCAGTCAGGGTTCGGATCAGGGCTCTTGTCGGGGGGCACCCTGTCGGACTCTGCACGATCCGGGAACGCTTCGGAAGCCTCCCTGTGTTCCGCCAGCTCCGCAATTCCAGAGGCAGGACCAGAAGCAGGAACGTCCGGGGCACGGGAGCTTTCAGGCTCGCGTCCTTCCTGGCTTTCCGTCCCCAATGCCTGCCCGAACGCCGGAACAGGGGCCTGACCAGAGACGCTGCGGGCAGCGGCCTCTTCGGCTTCAAGTTCGGGGAAGAGACTGTCTGCGAACGGTGCACTCAGGCGCTGGCGCAGACGCCTGAGCTGGCCCTCGTCGTCGCGGGCAAAGGTCGGACGCCTGGGCACAGCGGGTCTGACTGCAGCCTGCCGGGGTGCCTCATCGGAAGCCGTGCCGGAATCCGTTCCAGAGACCTCGTCAGGAGTCTGGAACGCAGCCTTCGAAGCGGTCCCAAGAGCCGGCCGGGCAACAGTCTGGTCCGGTTCCGGCACCTGGGCCACCACCTGTTCTGGGCCCAGGGTGGAGCTCTCGTCCGGGGACACGTCAGGGATCGTGTCTGCAGCCGCACTGCTCAGTGTGCTTCTGCGGCGCGTGCCTGTCCTTGTGCCTGAGGCCGTCTTCCTGCGCGTGGGCTTTTTGGCAGCCTTCTTCTGCACGGTGCGGGCCGTGCGGGAACTCTTGCGGGTCGAGCCTGTGAGCACCGCGTCTTCCTCCACCACCATGGTGGTGCCTTCGGGCACAATGGGCACGGCCTCCTGATCATGGAAGTCAAAGTTCTGGCCAAGGGCTTCGGCCGCATCCTCGCGTGCGGCCAGTTCGGCCGGAATGTCGCAGGCAGCCATGATCAGCACCTCGGGACGCACTTCCTCGCCGCTGCCCGGGCCTGCAGAGGCTGCAGCGATGGCTGTGCCTGTTGCCTGGGCTGGTTCGGGGGCTGTTCCCGAAACCGTTTCAGAGAGCGTTTCGGCGGCCGTTTCAGGGCCGGCGCAGGAGCGTGCTTCTGTGGTCACGGGGACAGCCGCAGAAGAACTGTCCTGCCCAGCAGGCCTGGCCTTGACTGTCTCGGCGGCCCTGGCGTTTGGGTGCGCCTCTGCGGAGCGTGTGCCGCGAGCGACCCGTCTGCCGCCCACAGCCCGCAGATGGTGGACCGGACGCCGGACCGGTGCCTGAGGCCTGGGGGCTGCCGGCTCGTCCATGGACGCCGTGCTCTCGGCTTGCAGCCGCGAGAGCAGCTGCTCGGCCAGAACCTGTTCGGCCTGGCCTGCGTCTGCAGACCGGACTGCCTGCTGTGCAGCTGCGGTCCCGGACCGGGACCTGTCTGACACCCGGGCGCCGGTCCGGGGCTGCCCCGTCCGGACCGTCTGGGTCACCTGGATCGGCTGGATCGGCTGGACTGCTTTTGCCTCTTCCCGCTGCCGTGTTCTGGGGATGCTTCGTGTGGGGCGCATGATTGGTTCCTCCACCTGTTCCTTCGTGTTCGTTTGCTTGCTGGTTTTCCGGGTGGTTTCTGGTTGCTTTTGGGAAACGCTTGTGCTGTTCCTGTGTTTCTGGGTTCCCGTCGGCCTGGTTTTTCAAGGAATCCTCCTGTGTTCCCGCCTTGTGCCTGGACCTCAGGGCTGGATGTGCACAAAGCGTGGTCCGTTCTCGTTCCCTGCCTCCCTGTTCCCCAGGGCAGAAAAGGTGCCCTTGGGCTTGATTGGGACTGCCTGCGGAGCAGATCCTGGCCTGACAAGCGCCGGATCCTTGGGGATCTGCAGGATGAGCACGCCCATGAGGGTGCCGGAGTTCAGGGTGACCGTAGGCGCCACGGTGAAGTTCTTCTCGAACACGCCGGCCGCCCGCTCGCCCACCTTGCCTGCCGCAATCCAGGCTTCCTCGCCCAGGGAATAGTTGGGCACGCTCAGGCCCGAACCATAGACCGAGGCATAGGAGCGCGTGCCTGCCCGGCTCACCGCATCGCCAAAGCCTTCCAGGAAGGAGGCCGCCACAAGGCCGCCCCAGCGGCTGAGACCGTGGCGATCCACGGCCGTGCGCACGGCCGTGCGATCCGTTTCCGGATCAATGGCGCAGGCCTCGATGGGGATGATCCGGCCTTCCCTGGTCACAAGCTGACTGAAGGTGAGCATGAGGTGCTCGCCAAGGCGCCTGAAGGAACCTGTGACCTTCGCCCCCTTGTACGGCCCCTGCACAACCTCCACCATGGCAGGCCCCGGAGCATCGGAGTCCAGGGTCACCCGATTGATGGCTGTGAGGATGTCGCCAGCCTTCATCCCGGTGAGGCGCGCTTCTTCCTGCGCCTGAACGGGGGCAGCATCCTGTGCCTGTCCCCTCGGGGCATTGAGGACAAAGACGCCGGCTTGCGCCTGTTCCTGGGCAGGCAGGCTGCCCAGATAGCGCACCATGGCCTCGCGCCTGCGGGCCAGCTCCAGGTCGGCCTGCTGCCGTGCTGCCTGAGCCTTGCGCTGATCCGAGGGCCTTTGCACAGGCTGAAGCGGCTTGGCAGGCTACGGCCGCAGCACGACAGGCTCTGGTCTTTTGACGTGAGGTTCGGGCTTTGGGGGCTCAGGTGCTGGTACCGGCGGAAGTCCCGTTGTCCTGGGCAGCTCCCGTACCCCGGTTGCCGGCGACACAAAGGTGTCGTGCTCCGAGAGGGCCTGCCTGGCCCGCTCTTCGGAGTAGCGGTGCAGATTCTCCTGATAAGCCGCACTGCTGCGGGCCTCCACCTGCTCCAGGCGGGACGTGTTCGAGGTGAGCTCGCCCACGTGCACCCGCCCTTCCTCGCCCCTTGTGCAGCGCACAAGACTGAAGGC
>CALVHF010000126.1 GCA_944327295.1 uncultured Desulfovibrio sp. | reverse complement strand
TTGAGGTGGCAGAGCAGGTCGCTCCAGAGTGGCTGTACTCCACCACAGCCTTACTGTAAACAACAAATTTGAGGGTACTCCACACATGTGGACTAAAAAGCATGAGACTGCAAAAAAAATTCAGAGCGAAGCTGATGCGGTCTCTTCTGTCTGGCAAGCCGTGCCCTGTTTCGGTCACAGAGTGCGCGTCCAGGCACGCGTCCAGGCTCAGGCACTCTCTCGCAGTGCCTCTCCATAGAAACAAGTGCGAAGCCTGTCTTGATGACACCTCTGCTCTGAGCACTGCCCAGGCAGACGCCCGGAAACGGCTTGACTGCGTCTGCCTCAAGAGCGGACACAAAAATTGCATCAGCCATGGGAACAGAAACAGGCTAAACTGCGCCTGCTTACCCCACTCTTACGAATGGGGCATGCGCAGGCGAGTTAGGCTCGGTCAATCTCTGTCAGAGGGAAAAAGAAGGTATCCATTCAGTCGTATGCCCACGAAGACAAGAAAAAGCCCTTTTGTGGGGAACAGCCAGAAACTGACCTTACTTCACAATCACGTGGTTAAGCCATTTCATCCAGCTACACCAGTAAACAAACGCGGCAAATGCACACCTGACCACCAGAGATTGCCGCTTTCAGGAGGGGTGACTGAATGGATACAAAAGAAGCGCTTGCTGCCGGCATGAAAAAAGGCCATCGCGGGCAAAACGACGGCCTTTTTCAGGAGAGGTGTTTTTAGGAGAGGGTCCTTGTTTATGGCGTATGGGAGAAGTATGAGAGAAGCTTCGGAAGGCTTCGTACAAATGGCATAAGGATGGATGCTGGGTGGCTTTGCTGGTCTGGACCGGCCGGCCAAGGGGCAGCCGACCGGTCCTGAACTTTTCTCCTCAGAAATTGGGAGCTCTCTGAGGGGCTACTCACACACACCCTTCTTAAAGCATGTTCCGTGCCATATTTTGTATCCCATTGAAATAAACTGTAAATTTTATTTGAGCATACAAAGGGCTTTTGTACTCGACCCAAAAGGCAGAATAAAGTGTCTAAAAAATAGCCAGAGCAGGGCCAGGGGGTCATGCTGTGCAAACTTTTCATACACCGACCTTGGCAAGGAACGGGCAGGGCCTGGCCAGGGAGCGTTGCCCCGAAAGCTCAGGCCGGCCCAAGGCCCCGCCAGTCAGAGCGTCCGGCAAGCTTCGCCAGGACTTCGGGCACATCTTCAGGATCGCCAGGCAGCGCGAAGTGCATTGAGAAGGCGCGCCCAGATGCGGCCGCGCAGTTGGCCGTTTGGCTGCATGAGCCTCTGGCAGACGTCCTCGGCCCTGCAGAACATCCTGTTCTGCCAGTCGTAGTAGGAGGGATAGAGGAGCAGAGTGCCTGCCACAAGCTCGTCCAGGGTCAGCCTGGCTGTGCGCCTCTCAAGGGTCTGCCGATCTTCGGTCAGCCCCCAGCCCGCATAGAAGGGGCCGCCGTAGGTCACGACCCTGCAGCCGCGCAAAAGCGCCTCAAAGCCTGTCTGCGAGGTCAGGGTGTGCACTTCCTGTACAAGCTCGAGCAGCCGGCCCATGGGCGCCTGCCGAAGGATCAGATCCGCGTACCGCAGGGCCGTCTCTTCAGGAAGCGCGCCCTTTCTGTTGCCGCTCTCCACATCGGGGTGGGGCTTGTACACGACAAAGGCTTCTGGACAGGCCGCACGCACGGCTTGAAGGAGCTGCAGATTGCCCATGCCAAAGCCGCCACGCCGCACCGAGGCATCGTCTTCCACCTGGCCTGGCACAAGGATGAGGCGCCGGCCACAGGCCTGCTCCTGCAAGCCCGACAGTTCGGCCAGGGCTTCCTCTGATCCTGTATTGTACTTGGTAATGCGGTTTTGCAGGATGAAGTCGCGCAAGTCCCTGGCCCTGGCACACAGCGCCTTGTGTTCGGGGTGGCTGGCCAGGGTGTTCAAAATGTCTTCAAGCTCGCTTGGCCGTGTGGGATCGTAGTAGATGCCCTTGCGATCCACGACCAGGGAATAGGGCCAGTTGAAGTCCGATCCAAGGCCTACGGAGCGGATAAAGCCGTCCTCCATGCGCACCAGGGGCACATGTGCCTCATCGCACCTCTTTTGCAAGTCTTCGCCGGCCGAGGAGGACCAGACCACGACCCCGGCCCGGCTGTCCCCTGCAGCCCTGGCCGCCTGTGCTGCCTTGACGGCTCTCTGCGCGCTGCCAAAGAAACGCACCGCTCCGCCCGTGGAGCCAAGGTAGGCCCTGGCATAGGGTTTTTTCCACCAGCGAAAGCCAAGGCAGGCATGCAGGCCGCGGTTGCGCTCGTTCTGCCGGCGCTGTTCGGCCAGAAGGTCAAGAACCTGCAGGATGCCTGTCCTTGTTTCCTGCACGGGATTGACGTAGCGGGCATAGAGCACACAGGCTGCGGCAAAGACTTCCAGCAGGCTGCGCTTCCTTGTCCGTCGCGGCGAAACGGGCCCCTCGTCCACGGTGAGGCCCCAGCCTGCATAGAAGGGCAGGCCAAAGCAGTGCACTTCCTTTTCAAGCATCAGTGCCTCAAAGCCCATCTGCGAGGTCACCACATAGACCACATCCACCTGTCGAAGCAGGCTTAAAGGGGTGCAGTCCGAGGCAAGGATGCGCAACCCCCGCCGCCTGGCCTCTTCGGTCAGGCAGCCCTTCTTGCGGCCTGCCAGCACATCGGGGTGCGTCTTGACAAGGATATTGGCAGCCGGGTAGCGCTCCAGGGCCGCATTCAGCATGTTCACAAAGGTTTCAGGCCCTGCCAGGCCAAGGCTTATGCCTGCATCGCCAAACGTCTGATCGACAAGCAGGACTCGCGGACCAGGTTCTGCCCCGGGCAGGGCACGCTCCACAAGGTCCGGCTCTGCGTCGGGCGCATGGTTGTACTTGCTCAAATTGAGATGCAGGATGCGATCCAGGGCCTCTCTCGCCGTCTTCAGGACTGCTTCTGTCTGCCAGCCCTCGGCGTTGAGGATGTTTTCCAGATCCGAGGGGGCTGCGGCATCATAGTAGATGCCCGTGTGGTCCACGACCATGGACAGGGCCAGGGCGCCCTTGCAGCCAAGGTCCAGGGATCGCAGAAAACCGTCTTCCAGGGCAATGTAGGAAAGTCCGTGTCGTGCGGCGTGCCTGCGTGCACCTTCGGCCGTCTCCTTGTGGCCCCAGCCTATGACAAGACGTGAAGCTGGGCCTGCTTCGAGATCTTCCTTGAGAAAGAGACGAACCGTGGGCGTGTGGCGCAGGGCTCTGGAAGAAAACAAAGGAGTGTTCCGTGACATTGGCTTCCTGTGCTCCTTGGTGACAGAAAAAAAGACGCTCGTCTTGTGCGGGCATCGTGCCGTCTTGCAGTGGGCAGGGGACGCTTTTGACTGCCTTTGCCCACTCATGCGTCTGAACTGTGCGTCCGGCAAGACATCGGGCAGGGCGGATCGTGCAGTGCGGCCTGCAAGTATGCCCTGCACCCTTGCAAAAGTCGAGGAATTCCTTTTTTCGTTTTTTTCGAGGCCCAGATCGACTCTTGTTTCTCCGGGGCAGTCTGGTTAAGATGCAAGGTCCCGTGTCTGCAGTTTGCGGCTGCCCCTGTCTCCTTTCTGCCCGATTTTTCCATGAACACGTCCTTTCTCTTTCGCCCGGCCACTGCAAGGGATTTTCCCGCCATTCTGGCTCTGCAGAATGCCGTTGTGCCTCTTCTGCCAGAGGAGCAGTTTTACCCTGACGGCCCGGATTTCTGGCAGCACTGCCTGCAAAGGGGCGGGTGCCTGCTGCTGGCCCTGGCGGCCCCCCAGCACAAGGAGGCGTCCTCCGCTGCAGAGGGCGCAGCAGAGGACGAACTCGGGAACGGGCCTGGACAGACGCGCCTCGCCCCTGCCGACCTGCCCAAGATCGCCTGCCTGCCCAGAGTGGCCGTTTGCGCTGCCGAAACAGATGGGGCAGGTACGTCCCTGTGCCCGGCAGATCCTGTGCCTGGCTGGGCGGGGCTGGCTCCTCTGGCAGGCTACTTTCTTCTCCACTGTCCCCTGCCGGAAGACGAGGACAATCTTGGCCTGGATCTCAATCTGCCAAAAGAGGAGCTCGGCTTCGTGGCCCATCTGGAACTCGTCCTTGTGCACCCCCTCTTTCACGGACAGCACCTGGCCACCACCATGGGCTCCATGCTCCTTGAAAAGGCCAGGGCTCTTGGCAAAAAGCATGTCTGCGCCACAGTCTGGCCCCGCAATGTGGCAAGTAGAAGCATGTTGCAAAGCCTGGGCCTCTCCGTGCACTGCGAAAAGCTCAAGTACGGGGGCCTTGAGCGTGCCATCATGGCACGCGAGCTCTGATGGTCCCCTGGACTCTTGCCGGAATCTTGCTCGCCCCGTGCCGGAGCCTGGCCGGCTTCTTGCTGGATCCTTGAGAGAAGGCTTTTTCCTGCAGCCCCTGTCTCGCAGCCCTTGTCCTGCAAAAAGCCTCTTTGTGCCCCTGCCGGCCCGGGCCGTTTTTTTCCGATTTCTTTCTTCCCCTGTAACTACTCAGCATCGAAAAACATGCGAATGTCTTATAATTTCAGCAACTTAAATTGTTACCCTTACATATGAGCGCATAGGCAATCACGGTGCATACAATATAAAATATTTGTAATTACAGGTAGTTATAAAAATCAGCTCAAAATATTCCTTTCTGAATGCTCGCGCTAATAGCCTAGAATTG
>CALVHF010000125.1 GCA_944327295.1 uncultured Desulfovibrio sp. | reverse complement strand
AAGCCAGTTTCAAAATACATGATCGCTATCATCAAAAATTCGTAAGTTGTTGATAATACAAATTATTTAATTGTTAAAAACATACTGCTCAATGTCGGTGCCAATATGTGAGGACTTACTTATGTTGCGACCAGGAGAGCTCTCCCCAAAAGCTCTCCTGGGCAAGAACGTCTTCGGGCTCGGTCTTCAGGATGCCTGCTCCCCCTGAAGGCGCCCCCTTGGGGGGACGCCCCCTCACAAGCGCTTCCTCGAAAAACGCTTGTCCGCAAGCTGCACAGGCCCCGCACAAAAGACAATGCCGGTGTCCGCCCCTGCAGGAAACCGGCATTGCGCTCTGTCAGCCTCTGGCAAACGCCGCCAGAAACCGTCACTCCCTCCGGCCGCGGACATTGGCGGTCTCATCGTCCACCTCGTCCTGCCAGCCGTTGCGGGTATTGTCCACCCGATCAAAGCGCCGGGAATAGGGCTTGATGTCCAGAAGCGGCGTTCCATCCAGCACATCAATGCGGCCCACATGGAGCACCCCGCCCTCCCTGGAGAGCAGCGGCACTATGCTCATGCCTATGGGATTGGGACGCCCGGGCATGCGGGTGGCAAAAAGGCCGTGCACCTTGTCCTGAATGAAGGGCTTCACCAGCATGGGACAGGGTCTGGCCCTGTGGCAGTGGTAGAGAAGAATGATATGGGAATAGCCCTCCAGATCCTTCAGGCCCTCCACATACGGATCAAAGACTTCCACTGTGCCCAGGCACCCGTCTGCATAGCAGGGCTGTACCGGGCCATGAGCCGGATCCGTATGCTCGCTGTGGATGATGCCTATGGGATGGTAGACAAACTGCTCGCTCACAAAACGCCTCCACATGCTTGATTTTGAGAAGGTACAGCCTTGGCGCACACGCCTCAGACGGTGGTCCCTTCCCCAGGAACTGCGCAGGCATAGCCTGCCTCGCGCAGCAGCGCTCCTGCCTGAGTGAGCCCGAAGTCGTTCCAGGCTGTGCGGTACGAGGTGACCTCGCTGCGGGGAATGGCTCCGATCTCGATGGTCACGGTATTGGCCCCGGACTCCAGGGCTGCCCTGGTCGGGGGCACAGCACATATATCACGCACCCGTCGTCCTGCGCAAATCCGGCTCACTGCCGTGACAAGGCAAAGGAGCGCCTCGCCGACCTGTTTCGTTCCGCCAAGGGGCGTGCCTGCCACATTGATGCGGGCCATGACGCCGCTCAAACTCGCCCTGCAGGCATGGGCCACAAGCAGGCGGTCGGCAATCTCCTCGTTCGTGTGCTCGGGGCCCAGGGGCTCCACCATGGTATAGAGCTGAAGGCCTGCATCCCTGACACAGGTCATGGTGGCCAGGCGCACCTTGGGATCAAAGCGCGTGCTTGTCCCCTCGCCAAGGCGCAGGCTGTGGTAGACCCCGGTAACGCCTGCCTCGAGGAGCTGCCGGGCGGCCTGTGCGTCGAGCTCGCCTGTGTTCACGACCAGGGCATAGTCGCCGGCAACCTCTGCCCGCACTCTGGCAGCCAGGGCACAAAGCCGGTCCAGGCTGTAGAACTCCGTAGTGCGCAGGGTGACCCAGGAAGCCCCGCCAGCCACGGCCAGGCGTGCCGTGCACACCACTTCCTCGTTCGTCCAGATGTGCTCCTCGCGGACCAGGCCCCACTGCTCCCCAAAGGAACAGAAAGCGCAGTTCATGGAACAGGGCCGCGAGTCCAGACCCAAGGCACTCCACACCCGGCCTGTGCCTTCCGTGACCTCCAGGGCCAGGGCACGGGCCCTGCGGCGCACAAGTTGCGCCTTGTCCCCTTCCAGATCCTGCCCAAGCAAAAAGAGGATCTCCTCTCGTGCCGGATGACTGCCCGCACACGATCGGGCCACAATGCCCTCAAGCCTGGCGGCAAAGTCCTGTTTTTCCCCCTTGTGCTCCATGGCTAGTCGGCCTCCTTCTTCCAATCTTCGGCCCTGCCTTGTGCCGATGCATCCTGTGTCACTTCGGGATCCTGCCACACCAGGGACGGCAGATTCGGCACACGCTTCAGGCGCTGGATGCCGTGCAGAAATTCGGCCTTGCGCTGCAGGCTTGTCAGCACCTCGTCATCCAGGCGCACCCTCCACTCCAGGGTCTTCAGAGTCTTTTCCTCCATGGCCGCCGGAGCGCCGGTCAGCTTGCTGACCTCCTGGGCCGCCCTGGCAGGGTCTGTCAGGATGAAGTCCACGCCCCTTTTCGTTCCTTCCACCAGGAGGCGCAGCACCTCAGGATGGGCCTCGGCATAGGCCCTGCTTGCCACCATGACCAGGGGGTAGCTGTTGCCAAGGCCTGAGAGTGTCGTGAGCAGGCGTGCACCGGGGATCTTGGCCAGGGCCAGGGAGGGCGCAGGCTCGGATGCCGCAAAGGCCTCTATAGAGCCGCTCAGCAGGGCTTCCACCAGGTTTTTCTGGGCCGTGTTCACCAGGGTGACGGAGGATGCAAGGTTGTGGCGTGCCAGAAAGAGGTGCAGCCCGCCATGGGTGCTGGAGCCGAAATGGCAGCCAATGCGTTTGCCCTTGAGATCGTCTGCGGAGCGTATGCCGGACTTGTCCGACACAATGAGGGCATGCATGTTCTCACCGCCGCCATAGGCGCAGACAAGGACTGTGGGATGGGCCGAGGCCAGGGCAATGAGGCCCGGCACATCGCCCATGACCGCCACATCGGCACTGCCGCTCACCAGGGCCTCGGTGGCCGAGATACCGGTGGTCATGCCCAGGTTCATGCCCTGCACTTCCATGCCCTGAGCCCTGAACCAGCCGTGCTGCAGGGCAAGAAGCTGCGGCGCGTACTGCACCTTGGCCATGTAGGCAAGTCTGCAGACCGTGTTCCTTGCAGCTGCGGTTCCAGGCAGGACAAGGACTGCAAGAGCCAGTACAAAAAGCAGAGAACAGAGACGTGTACGCATGAATTTTCCTCCCAAAAGGTTATGGGGCCGGAGTGCGGGTGCAGGGCTTTTGCCCTGTGCAAGCACTCGTGAGGGCCGCAGTCAGGCTTTTTGTCTGCGCCTGCACCTCCGGGCTGTCAGCCCTGCGCGGCCGGGCAAGACTGATGTCCGTGACCTGAACCAGGCCCTTGGGGGGCGGCAGCAGCAGGGCTACCCGGTCGGCCATGAGCACTGCTTCCTCCACCCTGTGGGTCACCTGCACAATGGTCCAGTGGAAGTGCTGCCAGAGCCGCAGGACTTCTTCCTGAAGCAGGCTGCGGTTAACGGCGTCGAGCGAAGCAAAGGGCTCGTCGAGCAACAAGATCTCGGGCCGCAGCACAAGGGCCCGGGCCAGGGCCACGCGCTGGCACATGCCCCCGGACAGGGCTGCGGGCCAGGCCTTCGCAAAGTCGCTCAATCCGGTCAGGGTCAGGGCCTCCTCCACCCTCTGCCGAATCTCGGGCCAGGGGACCTTCTGTATCCTCAGACCATAGGCCACGTTCTCGAAGGCTGTGAGCCAGGGAAAGAGGGCATGGTTTTGAAAGACCACCACCCGATCAGGCCCGCTGCCGCGCACAGGCGCTCCCTTGTACAAGAGCTCGCCAGATGTGGGCTGCACGAAGCCCGCCACAAGGTTGATAAGGGTGGACTTGCCGCTGCCGCTCGGACCTGTCAGTGCCAGAATCTCGCCTCTGTGCACATCCAGTTCCTGGACGCAGAGTGCCTCGCGCAGACCCCGGCCTGCGGGGTCGGGCCAGGAGAGGCGCAGAGCGCGCATGCGCACGAGGACGTCCGGTTTGCGGAGCGCGCAGGTCCTTTTTGTCAGCCCGTTCATGCCTCGCCCCTCCAGCGCCGCAGGGTGTGCCGCTCCAGGGGCAGGAAGAGGCAGCGCTCAAGGCACAGGCCTATGACGGCAATGACCGCGATGCAGGCAAAGGCCGATACATAGTCCATGGTCCAACGCGACTGTATGATGGCAAAGCCCAGGCCTTCGCCCGAGCCTGTGACCATCTCGGCGGCAATGAGCACCCGCCAGGACGAGCCTACGCCCAGGCGCAGGCCGCTCAGAAGGTGCGGCAGGGCACTGGGCAGAAAGACGGTGCAAAAGAGATCGAGGGGTGTGCAGCCGCACATGCGCCCCACCCGCACAAGGTCCCGGTCCGTACAGGAAAAGCCCATGAGCACGGACAGGGTCAGGATGGGAAAGGTGGTGAGGACAATGATGGAGATGGTGGCCGCCTGTCCGAGCCCGAACAGGAGAATGGCCACGGGCACCCAGGCAAGGCCCGGGATGAGCTGCAGCACTTCCACGGTCGGCAGGCTCACGGAGCGGAAGAGGGGCGAGATCAGGGCAAGGCCTGCGTAGGTCACGGCCAGGGTACAGGCAAGAAGAAAGCCTGACAGCCAGCGCAAACAGCTTGCCCCCACATGCTCGTAGAGCGTGAACTCCAGAAAGGTGGCGCCGCCAAGCAGACGCAGCAGTTCCTGCAGGCAGTCCCAGGGCGCGGGAAAGGGAATGCCCCGCAGGGCTTCCACCGCAAGGGCTGCGATGGTCCACAGGCCAAGGCCAAAGAGGGCAGCACCAGTCGTGCGCAGGGCTCTGCGCCTGACACGCACGGCCAGGGGGAGCGATCCTGCGGCCGGATGGGGACAAGAACTGGAGAGAGGAGAAGATGGCATGGACAGTGTTCCCGGTTGGCAACTATAGGAGTAGGTCTTATAGTACATGCCGAAGCGTAGACCAGAGTGCCCCTGCGGGCAAGCCTTATACCCTAAGAGTTTGGTAAAAGTAGAACCATACGGTTATCGTTTCAACGAAATTATAATTTTTTCAAGCAATTAC
>CALVHF010000124.1 GCA_944327295.1 uncultured Desulfovibrio sp. | reverse complement strand
GATTACCAGGCGGCAGAGCTGCGGCTGAGGGAACAGGCCGGCAAGCGCAATGCCGCGCTCAATGCCCAGCAGGCCGAACGCAGGGCTGAAGAGCTGTCAGTCCGCCTGCAGACGCGTCTGACCGAGCTGGAGGCCGAGCGCAACATCTCTGCCAGGCCACCCCTCATCGTGGGTGGATGCCTGGTGCTGCCCGCTGGCCTGCTGGCCAGGCTCCTGGGAGAGCCGGAGGACGAGACAGAGGCTGACACACACTGCCAGAATGCCCAGGCCAGAAAGACCATAGAGCTGGCAGCCATGCAGGCTGTCATGCAGCTTGAGCGTTCCCTGGGCTATGTTCCCAGAGACGTCTCTGCAGAAAAGTCTGGATACGACATTGAGTCCATCGCTTCTGGCGCAACGGACAAGGCAGTATCGCACATGCGCTTCATCGAGGTCAAGGGGCGCCACAAGGATGCTGCAGAGACTGTTACAGTCACCAGAAACGAGCATCTCACGGCTCTCAATCGACCGGACAACTATATACTGGCTATTGTCAGTGTCGATGGAAACAGGGCTCATGTCACGTATCTGACCCGTGCCATCTCTTCAAATCCGGACTTTGCCTCCATTAATACAAACTTCAGTATCTCTTTGCTACGGCAAAGTGCGGAGGATGTTTTTGAGCAAGAGGTTCTGATAGCTGAAAGCTGTGGCTTTCACATTCCACCCTAACCCTCAAACGCCATTTAAGACGCTTTGAGGCTGTGGACACACCGTGCACGGTGTGTACGTGAAAACCAACAGATATCAGGACAACGTCATGACCTATGCCAAAAAACTCATTGAGGTTTCTCTTCCTCTGGAGGCCATAAATACCGAATCTGCCCGGGAAAAATCCATTCGTCACGGGCACCCTTCGACCCTGCACCTCTGGTGGGCTCGCCGTCCTTTGGCCACAGCCAGAGCCGTGCTCTGGGCCTCTCTGGTAGACGACCCATCCTCGCACCCGGAGCTCTTTCCCACAGAGGAAGATCAAATCCGGGAGCGAAAGAGACTGCATGATCTGCTGGCAGAGCTTGTGACATGGGAGAATTCTGGCAACGAGGACTTGCTCGAAGAAGCTCGTGCAGAGATCAAAAAATACATGGGCGATGAGAAACTCGTCTTTCTGGACCCCTTTGCCGGTGGAGGCTCCATTCCTCTGGAGGCACAGCGTCTGGGGCTGGAGGCACATGCCCATGATTTCAATCCTGTGGCTGTACTCATCAACAAGGCAATGATTGAGATACCTCCTCGTTTTGCCGGCATGCCACCTGTGAACCCGGAAGCACGCAAGAAGCTGGGATATGACAAGCAGTGGAA
The DNA here is from genome assembly GCA_944327295.1 of uncultured Desulfovibrio sp. Taxonomy (GTDB): domain Bacteria; phylum Desulfobacterota; class Desulfovibrionia; order Desulfovibrionales; family Desulfovibrionaceae; genus Desulfovibrio. The sequence goes on along the minus strand of CALVHF010000124.1, from coordinate 3,584 downwards.
AGGTGCTCAGGGACTTGCTGAGGATGTTCGCTATTACGGCGAATGGATGAAGCAGGAAGCGTTTCGTCGCATAGGTCATCTGTACCCAAGGGTACAGGTTCCTGCCGAACTTGGCAGTGGGGAAGCGACTGTCATTGCCTGGATCTGGGCCAGGACCGTGAAGTGCCCAAATCCTGCCTGCGGATGCGAAATGCCTTTGGTGCGCAGTTTTGAACTGAGCAAGAGAAAAGGCAAGGAAGCCTGGATAGAGCCACACTGCGCCAATGGAAAGGTTGCCTACGAAGTACACCATGGTGGCACCCCCACACATGCAGGCACTGTAAACCGCAGGGGAGCAGTGTGTCCCTGCTGTGGCACACCCGTATCATTTGATTATATTCGTGAATGTGGAAGAGCAGGTACAATGTCTGCTCAGATGATGGCTGTGGTGGCAGAGGGGGAAAGAGGACGAATCTATTTAACAGCTGATACTTTTCAAGTAACAACAGCTCAGGTAGAACGGCCACACGATTTTCCTGATGCTGTTCTTCCGAAAAACCCAAGAGACTTTAAAACGCCAAATTATGGTCTGTATACCTTTGCTGACCTCTTCACCCCTCGCCAGCTCACAGCCCTTGCCACATTCAGCGATCTCGTGACCGAAGCCCAGCGCAAGGCAACCGAAGAGGCCCTTGCGGCAGGTATGACTGATGATGGGATATGCCTTGCAGATGGAGGGAGAGGAGCCCTGGCCTATGGGCAGGCCGTAGGTGTATACTTGGCGTTTGTTGTGGATAAGTTGACAGATTACCATTCAACTATATGTATCTGGCATACAACAGGTGAAAAATTAGCCAATACGATGAGGCGGCAGGCTATTCAAATGACATGGGATTATACAGAAGGTAATCCTTTTTGCTCATCTTCTGGATGTATTGAAAATATGCTGGAGTGGATATTTAAATGTCTTCAAGGATTTAATTCATCTACTATAGGAACAGCTCTTCAGCATGATGCACAGACAGACTGCGGACTCCGCAATCTTGTCATTTCTTCAGATCCTCCTTACTATGATAACATTGGTTATGCCGATCTATCTGATTATTTTTATATCTGGCTGCGGCAGCCACTAAAGAAGACCTATCCTTTGCTCTTTCGCACCGTGCTGGTACCTAAACTGGAAGAATTGGTGGCCACGCCCTACCGCTTTGATGGCAGCAAAGTAGCAGCGCGTCAATTCTTTGAAAATGGCATGCTGCAGGCCTGCCGTCAGATGTATACCTATGCCCGGGAGGATGTCCCAGTTACTATCTATTATGCCTATAAGCAGAGCGAGGCAGATGAAACCAATGACACTCAGGCGTCTACAGGCTGGGAAACAATGCTTTTAGCCATTATCAAAGCTGGTTTTGTTATTACCGGCACATGGCCCATGAGAACAGAACTCACCTCAGCATTAAAAGGTAAATTGAATGCCCTGGCTTCTTCCATTGTTCTTGTCTGCCGTAAACGTGCGCAGGATGCTCCTTCCTGCACGCGTCGCACCTTCCTTGCCGAGTTGCGCAGGGAACTGCGTCCAGCCCTGACGAGGATGCAGACAAGCAACATTGCTCCTGTGGACCTGGCACAAGCCTCCATTGGCCCAGGCATGGCTGTCTATTCCCGATATGCAAAGGTTCTTGAAGCCGATGGTTCGGAGCTTTCCATTCGCAAGGCTCTGCAAATCATCAATCAGGAACTTGACGCCTACTTTACGGAGCAGGAAGGCGCCATGGACGAAGCCTCCAGAGTCTGCATCGCTCTCTACAGCCAGTATGCCTTCAATGAGCTGAGTTTTGGTGAAGCGGATGTCCTGGCCCGGGCCAAGAACACATCCATCGCTGCCCTGGTTCGTCTGGAGCTCGCTTCTGCAAAACAAGGCAGTGTGCACCTTCTGGATCGGCCGGAACTTCCTGCCTTCACGGCCAGAAGCGAGGAGTCCCTCTGGCTTGTGACCCAGCAAGTCGTCCAGGCCCTGCAGGAACAGGGCGTAGAGGGATGCGCCACAATCGTGTCCAGCTTGCGTCGCATTGCGCCTGACAGTGTCAAGGCCCTTGCCTATCGACTCTACTCTCTGGTTGATCAGAAGGGCTGGACACAGGAAGCCTATGTCTACAACTCGCTGGTTGTTGCCTGGAATGATATTCAGACAAAGGCCATGAACACGTCAAAAACAGAAAGGAGACAGGGCAGTCTCCTGGATTTTGGAGCATAAGATGGCTTCTTCAGCAACAAATTACAACTACGTCACACAGGGCTTTCAGTTCCTGCTTCAGGCCTATGCACCGTACATTGCCTTTAATCTAGTCAATGAATACGGAGCAAACTGGTGGCAGGTCGGTGTTCTTGACCTCCTTCGGGACGATCAGAAGCGCAATCTTCCCGTACATGGCAGTGACGAGACACTCATGCAGTCTCTGGACATTGCCCTGTGCCTGCTCCTGCTCGATCTGCACTGGAAGGATATCTTCCGCAAGAAACTCCCCATTGATTTTCGCACCTGGTCCATGGAACTGAAAGGAGTACGCAATAAATGGGCTCATGCCGGCACCGATGAATTCAATGACGACGATACCTGGCGTGCCCTGGATACCATGTCCCGGCTGTGCGAGCACCTCAATGCAGACAAGGCCGAAGCCATCCGTTCCCTCCTGCGCGAGAGTCGCTATGGCACGGCCGAAGGCTCCATGGCCGCTTCATCGACGTCGCTTTCCACAGCACAGATCGCTTCTCCAGCTGTGAAGAACCGGCGCAGTGCCGAGGTCATGACCACAAATGCCGCCAACCTGCCCTGCTGGCGCGATGTCATGACACCCCATCCCGATGTGGCTCAAGGCAGGTACAGAAAGGCCGAATTTGCGGCCGACCTGGCTCAGGTGGCCCGTGGTGAGGGATCGCTGGAATACCGTGACCCGGTTGAATTCTTTGCCAGGACCTATGTCACCCAGGGCATGAAGGATCTGCTTGTCCAGGCCCTGCGCCGAGTCTGCGGCCTGGACGGCGAGCCCGTCATTCAGCTCAAGACGGCCTTTGGTGGCGGCAAGACCCACAGCATGCTGGCCCTGTACCATCTTCTGCGGGCCAGGGTGCCTGTCGAAAAGATGCCGGCTGTCCTGCCTGTTCTGGAGGCGGCAGGTGTGCGCAGCATTCCTGCCGTGCATACGGCCGTGCTGGTGGGTACGGCTCTGGATCCGAGCCACAGCAAGCGGCCGCAGAACATGCCTGGCATCACCATCAATACCATCTGGGGCGAGATGGCCGCCCAGCTGGCCTTGTCGGCCAACAACCTGAAATTGTATGACTTTGTCAAGGAAGCGGACAAGAAGGGCGTCTCTCCAGGCTCTGAGGCCCTGAAGCGCCTTTTTGATGCCTGCGGTTCCTGCCTCATCCTCATGGACGAGCTTGTGGCCTATGCCAAGAAGCTCTACGGCGTGCCGGGCCTGCCAGCCGGCAGCTACGACAACTTCATTTCCTTCATTCAGGAAGTGACCGAAGCGGCCAGGGCCAGCACAAGCAGTCTTGTGGTCGCCTCCATCCCCGAGTCGGAGATAGAAATCGGTGGCGAT
>CALVHF010000123.1 GCA_944327295.1 uncultured Desulfovibrio sp. | reverse complement strand
GCAAGCAAGGGATATGCCACCATTCTCCACTGGGGCATGGCGTTTTTCAGGAAGACCTGCAAGATGGGCGTGCGACGCGCGTAAGGAATTGTCCAAAAATAACATGGTGACATTTAGAATTGTTCATCCGCTTTGGACGCGGATCTCTGGGCTGATATGGATGTGAAAGAGATTGAATAATTTTTGGACGGATCCTAAGAGCATGTGAGGCCAGGAACGTGGCTCTTGGACCATGCAGCCTCACAACCCCTGCCGTGCGCAATGACGGTCTCCTTGCGAGTGCGCCTCATGGATGCTTCATACGCACGCAGAAAACAGCCGCTGTCTTGCAGCACGGCTTGTAAACCTGGCTCTTCGGGGGTATTTGTGGAGGGCTCCAATCCCCTCATGAGCCTTCTCTCCAGGTACTGTTTCCATCTTTAGAAGGCAGCCGACACTGTCCGCGCAGCAAAGACATGTACAGAGAATGTATCAGCAGTCTTTGCTGATTGGCTTTCTGAAGTCGAGGGACTGCTTCCCTGTCTCATCTCCCATAACCCATTACCTCCAAAGGGAGGCAGCATGCGTGTCCTGCACACCTCTGACTGGCATATCGGAGCCACCCTGTGCGAGAAAACCCGCTACGAGGAGCACAGGGCCTTCTTTCAGTGGCTGACGCAGACCATTGTGGAGAACAAGGTAGAGGCCCTGCTGGTGGCAGGCGATGTCTTTGACTCCTCCTCTCCCTCCAACCGGGCCGTCACCCTGTATTTCGAGTTTCTGCAGTCCCTGCGCTCCACTTCCTGCAGGCACGTGGTGATCATTGGCGGCAACCACGACTCGCCCTCGCAGCTCAACGCGCCGGCAGGGTATCTCGCCTGCGACGGCATCCATGTCCTTGGCTGTGCCAGGGCCGGTGGCGAGGACGACGAGATCCTGACTCTTTGCGACGAGCAGGGCGTGCCGCGCCTTGTTGTCTGCGCCGTGCCCTTTCTGCGCGACCGGGATGTGCGCGAAGCGGCCTTTGGGCAGGATCCTTCCAGGCGCAACGAGATCTTGTGTCAGGGCATCCTCGCCCACTATGCCCGGGTGGCCGAGAGGGCCAGGGAACGTGTCAGACGTTTTGCACGCCCCTGTCCCATTGTGGCCATGGGGCATTTCTTTGCCACAGGCGCTGCCGTGCGCGACGGCGAAGGGACTCTGACCGTGGGTACCCTTGGCGCCGTGGAGGCCTCGCCTCTGGCCAGGGACTTTGCCTATGCGGCCTTGGGGCACATTCACACGCCGCAGTGCATAGGAAACGAGCATGTGCGCTACAGCGGATCCCCTCTGGCCATGAGCTTCGGGGAAAAGGCCGGCAAGGTGGTGCTTCTTGCGGACCTTGACGAGCCAAAAGCCCTGCAGGAAACGGGCACAGATCTGCCCGATCCCTGCAGCTGGCCCGTGCAGATAACCTCCATCCCTGTGCCGGTCTTTCAGGAGCTTGTGCATCTGCAGGGCACGGTGGCAGAGCTCGAGGAAGGCCTCAGGGCCACGGCCATGGCGAGCCCGGGCGCCTGGGTGGAGGCGGACTACACGGGAAAGGAGCCTCTGGGCACGGCCAGGGAGCGGCTTTTCGAGGCCGTAAAGGATCAGAGCGGCAGGGCGCTTGTCGACATTGTGCGGCTGCGCGACCTGAGCGCGCCCGTCAACACCTGGCAGGCGGAAACAAGGAACAGGGAGCTTGCCGACTATACCCCCGGAGACATCTTCAACCTCTGTCTGGAAGCGCGGCAGGTGTCACAGGAGCGGCGTCCTGCCTTGTGCATGCTCTTTGAGACGGTGCTCGCCTCGTTACGCGAGAAGGCCGAAGACAGGGCCGGGCAGGGGACTTCTGGCCGGACAAGCGCCCGTACGGCAGCACACAGCGACAATGGACAGAACGGACAGGCCGGGGGCTAGCCATGCGTATCGAAAAACTGCGTTTCTGCAATCTCAACAGTCTCAAGGGCGAGTGGGTCATCGACTTTACGGATCCTTCCCTTGCCGACAGCGGCCTCTTTCTCATCACGGGCCCCACCGGCGCCGGCAAGACGACCCTGCTGGATGCCCTGTGCCTTGCCCTCTACGGCCGCACCCCGCGTCTGGACAAGATTTCCGAGACCACCAACGAGGCCATGACCAGGCGCACGGGCTTCTGCTTTGCCGAGGTGCTCTTCAGCACGGACGAAGGGCGCTTTCGCTCCCTGTGGTATCAGCACAGGTCCAGGCAAAGCCCCTCGGGCGCCCTGCAGCAGCCGCGCATGGAATTCGAGAAGTGTGACGACAAGGAGTCCCTCATCACAGGGACAAGCAAGGTCAAGCCCCTGGTGGTCGAGGCCACGGGCATGACCTTTGACCAGTTCTCGCGCTCCATGCTTCTGGCTCAGGGCCAGTTTGCCCGCTTCCTGCTGGCTTCGGCAGCCGACCGCTCGCCCATTCTCGAGGACATCACAGGGACCGAGATCTACAGCCTCATTTCCCGCAGGACACAGGAGCTCGCCCGAATCGAGGTGCAGACCCTGAAAAGGCTGGAAGATCAACTCCAGGGCATTCTCATCCTCTCTGACGAGGAGCGCGAGCAGCTCACACAGGAACTGGCCGCCCACAAGGAGGAACTTGGCCGCCTGCAGACCCGTCATGCCGAGGCGTCTGCGCACCTCTCGTGGCTTGCCACCCGCAAGACCTTGCAGGACGAAGTGGAACAGGCCCTCTCGGAGCTCAATGCAGCCCTGGCCGCCGATGCGGGCCAGGCAGAGAGCAGAGCCCTGCTCAACAGGGACGCCCAGGCCCGCACCCTGGACAGGGAAGTGGCAGGCCTTGGCGAGAGCCGGGCCAACTGCCAGATGCTGACCACAAGGCAGGCCGGCCTGCAAAAGGACCTGCCAGGCCTGCAGGCCACGGTCACACAACTGCAGACGCAGGTGGCAGAGCAGGAACAGGTCGTTGTCTGCGCCGAAAAGGCGCTGACCGACAACGAGCCCGCCTGGCGGGAGATGAGAGCGGAAGATGCGGCCATTGCGGCTGCTGACGGGGAGTGGACCAGGGCCTGTGCTGCCGCACACTCAGTACTGACCGACAAGGAGAGGGCTCTCAGGGAACAGAAACAGGTGTCCGGTCAAAGGGCAGCGTGTGCGACGAGCCTTGATTCGCTGCACAAGCAACTGGCTGCTACCGAGCGGGATGCAGGCCTGGCCACGGACCTCAAGGCCCTGGAACAGCGTCTTGCAGCCCGCAGGGAGCTGCAGGGCGCCCAGGCCCGCACTGCCGCGCAGCGCCAGAAGCTCGATCGCACGCAGGCAGGTCTGGACAAAAAGGCAAGGAAGGCAGACCAGGACAAGGCAAAGGCCGAAGAGGCCCTGCAGGCACTCACCTCTGCCCGCAGTGCGGCTGCTGCCAGCCTGGCCGATCTTCTCGGCACTTCGACCTCCGAGGCCCTGCGCCGCGCCCAGGACGGTTTGCGCGAGACGGCAGACGCCCTGCGCGATCGCCTGAACCGTGTGCAGGACTGGCTCTCCCTGGCGCAGGAAGAAACCGAGAGCACGGGGACCATTGCCGACCTGGAAGCCCGACTGGCAACGCTGAACAAGGAAAGAGTGCCCGAAGTGCTGAAGGAGCAGAGCCTGTGCCAGGCCCGGGTCCACGACAAGGAGGCCCTGTGGGCCCTGGCCCTGCAGGTGCAGAACCTGGAGGCCCAGCGCGCCCTGCTTGTGGCAGGCAAGCCCTGCCCCTGCTGCGGATCGACAGAGCACCCCTGGGCTGAAGGCTGCGATCCGGCCCTCAACCATCAGTCCCTGCAGGCCGATCTCAAGGAATCAAAGGAGCAGCTTGCCCGGGTTGATGCCAGGGTGCAGCAGCTTCGCACCGACGCAGGCCGCCTGGAAGCCTCCCTGACAGCCCTGATCGACCAGCGGACCAGGGTGCGGCACAAGGAACAGGACGTGCTCGGCAAAGCCGCTGATGCCGCCTCCACCCTTGCGCTTCGAGCGTCCTCCCTCTCGTCCCTGGCCCTGCAGCTGCCGGCGGCTCTGGCCCGAACGGTGCAGGGACTTTCGGGGTGCTGCCAGGCCCTGCCTGTCAGTGCGGCCACACCGCAGGCCTGGGCCAGGGAACTGGAAGAGGGCCGCTCCCTGCAGCAGGAGGTGCAGGAGGTGAGCAACGAGCTGGCCGCCACCCTGCGTTCCGTACAGGCCTGCGAGGCCCGGGTGAACAAGCTCTCCCAGGACGAGGCCAAGGCGAACACGGAGCGTCTGCGCCGACAGGCCGATGTGGAGCACGTGCAGCTTGAACTCAAACAGTGCGCGGACCAGGCCTGCACCCTGCAGGCCGAGCAGAAGCGCCTGGAAGAGCAGGGAGCGACACAGATTCGCGAACTGGCCGAAGCTCTTGCCCCCTATGGCCTCGCAGCAGAAGACGCGGATGCGAACGACATCCTGAGGACTTTGCACGAGCGCCTTGGTCAGCGAAAAGGGCTGGAAGACCAGGCCGAAAAGCTGCAGGCTGACCTCACCGAGCTGGACAAGAAGGTGGAGGCCGAAACGGCCAGGCTTGCCCAGATGGAACACCAGTTTCAGGAGGCGCAGAGTCTTGTGGCGAGCCGTGCCGCCGAACGTGACGAGGCACGGAGCAGGCGGGCGCAGCAGTTTGGGAGCAGAAATCCCGACAGCGAGGAAAAAGAGGCACGGAATGTGCTGCAAAAGGCCCGTACAGCCCTTGAAACTGTGCGCAAGAAGGCTGCCGATGCCGAGAAGCTGTGCACAGGCTGCGAGGAACGACTTGCCGGCCTTGCCACCGAGCTTGAGCGGGCCGCACGCCGCTCCGAGGGCCTGCACACAGAGCTTCTTGCCCATCTGCAGGCCCTGGGCTTTGCCGGCGAGGAGGAGCTTGTCCAGGCCCGTCTCTCCGATGCCGAGCGCACAGAACGTATGCAGGCAGACGAGGCCGTGCGCGCCCGCCTCACCAGGGCCCGCAGCCTGCATACAGAAAAGGAG
>CALVHF010000122.1 GCA_944327295.1 uncultured Desulfovibrio sp. | reverse complement strand
CCGACACGGCCAGGGTAATGGCCACGGGCTCGGGCACAAGAACAACCAGCAGCGCCGGCGGCAGGGCCACGATGAGCAGAAGCAGGGAGAGGAGCGGGGACTGCGTTGCAAAGTCTGCATACCGGCCCAGGATAAAGGGGTTTGTAAAGCTTTCTCCGCGGCCCGTCACAATGGCGCAGGTGACAATGGCAAGGAAAAAGAGAACAAAGATGACTGGCTTGACAAAACGTTGCAACATGACCGTCCCCGGATGGCAGAAAAATCAGCCTGATTTGACCCGTGCTGCCCGCAAAAAGGACTCCTTGTGCCGTACCGGCACCGGGAATTGCGTGACAGCCCGCGACAAGTCTACTGATTAGTGCACAAGGACGCAAGGACGCTGCCTAAAAAAGAGTCAAGCCAGGCTGTTTGATGAGCTGATCGAACAGGAAGACCTCGCCAAAGTCCACTCTCCATTCTTCCCAAGCGTCTCCCCAAGCGTTTTGGCGCCTTGTCGTGTCCACACGGTCAGCCGGTGCAGGAGAGAACGTCATTGTCCCGAGATCAAGGGCAAAGACGCCTCTCTCCCTGCTCCTGTAGATGCCCCGTTCGGCATCAGGGACCCGCCCAAGGGAGTGGACCAGCTCTTTGCGTCATGGCCTGTTCGGATGGAACGCATGACAGAGGCAGAGCGGACATCCCCCTGGTGCTGCAGAGAATGTGTGAAGCTTCAGGCATGGAAAATCCTGTGGCAGGTACCAATGTGCACGGCCGGGAGACCAGGACGAGCTGAAGCGTTCGGCACTCCCGGGCACAAGGCACAGGCAGAGCGTCCCTGGCAGGGCTGACCTCCCCGGAAATCTTGTCGCTTACGGCACAAGCCGTGTCTGGCAGAAGGAGAGGGGCTGGCGCAGGGTGGAGAGGTTGCGCTCAAGCAAAATCCCTTCCACCGGAGGCACATCCTGACCGTAGGTGGCGCGCACGCCAAGGGTTGTAAACTGTATGGCCCTGTCTATGGAGAGCGAGAGGGAGTCGCCCTGCATGAGGCTGCCCGTGAGCACAGAGGCAAAGATGTCGCCCGTGCCCGGATAGTGGGCCGGGATGTAGTCGCAGTCCACGCGCCAGAACTTGTCTATGGAGCGCTCGTAGGCCAGCACGGAGGAATACTGCGGCTCCGGGTCCTCTATGATGGGCATGCTCGTGCCTACCACGATGTCCGGGCCAAAGCCGGCCAGGGCGCGCAAATACTGCTTGAGTTCCTCCAGGGGATGGTGGCCCTCGTAGCGTTCGCCAAGCAGCAGGCACACTTCCGTGAAGTTCGGGGTGATGACCGAGGCCTTCTGTATGAGCCAGCGCATCTTGGTCACCATGGCTTCGGTCATGGTGGGAATGAGCACGCCGTCGTCGCCAAGCACCGGATCAATGACAGCCAGGCCGTCCTCGCAGAGCAGGTTGTCCACGCAGCGCGTCACGGATTCCATCTGTTCCGGACAGGCCATGAAGCCCGAATAGACGCCGTCAAAACTGTCCCTGCGATCTTCCCAGTGGGTCAGCATGGCCTTCATGTTTTCGGTCAGATCCAGAAAGGAAAAGCCCGAGGTTCCCACGGTCTGCGTGGACAGCACGGCTGTCGGCAGCGGGATGGGCTGTATGCCCATGCAGGAAAGGATGGGAATGGCCACGGTCAGGGACGTGCGCCCTATGCCGGAAATGTCGTGTATGGCCACGACACGGGGAATGGAATTGCGCATTGCTGCTGCACCTCAAAAAAACGGAACATGTGGGATTGGGCAGGAACAAGCCCTTTGCAGGACGCTTGCGGTACGGCACATCTCGTGCCGCTCTCTTATGAGGAGACGCCCTGGCGGACGAACGGACTTAAGGACCGAATCCTGCTGTACGCACCATACCCAAGCCTGCTCATTTTGCAAGAACACTTTTTTGCAACGCCGCTTTTTGTCAGGAATGCCTTGCGCTTGTTCCCGTGTCCCCTTGTTACGGGCCCCCCTGGCAGTCTGGGCAGTCCCGGCCGCCCTGGCAGCCATGGAAGTCTATGGAAGTCATGGCAGGGCTGCGCACAAGCCGCTCTTCCTTATGACGTTTTGATGCCAGCGCACCTCTTTTTCGGTCGCCTGCTTGACTCTAGGGTTACCCCATACTTTATTATATCGGGGCTGTAGCGCGAAAAGCCCTCTTCAGGGCGTCTCGCCTGCATGGCCCGGCCAGCACGGCTCCCGTTCACATCTGATCAGGTTCACTTTCATGAAATCCTACAGAACCGAGTTTCTGCGCAGGCGTCTTGCCTGCGCCTACTTCTTCCTGTGCCCCGGCATCTCCTACGGCCTGTTCACCTCGCGCCTGCCTGCCCTGAAGGCGCAGACCGGCGCAGACGAGGCCCAGATTGGCCTTTTGCTCCTGTGCATAGGAGGCTCCAGCCTCCTGGCCCTGCTCTCCTCGAGCTGGTTTATCCGGCGCTTTGGCAGCGCCCTTGTCCTGCGTGTGAGCTCGGCCTTCCTTTTGCTTGCCACCGTCCTGTGCGGCCTTGCCCACTCTCCGCTCATACGGGAGTGTAAGATTCTATGTGTAAATTGAAGTTGAAGAGGTAGGAGTGCCCCTCTCCTGAGGGAATGGGGCGGGGCACTGACCACAGGTAGGAGTTTGAATGAAACACAGCCTGTGATAGTTCACACCGCAAGCTAGTTATCCTCAAAGAACAGAATGCACAAGGAGCCTTACATGACTACAAGCAGGAAGACTACTCGGAGCAAGACTGCCTCCCGTGATGAAGACGCATTGTTACTCAGGTGCATGCAAAGCCTCTTCGACATGCAGGGTACCGGCCTCAAGGTTCCCGAAAGGTATCTGCTCACCATGCATCAGCCCGCCAACTCTGGTCCCATCATCGAAATGACGCAGGAAGATCTTGCCGACATCCTTGGCATGAGCCAGGTACAGATCACAAGGGAACTGACCTGGCTGCGCGGGCAGGGCATTCTTTCGACCACACGGGCCCGAATCACGATCAGCGATGTGCCCGCCCTGGCGCAGCTGTGCACGGACGAGGCACGAAGCTCCTGAGGCATGCCCCTCGCCGTCTCCTTACGCTGCGCCAGGAACAGGCACAGATTCGGACTGCGCGAGACGCCTGACGCCCCTTTTGCCTGCCTTCGCAGTGCCGGAAGCCGGGCCTCTCCGGAATCGTCTTTTCCGGACCTGTCTTGAGATGTCTTTCCCTGACTATTCTTCCTCGTCGATGCGCTCGATTTTGAAGATCACGGGCCGTGTGCCGTCGTTGCAGCAGGTGATCATCTCGTTTTCCTTCTTCATCCAGCCGCGCATGATGGACCCGCCCTGCAGGCCGGCATAGATGTAGCGGGAGACAGCGTCCCAGGCTTCGGAGCAGAAGGGCTGGGCCGGGCCTCCGGCAACGGTCTTTGGATCGGCCGTTGTCTTCGTGAGGGTGTTCAGGCCCATGTGCCAGTAATCGTCCCTGCCATTGCCGCGTTCAAAAACAAAGGTATCGCCCACATTGTAGCAGGGACAGGGACCGGCATCGGGATCGGCGCAGTACTGCCTTTGCAGTTCGGGAAAGACCTTCTTGTCGAGAACCGTGACGACAACCTTGTGCTTCATGACTTTTTCTCCTCTGAGTGCCTGTGCGGCAGCGGCAGCTTTTGATGAGGCTGCTGGTTCGCCGGCGCAGATCGTCTCTCTGCCAGCAAGGGCAGCGCCGAGTCCGGCTGCTCCGGCCCTGATGATGAAATCCCGTCCGTGCATGGGACACCTCCACCACGAGGCCTTCCCGATCCTTGGGACAGTTGCCCTGGGCTCGTCCTCGTGCATGGCTCAATCCTGCCTTTTTTTCCAGGGCCTTCTGCTTCAGGTGAAGCAGAAGGCCGGCACAGGGCGAAATTCAGGCATTTTCAGCGGCAATGGGGCTGATCCCCGCAAGGCAGGACGTGACAGAAAGGCCCGGCTGCCGGTACCGGCCCGTTTCCCCAAAACATCCCTGGAGACGTCTGCTGATGAATCTGCAGATGCGTTCTCAGGGACATAGGGACATAAGAATGTGCTGCAATGGGCAGACACGTTTCAGACTATCATGAAGAGCAGATGCAAAACGATCCTGAATACCGGGTGGCCTGGAAAGCCCAGGAACAGGAATTTCGCAGAGCCAGGCCCTGATCTCGGCTCGCGCTAGGGCAGGCATGACGCAAAAGGATGTGGCAGAGACAATGGGGGGCTCCCTGTCTGCCGATGCCCGAATGGAGTCCGGGCATGTTTCCCTGCGCTCGCTCGTGCGCTACGCAACAGCCACAGGACAAATCATCACCCTGTCCGTCCTGCCTGAACACGAGACTTCATGAACAGTGCACTCACACAGGAGCGTGCCTCACGTCCTGCGGATATGAGTCACTGCCGATCGCATGCGGCGCTGCCGGTACCTGGCTGCGGCAGCCGATGAACTGGTGCACCGATGGACCGGGGCTCCTGGGCAACAGAACACGGAAGCCCGGTGACGCAACGACTCAGAGGATTGCAGCACCGGGCTTCACTCGCATTCAGGATCAGAGGACGTCTACTTCTTCAGGGCTTCCTTCAGAGCCTCGCCGTAAGACACAAATTCCTTTGCATAGAAGGCCTGAGCCTCGTCCGGTTCCATCCACCAGACATTCATGGAGAGCCGCTGAATGGCTTCGGCGTATTCGGGGCTGTTCACCACTTCACGCATGGTGTCCACAAGAACCTTCAGCACATCGGCGGGAATGCCCTTGGGCGCAATGCAGGCCTGCCACATGATAAAGTTCTTGTTGAGGCCAATGTCAGCGGAGTTGGGCATGTTCAGATTGGCCACCTTCCTGTCCGAGAACTGCACAAGGCCATAGACCTCGTACTGGGCCAGGGCAACAGGCATATCGGCATGGAAGTGCAGACGGCCTGCCGCAATTTCCTTCATGACTTCAGGTGTGGAGCGGTAGGGCACATAGCGGAACTTGAGGTTGTAGTACTT
>CALVHF010000121.1 GCA_944327295.1 uncultured Desulfovibrio sp. | reverse complement strand
AATACTCACGTGGGGGGTGATGCCCCTGAACACATCTCAGGGTGTGGTAGTAAAATCTACCCGGGAACTCAGGTTAACCTGGCATCATACGCTCCGAAGGATTAGCATTGCCACAACAGTGCCCAAGGATTTGGTATCCATTCAGTCACTTCTCCTGAAAGCGCAATCTCTGTGGTCCTGTGCACATCCAGTCTCTCTTGCCTGCGGGGTTGGCAGGATGAAATGGCTTAACCACGTGGTTTTGAAACAGGGCCAGTATCTTGGCTGCTCTCCTCAAGAGTGTTTTCCCTGTTTCCGCGGGCATATGACTGAATGGATACGTTCGGAAAGTCTGCCTTCCAGTTCGAAAAAAATCCTCGCTCTGCTCCGTGCCAATCCAGAGCTCTCGGCCAGGGAGATGGCCAAAACACTCCACATCTCTGCCCGGGCTGTGAAAAAGCATCTTGCTGCCCTGCGCCAGAAGGGGAAACTGCGCCGCATCGGTCCGGCCAGGGGTGGCCGCTGGGAGCTTCTCTGAAAGGAAGAGCCCTGATCCCCTCCCCTCATGCGAAGCCCCTGCCCTATGGATCAGCACCTGCCTTTCCCGGGCACTCCCTGTTCAAGGAGCGCACAAATGTGCTGCCATTCCTGCGGGGTATTGACATTGGCAAGGAACACGTCTTCCTCAGGCGTGCAGGCAACGGCCTGCCAATGTTCGGCTGGAATGGACTTGCGAAGGGAATAGTTCCCACTCATCATGGCTCGTTCCAGAAAGGCAATGGCCTGCACGCTCCAGAGGCTCACCAGAGGATGAATCCAGCCCCGGGAATCCTGCAGCGCCGTCACAAGGGCTTCCGGGTACTTTTCCCAGTGCTCCACAAGGCGTTTCAGAAGGTCTGGCACAAGCAGGGGCACATCGCAGGAAACAACAAGACAGCCTGCACAGTGTTCCTCCCTGGCTGCCAGGAGGGATGTGTACAGGCCGCCCATGGGCCCGATTTCCCTGGTTCTGTCCGGAATGAGACGCACCGGGATCCCGTGTTCCCGGGCAAATCTGTCGGCCAGGGCTGCACACGGTTCCTTGCTGCGCACGGAAATGAGGATCTGCGGAACAAAACCTGCCACAAGCCCAAGCAGCTGTTCCAGCACAGTCCCCCTGCCCGGAAGCTGCAGGGTGGCCTTGTCCTGCCCCATGCGCGAGGAACGGCCTCCGGCCAGAAGAACGCCCATAAGGCCTGATGCGTGTGCCCGATCTGTTCCCTGCACAAAATCCTCCCCCAAATCCTCCAGGGCAAACAGTGCCGTGTCCTCGTTCATGCTCTCCCTCCTTGCCGTTGTTCCTGTCTGTTCCTGGAAAATCGCCCTTGCGCAGGAACGATGCCTCCAGGGACTTCTCCTCAAAAAAAAGCTACCGAAAAAGACCCCGAATCGCAAAGAACATCCAGATGTGCCCTGCATCACGCATCATTCCCAGGGCCTGCTGCCGGCTTTTTGCCCTGACTTGACAGGTCAGCGCCACACACTACAATGCCCGGCAGGCATGGTATGAACGCGTCTCTCGTACACAGCAGAGCCCCGTTCCCGGGAAGCCGGTGCAAGTCCGGCACGGACCCCGCCGCCGTAATCGGAGACAATGTCTGCAGCAAGGCCACTGCCCTCAACAACGCAAGGGGCGGGAAGGCGCAGACAGAGGATGACCCGAGAGTCGGAAGACCGACCTGCCTCCTTCTTTTCTGGCCGCACCCACGGGTTCCTTTTGGGTTGTTGCTCTTCTTTCGACCGGGCCTCTCACGTTTCAGGTTCCCGGCCGGATTCGACAGACGTCTCTCCCAAAAACGGCGAGACGTACCCTCCTGCGGGTGCCTCACAACTGTGTTCTATTCCTTCCCAAGGAGACACATCATGAGACAACCCCGGCTCCTCAGATCCCTTCTTCTTGCCCTTTTTCTGGTCTGCCAGTTCTGTCTGGCAAGCCTTGCCCAGGCAGCCCAGCCCTCTGGCATCGTGCTTGTGGCCTTCGGCACCAGCGTGGACTCTGCCCAATCCTCCCTGATGGATATGGAAGAGGCCTATGCAAAAGCCTTTCCGGACACCCCCCTCCTCTGGGCCTACACTTCGGACAAAATCCGCGCCAAGCTTGCCAGGGAAGGTCAAAAGGTCTTCTCTGTGCGGGAAGCCCTGGACGAATGCGCCAGGCGAGGCCTTGTGGATGTACGCGTCCAGAGTCTGCACATCACCCCTGGCGAGGAATTCTCTCAGCTGCAGCGTCTGCTTGTGCGCTATGTGACCCTGCATCCCACGCTCTTTGATCATGTCTGGCTTGGGCACCCCCTGCTTGAGTCCAGCCGCGATCTGGAAGAGGTCCTTTGCGCCGTCATGGGCACCCTGCCAGCCGCCCGCACAGCCCGTGATGCCGTGGTGCTCATGGGGCATGGCAACAACAGGGGCCCTGGCGACCTGACTCTTGCCTGTGTGGCCACGGCCTTCAACACAAGCGATCCCAGAGTCTTCCTTGCCACCGTGGAGGGTGGCAACGGCTTTGCCGAGCTTGTGCACGAGATTGAGGCCCAGAAGCCGGACAAGGTCTATCTGCAGCCCTTCATGCTCGTGGCAGGCGACCACGCCCAAAACGATCTGGCAGGAGAAGACGAGGAGAGCTGGGCCTCCCAGCTCAAGGCCCGCGGCCTGAAGGTGGAAGCCCGCCTCACGGGTCTTGGCAGCCTGCCTGGCATACAGAACATCTTTGTGCGCCACACGGCTGAAACAACAGACGATCTGGTCCATCCGGCCAAGATCTTCTAGCAGACCAGGGCCTTCCAGTGTTGTTTCGTGTGCAGCTGCCCATATGGTACAGCTGCACACATCCTTTCCTGCCCCTTGCTCTTCCACTGTCCAGGGCATTTTTCTGCGACACCTTCTCTCCCCTCTTTCGCTCTTCCCTCTTTCACAAGGCCAGGGCCTCCAGACGCTCTCAAAGACGGGGCCCCCAACAGGCCTTTTTTCGACAAGGAATCGACCCATGCAACCAGGCACAACAGGAACCCTCTACGGCATCGGCATAGGACCTGGCGATCCGGAACTTCTGACGCTCAGGGCCGCACGGCTGCTCAAGACCTGCCCTGTCCTCTTCACGGTCATCTCGGCCCATGTGGAGGACAGTACCTCCGAGGCCGTGGTCCGCTCCCAGAATCCACAGGGCCGCATTGTCCGCCTTGTGTTCAGCATGTCCATGAACAGGGAGGAACGGGTCCGCCAGGTGCAGGAAAATGCCCGCCTCATCGCCGAGGAACTGGGCAAAGGCCAGGACTGTGCCTACACAACCCTGGGCGACACCCTCTCCTACTCCACCTTTGGCTCCGTCCTGCCCCTGGTGCGCGAGATCCTGCCAGACCTGCGCGTGGAGATTGTGCCGGGCATCACCTCCTGGAGCGCCCTTGCGGCCAGGGCAGGCCAGGTTCTTGCGGAGCAGAAGGAGCGCCTGACCATCATTCCTTCCTTTACGAAGGACATGGCCGACACGCTGACCTTCGAGCCTGGGACCTCCACCATTCTTCTGAAGACCTACCGCAGCAGGGACGCCCTTTTGCGGCGCGTGCAGGAAGAACAGGCACAGGATCCGTCCCTGGAGGTCCTCTACGGAGAAAACCTGACGCAGGAAAGGGAATTTCTCTCCAGGAATCTTGAGGCCATAGGGCAGCGTCCGGAAAACTACCTTTCGCTCATGCTGGTGCGCAAAAAGGCCGCTGGCAAAAAACCTGTCTGACAGGAGTTGCGCCCCTGATGCCCAAGGCTTCCACTCCTGCACACGCTCCCGAACAGGGCCGCCGCCACACGCGAAAGCCGCCCTGGAAAAGCCCTGTCTGGTGCGCCTGGCTCGTTGTGGCCATGATGCTCTCCTGCTGGCTCACCCTCAACATGCCAGGCTCCGGACACACGCGCAAGGCGCGCCCTGTGCCTTCCCTGGCCCAGGGCACAAAGCCCCCTGAGCACGTTTCGCACAGGGACAAAGCCCTGATCCCGGACACAGACCGGAAGGCCGGGGCCGACACTGTGCACCGGGCACCGAAAGTCCGGCAGCACCGTACAGGCCAGGACGCCCGGGACACCCCGAATGCCCCGGACAGGCTGGACCGTCTGGCACACAGGGCCTTCCTCTTTGCCAGGCTCTTCTGCTTTGTGGGCCTGGGCGCACTGCTTGGCAGCCTCATCGAGGGGCGCCGCTGGTACCGCTTTCTGGCCTCGTCCCTGGGCCGCCTCACCAGGGCTGCCCGGCTGCCGCACATTGTGGGGCTGGCCCTGCCCACGGCCCTTGTGTCCTGCCCTGCGGCAGACAGCATGCTGGTGGCAAGCCATGCAAAAGGCGAGATCGGCAAGGCCGCTCTCATTGCCGGAGGCATGATCAACAGCTATCTTGCCCATGTCTCCCACTCCATGCGCGTGCTCTACCCCGTGGTGGCAGCCATTGGCCTGCCGGGGCTGTGCTTTTTCGGTATACAGTTTGCGGGCGGCGCCCTCGTCATCGCCTGCGTCCTTGTCTGGAACAGGCTGCACAATCCCGTGGAGGAAGACACAAGGCCCCTGCCCGCAGCGCAAGGCTTCCAGCCTGTCCTTCCCTGGCGCACCTGCCTTGCCATGGGCCTTGTGCGAGCTGGCTCCCTGCTCTTTCGGCTTGCCTGCGTGTCCGTACCCCTGATCCTTGCCATGGAATGGCTCCTGCGCTCAGGCTCCCTGGACTTCTGGGACCAGCTTGTGCCGGCCACGGTGAGCCGCTTTGTGCCCGAGGAACTGCTCACCATCATGGCGGCCCAGATGGGCGGCCTCATCCAGTCCGCCACGGTCTCGGCCTCTCTGGCAGCCCAGGGGCTTATCACAGGGCCGCAGATTCTGCTGGCCATGCTCATTTCCAGCGCCGTGGGCAACCCTGTGCGCACCCTGCGCCGCAACCTGCCCACAGCTCTTGGCATCTTTCCCATGCCCCTGGCCTGCATCATTGTCCTGGGCATGCAGTGTTCCAGACTTCTTGTCACCATTTGTGCCGCAGCCCTGCTCATTGTCTGGATGCAGGTACAGGAGGGGGTCTTCTGATGAGAAGAGAACAGCTCCACGCAACGCCCTGCCTTGCAGCAGGGGAACAGAT
>CALVHF010000120.1 GCA_944327295.1 uncultured Desulfovibrio sp. | reverse complement strand
CGGAGCGCACAAGGGGTACATTGTCCACAAGAG
This sequence comes from uncultured Desulfovibrio sp., assembly GCA_944327295.1. Classification (GTDB taxonomy): domain Bacteria; phylum Desulfobacterota; class Desulfovibrionia; order Desulfovibrionales; family Desulfovibrionaceae; genus Desulfovibrio. The sequence goes on along the minus strand of CALVHF010000120.1, from coordinate 5,278 downwards.
AGAGAACGGCCAAGTCGGCGCGCAGGCCTTCGGCAATGCGGCCGCGATCCTTGAGTCCCACGGCGTCGGCCGGGCGGCTCGTCACAAGCTGCAGGGCCTCGGGCAGGGACATGATGCCGTTCGTTGCCAGGGTAAAGACGGCGTCAAGAAGACTGTTGGGCACATAGTCCGAAGACAGGGCGCCAAGGTAGCCTTCTTCGGCCACGGTCTGGGCGCTGGCATTGCCGGAATGGGAGCCGCCGCGCACGATGTTGGGGGCGCCCATGAGCACGGTCATGCCGCTTTCCGCCGCATAGCGGGCGGCTTCTTCGGTGGTGGGGAATTCGCTGATGCAGATGCCGTTGGCCAGGGCCTCGTTCACATGCTCGACCAGGGTGTCGTCGTGGCTGGCCATGGGCAGATGGCGCTGATGGCAGAAGGAGACCACGCTTGCCGCATTGTCGTCGGCGCAGGCATCGCGGCGGGCCTTGAGATCGTCCATCATGCGGTTGAATTCGTCATCGGTCCAGGTGATGATCTTGCTGTAATAGGTGCGGTAGGAGTCGGTATTGCGCCACTGGCGCTGACCGGGGGTGTGGTCCATGAGGGAGACAAGATGGAGGCTTGGATCGTCACTCAGGGGGAAGAAGAGATCCTGCATGCGCGGATCGGCCACCTCGCAGCGCAAATGCAGAAGATGATCGGCACGCAGCTTGTCGCTCTCCTTGCAGGCATTCAGGGCCTTGACGGCGCCGCCCAGCATGGCAATGCGGCCCTTGTCGTGGTACTCGCCCACGGACAGGGCATCAAAGACCGTGGTGATGCCGGCGGCAATGATCTCGGCATCATGGGCAAAGAAGGCGGACTCGGCATGGGGCCAGACCACCTTGGGCCTGGGGATGAGGTGCTTTTCCAGGTTGTCGGTATGCAGTTCCACAAGGCCGGGAATGAGGTAGCCGCCCTCGCAGTCGTGGTGCGGCACGTTCTGCGGGGCCGGGCCCTTGGCCACGGAAGCGATGCGGCCATCGCGCACAAGCACGTGTCCGGGCATCGTTTCGTGCTCAAGGACCACGGTGCAATTGTCAAAAACAAGTTCGTTCATGGGGAGTACCTAGATCAAGGATATCCTGAAGAATCCCTGCTGCCTTTCCTTTTGTTTTCTTGTCCTGCGGGAGCGGAAGGCAGCAGGTTCCTGGGATGACAGGAAGGGTGTTAGGCAGACTTGAGCTCTGCGTCGTGATGTTCGTTGATGTGCACAAGGCTTGTGGCCACCTGCTCGCGGGTGTCGTCGTCGTGGAAGATGCCGACCACGGCGCAGTCATTGGCACAGGCCTCTTTTATGAGCTCCACGACCACCTTCCTGTTCATGGCGTCCAGGGAGGCTGTGGGCTCGTCGAGGAGCAGGATGGGGGTGGGGCGGATGAAGCCGCGGGCAATGTTCACGCGCTGCTGCTCGCCGCCGGAGAAGGTGGCAGGGGCCAGGTTCCAGAGTCTTGCGGGGAGGTTCAGGCGGGCGGGCAGATCGCAGGCGCGCCTGCGGGCGGTTTCCTCGTCCACGCCTGCGCAGAGCAGGGGCTCGGCCACGAGATCCAGGGTGGAGACCCTGGGGATCACGCGCAAAAACTGGCTCACGTAGCTTATGCAGGTGTGCCTGAGCATGCTCACGGTGCGCGGATCGGCCTTGGCTATGTCCACAACGCCCCCCGGGCAGTGCACAAGGATGCTGCCCGAGGTGGGCAGGTAGTTGCCGTACAGGGTCTTGAGCAGGGTGGACTTGCCAGCGCCCGAGGGGCCGTAGAGGGCCACGCATGTGCCGGCCTCCACGGTGAAGCTGATGTTGTCCAGGGCATCAATGCGGATGCCGCCCTGCTGATGCAGAATGAAGTATTTGCACAAATCCTTGACTTCGATAACGGTCTGGGACATGGGAACAATCCTTGAAAGAAACCTCGGGAAAAATCTCCTGAATCCAGCCTGCTAGCCCTGCAGGATGGAAGAGACGAGCAGCTGGGTATAGGCGTGATGGGGATCGTCCAGCACCTGGTCGGTGAGGCCCTCTTCCACCACGTTCCCGTGGTACATGACCATGAGCCTGTGGGAGAGCAGACGTGCCACGGCCAGATCGTGGGTCACCAGGATCACGGCCAGTCCCATGTCGCGCACAAGCCTGCGGATAAGGTCCAGAAGTCGTGCCTGCACGGAGACGTCCAGGCCGCCTGTAGGCTCGTCCATGTAGACAAGCCTGGGGCTTGTGACAAGGTTGCGGGCAATCTGCAGGCGCTGCTGCATGCCACCGGAGTAGCTTGCCGGTGCATCGTCGATGCGCGCTTGCGAGAGCTCCACCTTGTCGAGCCACTCCAGGGCCGTTGTGCGCAGATGGCCGTAGTGGCGGTCGCCGCGGGCCATGAGGCGCTCGCCTATGTTGGCGCCGGCGCTCACGCGCATGCGCAGGCCGTCCCTGGGGTTCTGGTGCACGAAGCCAAGCTCTGTGCGCAGCAGGCGGCGGCGCTCGCCTTCGGAGAGGGTGTGCAGATCGATTTCCAGACCAGCATCGGGATCGTGTGTGCCAGTTTCGTTGCCGGTCTCCGTCGTTTGGGTGTGATGCGCGTTCAGAAGCTGTGACGAGGGATCCCTGCGGTAGAGCACCTGGCCGCAGGTGGGGGTGAGGCGGCCGGAGAGCATGTTGAGCAGGGTGGACTTGCCGGAGCCGGACTCGCCGACGATGCCCAGGACTTCGCCAGGCCACAGATCCAGGTTGACGTTCTGGCAGCCTATGTGCTCGCCGTAGCGCTTGGTGAGGTTGCGTGCCTTGAGCAGGGGTGTGGAAGAATTGAGCATGTTCATGGGGAATCAGGCCTCGCAACCGTTGGAAGAAGTTGTGCCCTGGTTGTGTGTCTCCTGGGCTGCCTGCTTCCGGGCCAGGGTGGCCTGGCAGGCGTCGCTGTCCGAGCAGACGAACATGCGCGTGCCCTTGTCGTCCAGAACCACTTCGTCGAGATAGCTTGTAGTGGATCCGCACAGGGCGCAGGGTTCGTCCCAGTGCTGCACGGTGAAGGGATAGTCCTCGAAGTCCAGGCTCTTCACGTCCGTGTAGGGCGGAATGGCATAGAGGCGCTTTTCGCGGCCGGCGCCAAAGAGCTGCAGGGCCGGGTTCTGATGCATCTTGGGGTTGTCGAAGCGGGGAATAGGCGAAGGCGCCGTGATGTAGCGGCCGGCCACGCGCACGGGGTAGTCAAAGCTCATGGCAATGGTGCCATGGCGCATGATGTCCTCGTAAATCTTCACGTTCATGAGGCCGTATTCTTCCAGGGCGTGCAGCATGCGTGTTTCCTGCTCGCTGGGCTCAAGCCAGCGCAGAGGTTCTGGCAGGGGGACCTGGTAGACAAGGATCTGGGCTTCCGTGAGCGGTTCCTCGGGGATGCGGTGGCGGGTCTGGATGATGGAGGCATCCTTGGTGTGCGTGGTTGTGGCAACACCCGTGGTGCGCTTGAAGAAGGATCTGATGGAGACGGCATTGGTGGTCTCGTCCGAGCCCTGATCAATGACCTTGAGCACGTCGTCAGGGCCTATGATGCTGGCCGTGACCTGTATGCCGCCTGTGCCCCAGCCGCAGGGCATGGGCATTTCCCGGCCCGCAAAGGGCACCTGATAGCCCGGTATGGCTACGGCCTTCAGCAGGCCGCGGCGGACCATGCGCTTGCTGCTCTCGTCAAGATAGGCAAAGTTGTAGCCAGCCAGGGGAGCGGTCTCGGTTTCCTGTGCCACGCTGGCTGTGGCATCCTGCTGCAATATCATTGGGCGTCCTCCACAGTGCTGTCCCCGGCGCCTGTCTCTTCGTGCGTGTTCCTGTTCTTGCTGCGCAGCTCGCGGATGAGGGAGAGCTCGGCCTGGAAGTCCACGTAATGGGGGAGCTTGATGTGCTGCACAAAGCCCGAGGCATCCACGCTGTCGCCGTGCATGAGCACAAATTCGGGGTTCTGTCCTGGACCTGTTTCCTCTTCTTCCATCTCGTGGGCGCGCAGGGCGCGGTCCACAATGGACATGGAGATGGCCTTGCGCTCGTTGTTGCCAAAGGCCAGGCCATAGCCCTGGGTAAAGCAGGGCTCGCAGGCCGTGCCCGTGTAGCGGCTGATGGTGATGCACTCGGTGAGCTCAAGCTCGCCAAGGGTAACAGGGAAGTCGAGTTCCTCGGGAATGAGGCTGAGCTCCACAAAGCCGCGGCGCAGCTCCGAGGTAAAGGGGTGCACGGCGCCAAAGCCGCGCTGGGTGGAATAGGCCATGGCGAGCAGAAAGCCCTCGTCCGAGCGGGCGAGCATTTGCAGGCGCAGGGGCCGGTCTTCGGGGCGGTTGCAGGGCAGCTCCAAAGGATCGCGGGTGATGTCCGGAATGTCCTGGCAGGCCTTTTGCACATCGCAGGGATCGTCCGTCTTCCTGGCACAAGGTCCTGCCACGGACCAGGATCGCTCGAGGAGGCCGTCCTGTTCCAGAGCCAGGGCTGCTCTCGGCATGATGGGCGGAACGGGAGCAAGGTGGCCGTCGGCCTTCCAGTTGGGGTCGACAGCCAGGGCCTCGGCCTCGCCGTGTCCGGTTTTGGTCTCGCTGGCCGTGTCATCGTCTGCACCATCGATAAGGGAGCGGTCGAGCAGACGGTGGGTATAGTCGAAGGTGGACCCCAGTATTTGGCCGCCGGGCAGATCCTTCCAGGTGGCGGAAATGCGGCGGCTGATGCGCATGCGGTCCGTGTCGACGGGCAGGCTCGGCACAAAGCGCGGCAGGGTGGTGCGGTAGGCACGAAGCAGGAAGACGGCTTCCTGCAGATCGCCCGCGGCCTGCTTGATGGCCAGGGCCGCAAGCCTCGGATTGTAGAGGCTGGCCTCGGCCATGACGCGGTCCACGGCAAACTTGAGCTGATGACCTATCTGATCGAGGGACAGGTCGGGAATGTCCTTGGGGCCCCTGCGCTCCTCATGCAAAAGGGCATGGGCTGCAGCAATGGCCTGTTCTCCGCCTTTGACAGCGACATACATGGGTGGTGTTCTCCGTAGCGAAAAGCCCTGTGTGGCTTTTGTTCGTGATTTTTTTGGTGCATCGCTCCGGGCACAGGCGTCCGCCCCCTTGGGATTTCTTTTGGGAGGATTTTTTTTGGGAAGATTTCTCTTGGGGACGCCTTGTCCGGGACGCGCTGTTACGCCTGGCCGTGCAGAACGGTTGTGCGCGGCAGTCCGCTGACCTGACCCTCGCCGCAGAAGAAGCAGTCAACGCCCTGCGGGAAGCGGGCGTGGTTGTCCTGCCACTGGAC